>JACQUA010000099.1 GCA_016210565.1 Chloroflexota bacterium
ATGTTTACACTACATTGCTTTTCGGGAGCCGCTAAATTCGGAAACCCACAGCCGACTGGCCCTAACCTCAACCATGCCTATCTAAACAAATATTTTCAAAAATTCTTCACCGCTCAAACTGCGGAAGTTAGGCTACAAGGCGGCAGTGGACGGCTCGGGCAATGTCTGGGTGGCCGACTGGGACAACGCCCGCATCGCCAAATACAACGCCGAGGGGGTTTACCAGACCTCCTTCGGCCAGGGGGTGATCGACAGCCCCACCGGGGTGACCATCGATTCCTCTGGCAACTTCTATGTCTCCAACTACTGGGACAGCCGGGTGTACAAGTTCGACAGCGCCGGCAACAACATCCCGGCGCCCACCTTTGACCTGGGAGGCTACGGCAGCGCCGACAACCAGTTCAAATACCCCCAGGACGTGATGTACAATCCCTCTAACGGCTACATCTACGTCATGGACCAGTGGAACCACAAGGTGAAGTACTTTACCGACACCGGCGGTGACCCCAACGGGGGCAGTCCCAATAGCTGGGGCCAGTTCGGTACCGCCGTGGGCGATTTCAAATATCCCCAGGGCATCGGGGTAGATGCCTCGGGCAACATCTACGTGGCCGACAGCAACAACCACCGCATCCAGAAATTCAGCGCCGCCGGGACTAACGGGGTGGCCTGGGGCGGCGCCGGCTCCGGCTCCGGCAACGGCCAGTTCAAGAGTCCTCAAGATGTGGCCGTGGATGGCTCAGGCAATATCTGGGTGGCCGATACCAACAACCACCGCGTGCAGAAGCTGAGTCCTTCCGGGACGTTCATCACCAAATTCGGTTCCAGCGGCAGCGGCCAGGGCCAGTTCAGCTATCCCCGGGGGGTGGCGGTGAACTTCGAGCGGGTGTACGCGGTGGACAGCGACAACTCCCGCCTCCAGGCCTACGACCTGCCGGCCACCGCCGGCTGGGCCTACAACCAGATCGGCAACATGACCCTCAACGACGGCCGGGCCTACAGCTACGGGACCAGGCCCCATGCGGTCACCCAGGCGGGGACCAGCAGCTACACCTATGACGCCAACGGCAGCATGAGCTTCTGGGGCGAGTATTTCCTCAACTGGGACGTGGAGAACCGGATGTCCGAAGTCGAGGGCTATGGCACCTATCTCTACGACGGCGACGGCTTCCGGGTGAAGAAGAACACCATCGCCGGCAATACCGTCTACGCCGGCAAGCACCTGGAAAGGAACACTTCCAACGGCACGGTGACCCTCTACTACTACCTGGGCGACAAGATGGTGGCCTACCGGGAAATCCCCCAGTCCGGCGGGGCCGTCTTGCGCTACCTCATCCAGGACCACCTGGGTTCGACCTCGCTGACCACCGATAGTTCCGGGGTGCTCATGGGTTCCACCACCTACAAACCCTACGGCGAGGCCCGCACTTCCGTCCTTCCCCTCCCCGCCCAGCGCTTCACCGGCCAGCGCCTGGACGACATCGGGCTGTACTATTACAAAGGCAGGTACTACGACGCGAGTTTGGCAAGATTCATCAGCCCGGATCCCGTCGTGCCCAGAGCCGGCAACCCGCAGAACCTGAACCGTTATTCCTATGTCCTCAACAACCCTCTAAAGTACATTGACCCTACCGGATTTGAGCAGAAGGAAGTGGACCGCGTGATTCGCCACTTCGGGCCGGGTCGTAGCTCGACGGTGAGCACGATTTACACCGATGGGACCTGGGTGACCGTCACCTACAACCGCGGTGGCGGATTGAACTTCATGGCGTTCAGCATGAAAGGCGATTTCACCGTTAACGAACCGGTAGAGGTTATCCAGCCAGACTATATCGGAATACCCGTTTTGGACTGGGCTCTGTTTGGGGGGTTCATTTTCACTTCAGGTGCCCAGGTGGCCGACAAGGGCCCGCTGATCGCCAGCGGCACCTACTCGTTCGCCGGTGTCTTCCGCTGGAGCGAAGTGGGTCCGGACGGCGCCGGAACCTATTTTGCCGCCGCTGCGGAGGTGATGGTTACTAACTGGTCAGCCAGCTACATCGGCGTCATACCGACAATTCAAGTAAGGAGCTTCGGTCAGACGGTGTTTTACGACCGGCTTGGACAACCGGCCCGGGACCCAGCCCCACCGGGTGGCGGCCCCTTCTGGGCGCCACCGCCTCCACCGTTCATGGTCGAGGGTATCATTCCGGGAGCTCAGCTCGGCAATGGCCGCATCGAAATGGCATTGATGGTTGAATATCAAAAGGGCGATACCCTTTCAAGAAGAACTTCACAGTCGGCGAAGCGTTCCATTGAGTTCGGATATTAGCCTCAATGGGTTTCGACAAGCTGCATTCGAAGGTATAGTGAAGTGACAAAACGACGGAAAACGGGTGAGAGCGATTGATTTCGAGTCCTGGTTAACAGTTTCACTGAGGGAGACCTGTCCATGTATCGAAACACATTTATCCTAGTGCTGGTGTCATTGACCATCGCCGCGGCCTGCCGGGGCGCCGGGGCTGGCAAGGATGACGTCCGACGACTGGACGACCTGGCCAGAATCCAGAGCAAAATGCCTTTTGAGATCGTACTGCCACGGTACTTGCCGGAGGGAATCTATTCGCCGGGTATCGCTGAGAGCCCCTTCAACGACAAGATTAACCGCTTCGTCGACGTATGGTACTTCGATAGTCGCGGTGTTCGCGGCATAAGGATCACCGAGGGCATACCGCTGCCCCGGGACTTCTATCCCCTCGACCGAAAGTGGGAGTACAAGACGATAAAGGAGGTACGGGTCCAGGTGGTCTACGGTGGGTTTTCCGAGAGGCGTCTGCCGGACGGGTCGGTAGCATATTTGGAAGGTGTAGAGGCCCGGTGGAACCACAACGGCGTATCATTTTATTTAACCACGGTGGGCCTATTGTGGGACGAGGCCGAAAAGGTGGTGGCTTCAATGATCGAATAGGACATCGCGTGGTGCGCTCTCCGAGCCGGATTGCCCCACGGTGACGCGCAGATTCACCAGCCCGGCCGGAAGCAGACAGAGTCATGACTTCCTTGCTGAAAGGAGCCTCCAATGGCGGATGAACCCGCCTGAGAGCTTGAGAGCAAGAATATCCTGGTAGCAAATGCTAATGGAAAGGATCGCATAAGCTTTTTGGTTACGTTCTGCTCAACTTTGAAAAGCTATTTGCTGGGCAGTCTGTTTCTGGCACTAGTCTTGGCCTACTTTCCTTTTGTTTCATCGTGCAACCCCTGGCAACAAGAGGCGAGGCCGCTCGACATTTCGCCGAACGTCGAAGTTCGCCGGCAGATGGAGAGACAGCGATTGTCCTGGCGCCTGGAAGAAGCGCGAGCTAACGCCAGTTTTCAACTGGTGATGCCGGGTTATTTGCCGGACGACTTCGAATTGAGCATGCTACTCCACATGCCTTTAGCTTTGCCGGGGCGAGAACGGAGTTCTATGGTCTTTATGCGTTTTGCCAGTGAAAGCAGTGACGGCTTCATCTTTTTGAGAGAGACGGGTCCGGCCGACCGCATCCCAGCGCCGCCTCCGGACGAAAATTGGACCGCGGTCGAGCTAAAAGGGGTTCGCATTCTGGTGGACGAAGGAACAGCCACTATATCGCGCCCGCCCGGCGCGTCCCGGGATGTTCCCTCGGTACAGGCAATTTGGAACTATGGCGGAGTATCTTTTCAGTTGGAGGCGGTAGAAGTGTCCTGGGAAGAGGCGGAAAGAGTGATCGCTTCAATGATAGAGTGAGTGCCGCCGCTGGCATATTAGCAAATCGCGCAAAAAGGCAAGGATCTGACCAAGAAACACTTCGGAGTCCAGACGCAGGGGGGATAACTGATTGAGTCCAATGATAGACTATTCCAACTTTTACATGCTCGAAGAACCCGGGGCCACTCGCCCGCTGCGCCTTAAGGCACAGCAGGAATTTGCCTGGAGAAACAGCTTTGAGTTATACTCAGGAGAGTTCAGGCCGCCGGAACCTGTGTTGCTCAAAGCTTTCATGGGCGGACAACTGGCCGACTTCCTTTGGGCAAGCTCGGTGTTCATAACCTGCATATCACAAAGAGTCCTGGGCCTGCTGAAAGCTAATGGCTTCACCGGTTGGGACACCTATCCGGTTGAAGCGTATGGACGGCGCGGAGAGCCCCTGCCCGGTTATCACGGGTTCGCCGTGAAAAGCTGGGCGGGAAAGATTAACCTCGCCAAAAGTCCAATCATTGACAAACCGCCGCTCGTACCCGGCGCCGATCCTTACCGCGTGTACAGAGGTCTCTATTTTGACGAAAAAAACTGGGATGGAAGCGACGTCTTCAGGCTTGCCGCGGGAGAAACAGTGATTACCGGACGAGTGAAAGATGTCTTCAAGAAGGCTAAGGTAACCAATATCCTCTTGACTCCGCTGGACGAGTTTGAGATGGACGTCACAACTTTTACCGAGTCAAACAGTGAGTATTGGTCACGTTAGTCGCAGTTAGGTCGACTGTACGATGTGATCTGAAAACGGTCAAGATGGGAAACCCGGACACCACCCTGCAGGACGTCAAACACACCTGGGACTCGATTGGGAATTTGACCAAGCGGGAGACCCGGGTGACCGATTCGCGCTGGGAGACGGAGAGCTTCGCCTATGACTTCCTGGACCGGCTGACCTCGCAGACCGGCTTCCTGTTCTCCTTCGGGGACAGCGGCAACGCCTCCAGCCGGGTGAGCACCCCCTACAAGGCGGCCGTGGACTCCTCGGGCAATATCTGGGTGGCCGACTGGGACAACGCCCGCATCGCCAAATACAACGCCGAGGGCAGCTATGCCAACTTCTCCTTCGGCCACAAGCACCGGATTAACGGTTGACACAATGGGGCGGAGGTATGGTATATTCCGTGCGTCAGTGTAAGTTGCGTAAAGCATGAGAAAGGAGATGATCAGTGAAGAAAATGACCGTTCCTGTCACCGGCCTGTTGTTGCTGGTGATGTTGGCCTCCGGTTGCACCCCGGGCGGCGCGCCGGCGCCATTAACGGCTAGCCCGGCGCCTGGCGGCGCCGGGCAACCTGCCGGCAATGTCGCCCGGGCGGACTGGCAAGCAAGATGGGAAACCACTCTGGCCGCGGCCAAACAGGAGGGCGAGGTACTGGCTTATTTGAACGCCCCGTCTGAGGCCAGAATGGCCCTGCAA
>JACQUA010000005.1 GCA_016210565.1 Chloroflexota bacterium
CTCAGTCAATACCCTGATTTTGGCACTACATCGCCTTCAGCGCGGCTAACAGCTATGGAACCGGCTTATTCCTACTTCACCCCCAATGCAAAAATATTCTCGGAAAATTTCTTCAAGCCCCAAACTGCGGAAGTTCGGCTAGTGCTTGGACTCCCACTCTCCTCTTTTGCTGAGCGCGCAGACGGCCCGCCCCCCAATCTCCTTGGCCCAACTCCCATTACGTATCAATACCGCCCGTATTTCTTGATGGCATCCAGCGCCGCCTTGACGTTGGCGGGCTTAGCATCGTCCAACCCGCCGTTGCCGCAGGTGACCATAAAACCGCCGCCCTTCCCGTAGACCTGTACCAGGTTCCTGGTGTATTCCTCGACCTCCGAGGGTGAACCGACCTGCAAAAGCGGCGAGGGGATGTTGCCGGCGAGGCAGCAATGACCGCCGAGTATGGCCCTGGCCCGGTCCATGTCCACGTCGGTAAACCGGATGAGGAACTTCCCTTTGGGCAACTCCAGGAAGTACTCCAGGCGGTCGTCGACCCGCCCCTGGCAGTGCGTCCAGGGGATGAACCCCATTTCGATGGTGGCCAGCAGGGCCTTTTTCCAGGTCGGCCAGCAGAAGGTCTCGAACTGCTTTTTCGAGAGGAAGCGGTCGGAGCTGAGGTGAAAGACCCCGCCTCGTACCCTTTTGGGGTATCCTGGCTCGGCGGGGTTGGCGGGGATTGCCCTGGCCAGCCGCCAATCCAGTATCTTTTGGCAGGCGGCGCGTAGCTTCTCCGGCCGGCGGTAAATGTCGGTCATTATGCCTGCTATTCCCCGCAGGTAGTCCGCAATCAGGTCATAGGGTGCGTCGGCTATGCCCCCGGCGTACTGGTGCTGGGGGAACCCGAGACTCGCCATGGTCTCGTCAAAACCTCGCCAGGCCCGGTTGTATTTTTCCTGCGCCCGGCCCGCTTCGTGTAAGATCCGGGCGACCTCCAGGAACTCGGGAGCGGCAAAGACAGCGGCCGCCCGTGGGAAATCCATGGCGCGTTCACTCAGGTGGGGGAGCCTGGAAAGTGGCGCCAGAGCTCCAAAAGCCCGGGGGAGATAGTAACGTTGCATGAAATCGGTGGGGTCGGTGATGAAGAGGTCGTATTCGTCCTCTTTCATCAGATCCATGTCTTTAATCTGATTGCCGGCATCGTGGGGGAGATTTCCCCCCGGCCACCGCTCGCGCCTGGCGTCCAGAGCCTCCAGGGCCAACCCGCAGTTGACCACGTTTGCCGGCGGCTGGTAGATATCCGGTTCAAAATCCAGCACCGTCTTGATGACCGCCTGCCTGTGGGACCCCGGTTCATAGAACGCTGCGGATGACGTCAAACCGCCGTACCTGATGGCGAAATTGTCCAGTCTCAGCGTCACCGGCACCCTGTCCGGCTCTCTCAGGTTGATGGCATCCACCACCCTCTTTTCCCGTTCCTGCCAGAGCTCTTCGGGCGTTTTGCCGGTCTTTTTCTGGATGTCCTCCCTGGCTTTCTTGATGATATCCTGTTCGGGGATGACACGGGTTTCCATCTTATCTTTCTCTCTTCTGGTCAGCCTGTCCGCCCCCCGGGTGCGAAAATCCCACCGGCGGCACCCCGATGCATCGGGGTGGGGGCCGCTGCTTTCGTCTTTGATGGTGCTTGGCTGTCCAGGAATGATCGATTGCCTTGAATGTCACCCTGAGCGAAGTCGAAGGGTCTTTCTTCCAGAGTATGTGGCCAGCGAAAGATTCTTCGACTACGCTCGCTTCGCTCGCTTCGCTCAGAATGACATTCCCATCCTTGACGGTGCGCCATCGGCGCGTGGCAGACTACTATGGAATCATGCGGTTCCTTCCCATGGCTGCAACAGTCTATCAGTACCGGCCATACTTCTTGACGGCGTTTATCGCTGCCTTGACATTGGCCGGCCGGGCGTCGTCCAGGCCGCCATTGCCAACGGTCACCATGAAGCCGCCGCCCTTGCCGTAGGCTTTGATCAGGTCCCGGGTGTACTCTTCAACCTCCCGAGGCGAGCCAACCTGCAGAAGCGGGGAGGGGACGCTGCCGGCCAGGCAGCAGTGCCCGCCCAGTATGGCCTTAGCGCGGTCCATGTTCCCCTCGGTGAACCGCAGCAGGAACTTCCCTTTGGGCAGCTCAAGGAAGTACTCGAGGCGGTCATCCACCTTTCCCTGGCAGTTCGTCCAGGGAATGAATCCCATTTCGATGGTGGCGAGCAGGGCTTTTTTCCAGGTCGGCCAGCAGAAGGTCTCGAACTGCTTCTTCGAGAGGAAGTGATCGGAGCTAAGATGGAAAACGCCGCCTTTCACCCTGCGGGGATATCCCTTCTGAGCCGGGTCAGCCGGGACCGCCCTGGCCAGCCGCCATTCGAGGATTCGCTCGCAGGCGGCGCGGAGCTTATCCGGCCGGCGGAACATGTCTACCATCACGCCTGACATGCCCCGGAGATAGTCGGCCACCATGTCGAAGGGCGCGTTTCCCAGGCCCCCGGGGTAGTAAAGCGGCGGGAATCCCAGGCGGGCCATGTCCTCTTCGAATTTGCCCCAGGCCCAGTCGAACTCTTCCTGGCGCTGCCCGATTTCCAGCAAGGCGCGCCCGACTTTCTGGAAGTCAGGGCTGGCAAAGATGGCAGCTTTACTCTGAATATCTCCGAACTTGTCACTGGCCATGGCTGCGGGCAGCATGGACATGGGGCCCAGCGTTCCAAATGCCCGCGGCAGATAGTACCGGTGCATGAAGTCGGTCGGGTCGGTCATGAACAGGTCGTATTCTTCTTCCTTCATGCAGGCCGCGTCGCTGAGCTGATAGGAGACATCAGGCGGGAGGTTCCCGCCTGGCCATCGCTCCCGCTTCGCGTCCAGGGTCTGGAGGGCAAACCCGGAGTTGATTGTGTTGGCCGGCGCCTGGTAGAGGTCGGGTTCGAAGTCCAACACCGTCTTTATGACGGCATTTCTGTGGGCAGCCGGGTCGTAGAACGCCGCGGACAGGGGCACGCCGGCATGCTTCAAAGGGAAGGTGTCCAGTTTCAGCGTGACCGGCACCCGGTCCGGCTCCTTTAGCTGGATGGCGTCAACGACCCTCTTTTCTCTCTCCTCCCAGAGTTCCTCCGGGGATTTCCCGGCCCTCCGCTCGATTTCCTCCCTCTCTACGTTGACGACGCCTTGTTCGGTCATCATGTGTGTTTCCATGATATGTGTTTACGAAAATGTCACCCTGAGCCGAAGCCCCGAGCGAAGCGAAGGGGCAGGCGAAGGGTCTTTGATTCCCCACCCGGGAGGGATTCTTTCCCGATGCATCGGGACGACTCGCTTACGCTCGTCTTCGCTTTCAATGACGTTGTCACCCTGAGCCGAAGCCCTGAGCGAAGCGAAGGGGCAGGCGAAGGGTCTTTTGTCAGGGCTGCACGACCAACGAAAGATTCTTCGACTACGCTCGCTTCGCTCAGAATGACAGCTTCCCTGGTTCTTCGCTTCGCTTTCGATGGCCTCGCATGTCATTCCATGTGTCTGGTGTCTGGCAGCGCCTCGCGGCCTGGTGAAGCTCAGAATGACATTGGACCTATTTCATCAGGGGGCCGAATACCTGCTGCACTTGGTCCCTGACTTCGAGTTGCATCTTCTGGAAGTCCTCCTTTTCAGAGAACACGTACTTCGTCGAGGGATCGCGGATGTCCTCGGGACGCAAGTGGTCGGTGGGCACGTCCAATCTGGCCGACTGCGAACCGAGAAAACGGCTGAGGTGCGCGCCGAATTCCTTGCCCAGCCACCAGTTGGCGAATATCTTGGCCGCGTTAGGATGAGGCGCGCGATTGATGAGCGACAGGCTGTTCAGTCCCCCGGTGAGGGTGGTCCCTTCCTGGAGGATCACCTTCGCCACCGGCGCGCCCGCACGCTGAAACTCCCCCAGCATGTCCATTCGGGTGGACAGCATTATGGCATACTTTCCCCGGGCCACCGCGTCAAAACCGAGCCGGTGGTCGTCTACTATGAGCGGGGCCTGCTCTGCCAGCTTCCGCAGGTAGTCGGGTCCCATGATGCTATTCATGATGGCGGGGACCCGGCCGTTCAAGACCGGGTTTGTGAAGACCATCTTTCCTTTCCAGAGGGGGTCCAGCAGGTCGTTGTAGGACTTGATCTGGCCGGGCTTCACCAGGTCGGTGTTTACCGACACGAAGTTCTCGGGTGCGAGAATGTTGTTGACGATGTAGGCCTTATCATCGTCGCACCAGGGTACGTCCCCCCCATACCAGGCGTTCTTGTCCAGGACCTCGGGGAGGATAAGCATGGACTTCAACGGGTCCAGGGCGCCGCCGGGCTTAAGCTCGCCCAGTTGCCTGGAGAGCGCCGCCATCTGGAAGTCCACCGTGTACAGGCCGGCCTGGCGCTCGCGGAAGAGCTTCGGGCTGACCTGCGCGGCCGGAATCGGGATCCAGTCGATGTCCAGTCCGAACTTTTCTTTGAACCTCTTACCGATCTCCACGCGGTATTCACTGCCTATTGAGGTGGAGACGGTCAGGTTACCCTCCTGCCGGGCCCCGGCCAGGGTCTGCTCCCACTCCTGTTGCCAGCCCTGCGGTTGCTGCGCTGCGGTCCCTCCCCGGGGCGGACTGGTTGGGGCCGCGGGGGCCGGCGGGGGAGTGCAGGCCAACAAGACAAGGACAGCGCATGCTATCCCGATCAAAGTTGCTTTGCGAATCATTGTGCTCCTTTTCGGTAGGTTTCCAAATGTGAACTGCGTGGACGTAGACGGATATTCGTGCGGCGACTGTGTCTGGCTATGTTTCCTTTCCAGGTACAACAACGGCCCCAAACCCTCCAATGGTGCTAGAGGTGGAGTGTTATTTAGCCTGCGAATGTTACACGGTGATAAGCGCAGAAGGCACGGATTTGCCTGCAAAGGATCGCAAATGGAAGGCCCGGAGTGACTCACGGTCCTCTGCGAGCCCCGGCGTCCTCTGCGGTGAAAGCGTCCCCCTTCTATAGGCGTTACCGGACGCGCCATCTACGGTTGCGTTCGTACTACTACTTCGTCTCCCTCCACGGTAAGGGTAGTCCCGATCTGCTTGCATTGCGGCTCGATATAGTCCAGGACTTCCTGGAACCGGGGATCGCTCCGCGACAGCAGTTCAGGTTCGGCCTTTTGATTGGTATAGGCGGGAAAGAATGACGCCTTCCGGATGCCGCCCTTGCCGGCCGCGAACCGCACCATCATGGTATACCGCCGGTCTTTGTGGCCCGGGTTCCGTTCCCACCCGGTTTCTGTCTGGAGCCTGCGGAAGGCCAGCGGGACGGTTTCGCTCCAGGCCCCGGGGGGTTTCGGGTGAGGGGACCTCTCCTCGGCGAAACTGCCGATGCAATAGAAAATGGGTCGCCCTTTATATATCTCCACGCCCCTGATGTTATGCCCGTGAGCTCCGAGGACGACATCGGCGCCGGCCTCAATTGCCCTGTGACCAATGACTGGTTGATAGGTGGTCAGGGCGCCCATTACGAAGTCCTGCCCCCAATGTATGGAAACAATGACCACGTCGACCCGGCCGCGCAACTTGCGGATATCGTCCTCCACGGCTCGGATGTCTTCTTCTTTGGCGACGGTTATCACCTTCGGCGGCGTTCCTGGCTGGTATCCCTGCGCCTCGTAATAGGTCGACACGCGAATGGGGGCGCAGCCGGGCTTGCCTTCCCTCGCCTCGTACTCCACCGGCAATACGGAATTGTAGTCCAGGATTCCAACCTTCACGCCCTTGCGCTCCAGTATGGCCGGCGTCCTGGCCTCGACGATGTCCTTCCCGACGCCAACCACCTGGAGTCCGGCGGCGCGGATGGCGTTGATGGAGTCCACCAGCGCATCCGGGCCCCAGTCGAAGCAGCGGTTGCCAGCGTGGAACACCACGTTGAATCCCCCGTGGACCAGCGTCTTGACGTTCCGGGGGTCAACGCGTGACTCCCAGGTGTTGTGGTCCCGGTACTGCATGCAGCCCCGGTCCGAGAAGATCCTCTCGGTGTGACAAGTGGCTATGTCAGCTTGTTTGATCTTCTGATGGACCCCGGCGAGAAGGGATTCCACAGGCTCTCCGTATTCCACCCGCCGCGGCCCCACGCTGCCCACGGCATGGATGATGATGTTGTCTCCGGAACTCGCCGGGTTGGTCATTTGTCCTCCTGCGATTCGTTCTTATTTCTCTTGCGGTTATATTATATCATCCCCGCGCGTCAGGAGGCGACTCCGGCAGCTTTCTGCTGACCGGGCGCAAAGCAGGGGCGGCTTATGCTGCAGTTCGAGTGTTTGACCCAGATCATTGACGCCCTCTTTCGGGTGAACTATAATTTTGCCAGTGCATTGTCAACGATGTGCCTCTTCGGCAGTGGCTATGAACTGGAAGAAGGGGCAAGCTAGAGAGACTTTGGAGGAGCAAGAGTGACTGACCAGACGGGATCGAGGGACACGGTCGTAATTCACGCCGTAGGAAACGTATCGCCGAGGGTGGTGGAGTACGGGGAATCTGCTGAATCGCTTTTTGGCAGGGTCCACCAGAAGATGAAAGAAGGCGATATGTCCTTTTGTCACCTGGAGAGGCTTTTTTCCACCAGGGGTTGTCTGCAGTACCGGGACCATAATACCTGGGCCTCAAGGGTTGACCCGGAAAACGTTAAGTCGCTGGTTTTTGGGGGATTCAACGTGGTGTCTCTGGCCGGCAATCGCTGCTTCGACTATGGTCCCGAGGCGCTGCTTGATTCCATAGATGTTATCCGGCGAAATGGCATGCAGGCACTTGGCGTCGGAAAGGACATTGCTGAAGCGAGAACGCCGGTGATCCTGGAACGAAAGGGGATAAAGGTAGGATTCCTGGGGTACAGTTCGGTATTGCCTATCGAGTACGAGGCGAGGGAAGGAAAACCGGGCTGCGCACCTCTCCGGGTGTCCACCTACTACGAAGCCCAGGGTTACCAGCCGGGAACGCCCCCCAAAATAGTAACCGTTCCCAGGGAAGACGATGTGCTGGCCATGGAGGAGGATATTCGCAAGCTGCGAAAACAGGTTGATGCCGTTGTGGTTTCAATTCACTGGGGCCAGGACTACATACCGGAAATGCTTGCTGCCTATCAACCAATAGTGGGCCACCGGGCTGTTGACGCCGGAGCAGACCTCATCCTCGGGCATCACGGCCGCATAATCAGGGCCATAGAGATATATAAAGGACGGACCATTTTCTACTGCGTGGGTACTTTTGCTCAGGGGATGTCCCATGGGTTGAAACCACCAGAGGGAGGGGTGCAGTCCGTGAGTGTTCCGAGTGCGTTTCGCCCGTGGCTGGCGGAGGTGGAACCGGGATGGGAACGAAACGCGGGACCGAGGCGCAGGAGGTATACGATAATGGCCAAATGCGCCGTCAGCAAGAAGGGGATCGAAAAGGTATCATTCCTGATTTGCTATACCAATCAGCGGGCAGAGCCTGAATTCGTATCTTCGAACGATCCAAGGTTCCAGGAAATCTTGCAATATATCGAGCCATGGTGCAAACAAGTTGGAACCACTCTCAGAGTTGAGGGGGACGAAGTAGTCGTTTCCACCTCGAGTGGAAAATAGCATTTTGGGGGCTCGGTCGGAGCAGAAACATGTTGAGGCCAGCCAACGGCTACAATCGCGCGGGGAGAATCTTGAAAATGCGGTGCGCCTTCCTCAGCGGGGGGGCCATCGCCACATCTCTTCTCAATCGTGCGCCTCATCCCAACGCGGCCAGGGTATACGTAAACTGGTATCTCAGCAAAGACGGCAGCACCGTCCAGAGCCGCGTTGTCGGTGTGCATTCAGCCAGATCGGATGTGCCCACCGACCATCTGCGTCCTGAGGACATTCGCGATCCCTCGGTCAAGTACGTGGAGACTGAAGCCGAGTGGTATTTCACGCAAAACGCTACGAATCAAGAGGTAGCCGCGAAAATATTCGCTCCGTTGCTGAAATAGTGTTCGGAGGGATTGGGGTAGAACAGGCTTTGCGGCCCGTTCCCGGGACGTAGGGTGGGTGCCCGGAACCACCAGCCTGGGGAACGAATTCCAATGGCGTGTTCCCGGCGGGACTGGAAGGCGACCGGCTGGAAAGCCTGTCGTACTGGCGGGACGACGAAGTAGCCAAATAGAAGGAGAGAGACGAATAAAGAACATGAAGACGGAAATCACGGTCGCCGTTACCGGTGAGTCGATCATCAACAGGCGGCTTTCGGTCCACACCGAAGACAGGTTTCTCTCCTTGCTCAAGATACTCCGGGGGGCCGACGTAGCTTTCACCCATCTGGAGACAATCATCCACGACTACGACGGACCGGAAGTCTACCCGGCTGCCCTGGCCGGCAACACGTGGCAGCGCTCGCCGCGCTTCGTGGCCGATGAGCTGAAATGGGCCGGTTTCCAACTGGTGTCCCTTGCCCACAACCACACCATGGATTATTCCTACGGCGGCCTGTTTGCTACCTGGAAAGCCCTGGATAAAGCCGGCCTGGTCCACGCCGGTACCGGCATGAATCTGGGAGAAGCCAGGGAACCGAAGTACGTTGACACGGCCAGAGGAAGAGTGGCCCTCATAGCCATCTGTTCGTCGATCACCCCCTCGGCTAGAGCCGGTGAAGCCCGGCGGGATGTTAAGGGGAGGCCGGGGGTTAACCCGCTGCGGTACCACTATGTGGCGGACGCCGAGACTATCGAGATCGAGAGGCAGCGTGCCGTTAAGATTGGGTGGATCATTACGAAGGTGGGGAAAATCTGGTTGTTCAATCCGCCCGGTTGCCAACTGGCATTTCAGAAATGGGTAGAGGGCGACAAGCCCGGAATTTCCATGGTGGCAGAGGAGGACGATGTTGAGGGCAATCTACGATCAGTCAGGGACGCAGCAAGGCAGGCCGACTACGTGCTTGTTTACCTTCACAACCATGAGTGGGATCCTGAAAAGGGTCCCGGCATGCCGGCAACGTTTGTCCCGCCATTTGCCAGAGCCTGCATCGACGCCGGAGCGCACATCTTTGTCGGCGAGGGCAACCGGCCACCCAAAGGAATCGAGATTCATAAGGGCAAGCCTATCTTCTACGGGCCAGGCGGCTTCATAAGTATGAGTACTACGGTAACGAGGCTCCCAGCCGACTTTTACTTGAGACCGGAATTCGGCCCCGAAGCGCGACGATGGGAGGCAACGACGGCGGATGCCTTCGACGCCCGCGAAGCGCTGCCCAAGAAGTTGAACCCGCGCGGCGATTCCTCCCCCACGCAAGTCAAAGGGTCGGTGGTTGCTCTTTGTTCATTGGGACAGGATGGGCGGTTAACCGAGTTGAAGCTTTACCCGATCAGCTTGACTGATAAACCGCGCCCGGGAAGCGGAGTTCCCATGCTGGCCCAAGCCGAGACAGCCGAAAGGATAACTGCCCACCTGGGAGAGCTATCGGCTCCATTCGGCACCAGGATCGAGCACAAAGGCGGGAACGGTCTTGTTGCCCTCGGGTAAATACAGAAAGGAGCGTTGGATGCCATGCTCACACAGATGAGTCTTCGCGAGCGGACCGAAAACAGGGAGGAAGGCCTTTCCCCGTATGCGGC
This sequence comes from Chloroflexota bacterium, assembly GCA_016210565.1. Taxonomy (GTDB): domain Bacteria; phylum Chloroflexota; class Dehalococcoidia; order JACQUA01; family JACQUA01; genus JACQUA01. The sequence continues at coordinate 9,601 of JACQUA010000005.1, forward strand.
GAAAAGCAGACTGTCGCGCGGTAGACTCAGAGCAGAGGAGCCTTGCCCCATACGCACCGCCTTTCAGCGCGACCGGGACCGGATTATCCACTGCAGCGCATTCCGGCGACTGCAACATAAGACACACCTTTTCATCTCATTATTTGGCGACTATCGCAAAAATCGCCTCACTCATTCCCTGGAAGTTCAGCAGATAGGCCGCACTCTGGCCCGCGCCTTGAATTTGAATGAGGACCTGATCGAGGCGATGGCTCTGGGACATGACATCGGCCATGCTCCGTTCGGCCACGTAGGTGGAGAAGTGCTCGGTGAACTTACCCGTGGCGCCTTTAAGCATCACGAGCAAAGTCTTCGAGTCGTCGACGTGCTTGAAAACAACGGCCAGGGGCTTAACCTCACCTGGGAAGTGAGGGATGGCATCGTCAAACACTCCGAGAAAGATATCCTCAACCAGGATTGGGGGAACGTGAGCACGCTGGAGGGTCAGTTACTCAAGCTGGTAGATATAGTGTCAGGCAACAACCACAACATTGATGATGCCCTGAGGGCCGGCATCCTTGCCGAGGCTGATTTGCCCGCGGAGATTACCGCTGTTTTGGGTCATTCCCCAGCGGAGAGGATCAAGACAACGGTTAGTGATATCATAGCTAACTCCTGGAGTGTCACCGGCTATGATGCCGCCGGTACCGACGGTCGGCCCCAGATTCGGATGAGCCAGCCAGTTGCCGAGGCAACCCATGCCCTGATGGTGTTCAGAGCGAAGCTCTTTCACTTCCACTTTTCGGAAACCGAGGCGGAGAAGGCAAGGGAGGTACTGCGGCGACTGTATCATTACTTCATAAACCACGAAAACGAGTTGCCGCCGGAGTACTCTTTTTCAGGAGATACGGTGGAGCAGAAGGTTATTGATTATCTCGCGGGAATGACCGACCAGTATGAGTTGAGAATTGCTGAAGAAATCGCCGGGAAATAAGACCGGTACCACCCCGACCTGTCGGGGTGAGAGCGGCCATTTTCGTCGTTGATGGCGCTCGTCCGACCAGGCATGAAGGATTGCAGGGAACAGTGATAACCGTTAAAACGGACAAAAAAGCCGCTAGCGTCATGGTTTTGCAGACCATGATCCAAGGAATGTAAATCAAATGCCGGTGAGCAGCCAGCAGGCAAGAACTTTGAGGGAAGAAAAGTGACTGACCAGACGGGGTCGAGCAACACAGTCGTAATTCACGCCGTGGGAAATGTATCGCCAAGGGTGGCGGAGTTTGGAGAATCTCCAGAATCCCTTTTCGGCAGGGTCCACCAGAAGATCAAAGAAGGCGATATATCGTTTTGCCACCTGGAGCGTATTCTTTCTACCCGGGGATGTCTCCAATACCGGGGCCACAGTACATGGGAGTCGAGGGGCGACCCTGAAAACGTTAAATCCCTGGTTTTCGCGGGATTCAATGTCGTGTCTCACGCCGGGAATCGTTGCTTCGACTACGGCCCCGAGGCGCTACTGGATTCGGTAGATACTCTTCGGAGGAATGGCATCCAGGCGGTCGGCGCCGGGAGGGATATTGCTGAAGCCCGAACGCCGATGGTTCTGGAACGAAAGGGGATCAAGGTCGGATTCCTGGCATATTGCTCGGTATTGCCTGTCGAGTACGAGGCGCGGGAAGGAAAACCGGGCTGTGCACCTCTGCGGGTGTCCACCTACTACGAGGCCCAGGGTTACCAGCCGGGAACGCCGCCGAAGATAATAACCGTTCCCAGAGAAGATGATGTCCTGGCGATGGAAGAAGATGTTCGCAAGCTGCGAAACCAGGTGGATGCTATTGTTGTTTCAATTCACTGGGGCCAGGACTACATACCGGAAATGCTCGCGATGTATCAACCAAAGATGGGACACAGGGCCATTGATGCCGGAGCAGACCTGATCATCGGGCATCACGGCCATACAATCCGGGGCATAGAGATATATAAAAGACGAGCCATCTTCTACTGCGTCGGCAGTTTTGCCCAGGGGGGATCTTACCACTTGAAACCGCCGCCGGGAGGGATGCGGTCAGGCTCAGGGGTCCCGGTGGCGTTTCGGCCGTGGCTGGCGACCGTCGAACCGGGATGGGAGCGAAACGCAGGACCGAGGAATAGACGCTACACGATAATGGCCAGATGCGCCGTCAGCAAGAAGGGTGTCGAGAAGGTGTCGTTCTTCCCTTGCTGGACCAATGAGCGGACGGAGCCTGAATTTCTGTCCCGGAGCGATCCACGGTTCCAGGAAGCTCTGGACCTCATCGATCCCTGGTGCAAGGGAGTCGGGACCAGCTTAAGCGTGGAGGAAGACGAAGTCGTCGTCTCGAAGGCAGGGTGATAGTAGTTACCCGCAGCGATCCCGACGCGTCGGGACAGGGGGTGTCGCTATGGGGCCTGCCAGTGTCTGAGTTGCAGGGGGACCCCTCTTCCGGTTGACAGCCCGGAACGGGGAATGCTATAGTGAGTAACCATCTGAATATGGGGCCGCAGCGGGACGGGAGCGTGCGGCGAGTGAAGTAATCTACGAATGAGGATAATTGGGCCGCGCCGGTCCAGGAAAAGGTAGGGGGCACAGGAAACCATAAGCTGAAAAACGCGCTCGATCAATCTACACGCAACAGCGCCGGTAAGAGTGAATTCGGAGGTAACAATCGATGAACTGCAAAATGATTGCCAGGGTGATTTTGATAGGGCTGGCCTGCTTCAGCCTGATCTTGTTGGCCTGCACCGCCCCCCAGTCGCCGTCACCCGCGCCCACGACCAAAGCGCCCGCGGCGGGAGCAGCGCCGACTGGGGGATGGCAGCAGGACTGGGAAAAGACACTGGCCGCGGCGAAGCGAGAAGGGGGACTCACGATATACATTTCGGGGGCCGCTGGCACCCGGGAGGCGATCGGCAAAGCTTTCAAGGAGAAGTTCGGGCTGGAGATTGAGTGGGTGGTGGGGCAGAGCGCGCAGCTGACGGAGAAGATACTTCAGGAGCGGCGGGCCGGGCTATTCCTGGCGGACGTTACCATGGGTTCGACCACAAACCAGATAGCTGTGCTCAAGCCCCAGGGTCACATAGTCCCAACAAAACCAGTTCTTGTCCTGCCTGAGGTGCTGGACAAGAATCTCTGGTTCGGTGGTGATATACCCTGGCTGGACAATGAAAAGATGTACGTCATGAACTCTATCCTGGCGCCCGCCCAGGATATCACCATGAACACCTCCATGGTGAAACCTGAAGAGATCAAGTCCTACAATGACCTGCTCAACCCCAAGTGGAAGGGAAACTTCGTGATGATGAACCCCACTCTGAGCGTCCGGCCGTTCACCCAGGTCGCCCTCCTCCTGGGCGAGAATTGGTGGAGACAGTTTGTGTCGACCGTTGATCCCGTCATGGTGGATGTTGACAGGCAGGCTGCAGAGTGGATTGCCCGGGGCAAGTACCCTCTGGGCATAGTCGCCAGGGACGACGTCCTCGAGGAATTCGTGCAAGCGGGCGCACCGGTGGCCAGGGCAGGGTATATGAAGGAAGGCAACTTCCTGGGTGGCGGGGCAATCGGCACGTCCATCCTGGATCGAGCGCCCCACCCCAACGCGGCCAAGCTATACGCGAACTGGTACTTCAGCAAAGACGGGGGCCTCGTTCTCAGCAAGGCCGTGGCCGGCCAGTCGGCCAGATTGGACGTGCCCACCGCCCATCTGAGGCCTCAGAGCATACGCGATCCGTCGGTCAAATACCTCAATGTCGAGACCGAGGAGTTCTTCACGAGGATGGCCAAGGACCGGGCCCCCAACGGGCCGGCGATGCAGATATTCGGCCCGCTGACAGGGCGAAAATAGGAGTGATACGGACGCAGAAATAAACGTCGCATATTGGCAATCCTACGAAGAAGGACATGCACCACAGAGGCACAGAGAACACAGAGAGACGTAAGGATGTGGAGATTCCGCAACCACCCACGCGGCCCCTGGAATGGCTCTGTGCCCTTCGTGCCTCTGTGGTGAAATACATGCGACACTACTTACCACGTTTGTATTAGTTCTGGTAGGCGCATGAATAAAGACAAGCTGTCCTTGTACGGAGTGGGCGACGTCTGGATTCGGCGGGAGAATCCTCAATCGATTTTTGCCCTGGCGGCGCCGACTTTGAATGAGGCCGATATCCTCTTCGGCCAATTGGAGAACATCCTTTCCGAAAGAGGGTCTCCTGATGCGCACGGTAAGCCCGATCACCCGGGGACTGTGGCCGCGCTCACATGCGCGGGTTTTGACGTGATGTCCCTGGCCAGCAACCACAGCCTGAACTTCGGAAGCGATGCTTTGCTCGATACCATCGACCTTCTGAAAAAAAACGGCATCATGGTGACGGGCGCGGGTGCAAACATTGATGAAGCCCGTCGTCCGGCCATCATTGAACGGAACGGGACCAGGGTTGCTTTTCTGGCCTACTGCTCGCACTTGCCAAAGGGATACGAGGCAGGGACCGATAAACCGGGCGTTGTGCCCATGAGGGTCTCCACTGTCTATGAGCAAATTGATGAGCAGCCAGGCGCGCCTCCCAGGGTTGTCACTTTCGCCGACAAGCAAGACCTGGAAGCGATGGTGGAAGACATCAGGAAGCTAAGACCTTTAGTCGATGTCCTGGTGGTGTCCATGCACGGGGGGGTCCACATTTTCCCCTCCTTGATCGCCATGTATCAACGGGAAGTGGGCCATGCCGCCATCGACGCCGGCGCCGACCTGGTCCTGGGGCACGGCGCTCACGTCCTCAGGGGGATCGAGGTTTACAAGGGGAAAGTCATCTTCCACAGTCTCTGCAATTTCGGCGCCGATTACCCGATTGAAAGGTTGCTCATCAGTACCGTATTCAAGATATACGGATGGGAGGTAGACCCGGAGTACGCCGGCTACGCATTCCCCCGTGACTCAAGAAAGACGATAATAGCTAAGTGCACAATCTCTGGCAAGAAGATCGACAGGGTTTCGTACTTGCCCGCTACGATAAACAGGGAAGCACAACCCGAGGTTCTCCTCCGCGCTGACAAGCGCAGCACGGAGGTGTTTGACTATGTAGGGTGGCTCTGCAAAGACCAGAAGTTGGATACTGAATTCTGCCGGGAAGGCGACGAGGTGGTCATCGCTGTCTAGCCTGCTTGTGCCTCTGTGGTGAACAATATGCGGCAGCATTTACCACGTTTGTGCTAGTATCCGTACACGTCCTGGAAAAGGGAGGAGTGGTGTAGCCCAAGAAGGAAAGACCCGTCACGCAACCCTGCATACATATCGAAGTCGAAACTGGAGGTAGCATCAATGAACATCAAAACCATTGTCAGGGCTGCTTTGGCCGGGCTGTTCTGTCTCAGCCTGGTGCTGTTAGCCTGCACGGCCCCTCAGGCGCCGTTGCCCGCGCCCACGACCAAAGCGCCCGCGGCGGGAGCAACGCAGCAGGCAGGATGGCAACAGGACTGGGAGAAGACCCTGGCGGCGGCCAGGCAGGAAGGGCCGCTCATGCTCTATATCTCAGGCGCGGCCGGAACCCGGGAGGCAATAGGCAAAGCCTTTAAGGAGAAATTCGGGCTGCAGATAGAGTATGTGGTGGCGCAGAGCGCGCAGCTAACGGCGAAGATACTTCAGGAGCGGCGGGCCGGGCTATTCCTGGCAGACGTTACCATCGGTTCGACTACAAATCAGATAACTGTGCTCAAGCCCGAAGGCCACAGTGTCCCCATAAAACCCCTGCTTGTCCTGCCTGAGGTGCTGGACAAGAATCTCTGGTTCCGCGGTGACATACCCTGGGTGGACAAGGAGAAGATGTATATTATGAACAACGTCCTCACACCCAGCTATAAAGTCACCGTAAACACCAACATGGTGAAACCCGAGGAAATCCAATCGTACAATGACCTGCTGAACCCCAAATGGAAAGGGAAGATCGTTGTCATGAACCCGACCCTCAGTGTAGGGCCGTTCACGCAGATCGCTTATGTCATGGGCCTGGACTGGTGGCGGAAACTGGTGCAGAACGAGCCTGTGATGACGGACGTGGACCGGCAGGCCGGGGAATGGATCGCCCAGGGCAAGTACCCCCTCGGGATACTGGCCAGGGCCGATGTCCTGGAGGAATTTGTGAAAGCCGGCGCGCCGGTGGCCAGGGCGAAACCCAAGGAAGGCAGCTTCCTGGGTGGCGGGGGAATCGCCGCGTCCATCCTCGAGCGAGCGCCCCACCCCAATGCCGCCAGGGTATTCGCTAACTGGTACCTGAGCAAGGACGGGGGCCTGGTCCTGAGCAAAGCGGTGGCCGGGCAATCGGCGAGGCTGGATGTGCCCGCCGACCACCTGGACAAAGAGGACATGCGCGACCCGTCGGTCAAGTATATCGAGGTCGAAACCGAAGAGTTCTTTGCCCTGATGGGCGAGCACCGGGCGGCCAACGGTCCGGCAATGCAGATATTTGGTCCGCTGGTCGGGCGGAAATAGAACTTTCACAGCTCTCAGTGTTGGGGAAACGCGAGGCGGCTTCACCGGGCACGCGGCCGCGTGCCGCTACGGCGGCCGGAAGGTCACCGCGCACCGGCGCGAGGACGCCTGCCTGTTTCAGGAGCGGTAGAACGGGCATCCTGCCCGTTCGCTCCCGGAAAGCACCGGCTTTAGCAAGAGAGAGCTTCGATCACTTCTCCCCCTCTCCTGACCGCTCCCATCGAGGGAGAGCGATTCCGGGACATGCTGAAGCCCGTGACACCCGTTGGCAGCCATGCCGCACCCGTGTGAAACCACTCCCAAAGGAGACTCAAGGAAATGAAACCTGTCATCACCGTGGCCATTGCCGGCGAGTCGATAATTAACCGGCGGCTCTCCGTCCATACCGACGAGAGCTTTCTGTCTCTCGTCAGGATTATCAGGGAAACCGATGTCGCGTTTACCCACCTGGAAACGCTGATACTCGATTATGACGAACCTGAAGCTTACCCGGCTGCCGAGGGCGCCGGCATATGGCAGCGGTCGCCGCGCTTCGTGGCCGGTGAGCTGAAGTGGGCAGGCTTTAGGCTGGTGTCTCTGGCGCACAACCACGTCACGGATTATTCGTACGGCGGTCTGTATTCCACCTGGCGGGCCCTGAATGAGGCGGGCCTGGTCCACGCCGGCACGGGCCGGAACCTGGGAGAAGCCAGGGAGCCGGCCTACCTCGACACGGCTAAGGGAAGGGTGGCCCTCATATCAATGTGTTCATCGTTCAACGGTTGGGCCAGGGCTGGCGAAGCCCGGCGGGACATGAGGGGCAGGCCCGGTCTTAATCCCCTGCGCTACCACTTTGTGGCCGACGCCGGCACCATTGAAGCCGAAAGGCAGCGATGCGACCGGATGGGGTGGCAGGTCTCCAGGGCGGGGAAAACGTGGCTGTTCAACCGGCCGGGTCTGACGATGTCTTTCTACAAGTTCGTCGAGGGAGAAGGTCCCGGGATATCTACAGTGGCTGAGGACGAGGACGCAGAGGGCAACCTCCGGTCGATCAGGGACGCTGCCCGGCAGGCTGACTATGTGCTCGTACACCTGCATAGCCACGAAACGCATCCGGACAAAGGTGTCGATGTACCGGCGACGTTTGTACCCCCGTTCGCCAGGGCCTGCATCGACGCCGGTGCGCACGTGTTCATCGGCGAGGGCCGCGAGACGCCCAAGGGAATCGAGATCTACAAGGGCAAGCCTGTGTTCTACGGCCCGGGCGGCCTTATGAACATGGGCTGGACGGTGGCCAGACTTCCGGCCGATTATTACTCGCGACCCGGATATGGCCCTGAGGTGCGAGATTGGAGGGCCACCCCGGCGGACGGCTTTGACGCCCGTGACACGGGGCCGAAGCCCCTGAATCCCCCGGGTCGTCCACCCGCCTCGAAGGTCGAAGGGGCAATAGTTGCTTTGTGCGCAATCGGGGAAGACGGAAGGGCAGCCGAACTGCAGATCTGTCCCGTGACCATGGTCAGAAAACCCCGTCCGAGAAGCGGCCTGCCCATGCTGGCCGATGCGGAAGCCGCCGAGAAGATCGTGGCGCACGTGCGGAATCTTTCCGCGGCTTTCGGGACAAAGATAGAGTACAGGGATGGGAGGGGTCTTGTCCAGCTATAGAACTCCAGGAAAAATCAAAAATCAAAGTGCAAAGCTCAAAATCACAAATCAAAATGCAAATGATGGACTCGTCATCGGCAGGCCATGTGATCGCTGAGCATGAACAAGACTGCGCCATTTTTGCATTTTGAGTTGTCATTTTTGGCGTTACTGCAAAAAGGTCAAAAAGCTGAATCTTGCGCCCGTTTTTGAATTTGGTTTTCGGGCCGTTTTGCGTCAAGAATGAGTTTTTGCAGTGACGCCATTTTTCATTTTGGTTTTTGATATTTGATCTTGGCTCCGGATTGTCCAGCGCAGGAGGAACAGTGACCGACCTGACAGGTTCAAGAGACACAATCGTAATTCACGCCGTGGGGAATGTGGGTCCCAGGCGGACAGAGTACCGCGAACCCGTCGACTCCCTTTTTGGCATGGTCCATGAGAAGATCAAAGAAGCGGACATATCGCTGTGCGCGTTGGAGAGGCTGTTCTCGACCAGAGGTTGCCTCCAGTACGGGGACCGCGACATCTCGGACCCCAGGACGGATCCTGAAAACGTCAAGTCCCTGGTGTTCGGGGGACTGAATATCATCTCTCATGCCACCAATAACTGTTTCAGCTATGGTCCCGAAGCCCTGCTTGATTCCATCGACGTTCTCCGGGCTAACGGCCTGCAGGTGATCGGCGCCGGAAAGGATATCGCTGAAGCGAGGAGGCCGGTGGTAGCGGAGCGAAGGGGGATCAAAGCCGGGTTCCTGGGTTACTGCTCCGTGCTGCCCGTCGAGTACGAGGCGAGGGAGGGAAAACCCGGCTGCGCCCCGGCCCGCGCCTCCACCTACTTCGAGCCCCAGGGCTATCAGCCGGGAACGCCGCCGAAGGTAATCACGATTCCCAGGGAAGACGACGCGCTCGCCATGGAAGACGATATTCGCAAGCTGCGGAGCCAGGTGGATGCTGTTGTTGTTTCGGTCCACTGGGGACTGGGCTCCATACGGGAAATTGCCATGTACCAGCCGGCCATCGGGCGCAGGGCCATCGATGCCGGCGCCGACATCGTCCTGGGGCATCACGGCCCCGCTCCCATGGGCATAGAGCTGTACAAAGGAAAGGCCATCTTTTACTGCCTGGGCAATTTCGGGCTGGACAGGTCCCCCGCGGCGAAACCGGCACCCGGAGGACCGCCTGTGAGTATCCGTCCGAGCGAAATCCGTAAGCTGCAAACCGAGCCGGGATGGGAACGCAACCCGGGGCCCAGGGAAGGACGGTACACCATGATGGTAAGATGCGTGGCAGGCAGAGACGGCGTCCGCAGGGTGTCGTTCCTGCCGGTCTACACCAATCAGCGGGCGGAGCCTGAGTTTCCGTCCCGGGACGATTCGAGATTCCAGGAAGTCCTGGACTACGTGGCGCCGCAGTGCAGGGAACTCGGAACCGCCCTGAGTGTGGAAGGGGACGAGGTGATCGTTTCCAGGGGAACATAGAGCTGAAACACCAACGAGGAATCCCGGATGACGAGTGACCAATCAATCATCCATGCGCCCAGGACCGCGCCATGAACGGTGAAAGTCCAACCACCGTCATTCCCGCGTAGGCGGGAATCCACAGGGGCCATCGCTGGCCTTGACGGAATTCCAACTGGCACAGGCAGGGACGCCTGTGCTACCAGTCTAACTCAGGAGGGAACAGTGACTGACGAGACGCGCTCAACAGGCGAAATCGTAGTTCACCTGGTGGGGAATGTCGGACCCCGGCGGACGGAATACGGGGAGCCTATCGAATCCCTTTTCGGCCTGGCTCACCAGAAGATCAAAGAGGGAGACATATCTTTCTGCCATCTGGAAAGGATCTTTACCACCGGCGGTTGTCTCCAGTACCGGGAAACCAATACCTGGGACTCGAGGGTTGACCCCGAAAATGTCAAGTCGCTGGCTTTTGCGGGATTCAACGTGGTGTCGCACGCGGGCAACAACTGTTTCGACTACGGTCCCGACGCGCTGGTTGATTCCATAGACGTCCTCCGTCGCCATGGCATGCAGGTGATCGGCGCCGGGAAGGACATCGCAGAAGCCAGGAAACCCGCGATCCAGGAGCGGAAGGGGGTGAGGGTCGGATTTCTGGGCTACAACTCGGTGCTGCCCGTCGAGTACGAGGCGCGGGAAGGAAAACCCGGTTGCGCCCCCATGCGGGTGTCCACCTACTACGAGGCCCAGGGGTATCAGCCGGGGACGCCGCCCAGGATCATAACGGTCGCCAGGGAAGACGACCTCCTGGCCCTGGAGGACGATATTCGCAAACTGCGAAAGGAGGTGGATGCCGTTGTTGTTTCCATTCACTGGGGGCAAAACTTCATCCCGGAACTGATCGCCGAGTATCAACCGGTGGTGGGGCGCCGGGCCATTGAATCGGGGGCAGACGTGATTGTCGGGCACCACAGTCATACGATGAGAGGCATTGAGGTATACAAAGGACGGCCCATCTTCTATGGCATCGGGAGTTTTGGCCAGGAGGTAACGCCGCCGGTGAAGCCGCGGCCGGGAGGGGCTATTGTCGAAGACGTCCCCAGGGTCTATCGCGACTGGAAGACCGAACCGGGATGGGAACGAAACCCGGGCCCTAAAGACAGGCGATATACCATGATGGTCAAGTGCAATGTCAGCAAGAAGGGTCTTTACAGGGTAACATTCTTGCCCGGCTATACCAATCAGCGGGCCGAGCCGGAATGCTTATCCCGGAACGACCCCAGATTCCAGGAAGTCGTGGGCTTCATGGAGCCGCTCTGCCGGAAACTCGGGACCACCCTTGGCGCGGAAGGGGACGAGGTCGTCGTTTGCAATTCCGCCGGCAGCTAGGACCGGCGCGTCGAGTTCGCTAATTTGAACCACGAATGAACACGAATAAACACAAAAAGTTCCTCATGAGTTGGTTCGTGTTCATTAGTGTCCATTCGTGGTTCCGTTTCTCGGTGGCTTATCTGCGGAAACCTCGATTGGCAACAGCAAAGAAGGGACCATTCAATGAGCGCTAATTCAGTTGAAGTAGCCTACCGCGGCGTCCGGCAGACGTCGCTGGCCAAAAGGATAAGCCGGGGGATAGTACAGTCTGCCAGAAAGGAAGGTAAGCTGGGTTTTACCTTTGGACGGTACGGAGATAGCCCCGAGCGCGTCGGCATACCGGCCAGGCAATTTGCGGTTATTGGCAGTTCTGAAACGGAACTCCAGCCTTTTATGACCCCGTATGAGCTTGACAATAATGATGTTACCGTGGTGCTGGATGATACCCTGTGCCGGGGAACAGAGTCGTGGGCCTGGCATGGATTCCAGCCGGTAAACCGCCTGACCAGGCCCGGCGGCGTCCTGCTCGTCCTTTCGAAAATGAGCCCCGGTGAACTCCTGGGGTTCATTGCCCAGAAAGGGGCTGAATACAACCTGGCGGTCGTTGAGGGCGCAGCCAACTGGTCAACTCTCTGGAAATACAACGACGACAGCGATTTCCGCATTCTCGGCGCGATAGCCAGGGTGGCGCCCCATCTCATAAGCCTGGGATCGGTGGAGCAGGTAATCGTCCAGGACTGGAAGCGGGGAGATAAGATTGACCTGGCCCGGCAGTCCTACGATCAAGTGAAGGTGAGGCCGGTCGGGGCCGGTGAGGGAGTGAAGCAGGCTTTGCCCGTCAGGAGTTTTCCGAAGTTGCAGGAGATGAAAGAGGCGTTGGTTGTTCCGGCGGTTCCGGCAGGCGAGCCGGTGGCAGGGGGGCCATATCGAGCGGAACGAAATCCCAACTACCGGAGCCATTCGGCCAGGACCAACCGGCCCGTGGTGGATTTCGCCAGGTGCACCAGGTGCAGTCTGTGCTGGCTGCAATGTCCCGACGGGGCCTTTAACATAACGCCTGACGGGTTCTACGATATCGATTTTGAATATTGCAACGGCTGTGGGATCTGCGTCGCCGTCTGCCCGGTGAAAGGCTGCATGACCATGGTCCCCGAGCTGCAGTCCCTCTCCCCCTTTGACAATGGGGAATCAAGGGGGATTTCCGAACTTTCCCCCTTTGATAAAGGGGGATTAAGGGGGATTTGAAAAGCCCATTGGCGCGAGAGAGAATCCCCCTCAGGCCCCCTTTTTCAAAGGGAGGAAGGCGATAGCAATATGGTACAAACGACCAGAGCGACGACCAGGACAGAACTGATTATTAACGGGTGTGAAGCCATTGCTCACGCCTGCCGGCTGGCGGACATCGATTTCGTCACGGCCTACCCGATACGGCCGTATGACGGCGTCATGGAAGCCATCGCCAGGATGATAGCCAACGGCGACCTTGACGCCGATTACATCGTGGCTGACAGCGAGCACTCCCAGTTTGAAATGGCCAAACACGCTTCGGCGGTAGGGGCCAGGGCCTTTGTCGGCAGCAGCGGCGTCGGCTGGCTTCATGCCTACGAAGCCATCGCCGTGACCGCCGGTCTGCGCCTGCCGGTGGTGGCCATGGTGGGCAACAGGGCCCTCGATGACCCCGGCGCCTTTGGCGTGGAACACAACGACGCCCTGTCGGTCCGGGACCTGGGCTGGATGCTCACCTGGGTGGACTCCGCGCAGGAGGCGCTGGACACGGTGCTCATTGCCTACCGCGTGGCCGAAGACCACGGAGTCTTCCTTCCGTGCGCCGTGGCCGTGGACGGGGCCTTCCTGACCCATTCCGAGCACCTGGTGACCATCCCGGCGAGAGAACAGGTGGAACGGTTCGTGCCGCGGTACAATCGCGGCGGTTTCGTGCTTCATCCCGACAACCCGATCACCATCGCGCCGCAGGTAGATGAAAACTGGCTTATGGAGATACGTAAGCAGAGCGACGAGGCCATGCGCCGGGCCAGGGGCGTCATAGCCTCAGCGTATGCGGAGTTTGCCCCGGTGTTCGGGCGGGACCTGGGAAACCCCTTTATCGAGGAGTATATGACGGATGACGCCGAGGTTGTGCTGGTAGGGCAGGGGACCCTGTCAACACCGGTCAAAGCCGGGATCAGGCAGCTAAGAGAGGGTGGTCAGAAGGTTGGGTTTGTCCGTCTGAAGTGGCTCAGGCCCTTTCCTACCGAGGAGATGCAGACCTCGCTGAGCCGGTTCCGGGCTGTTGGAGTCATTGACCGTGACTACTCCTTCGGCTCGCCTTACTCCGGCGGCGTGCTGTTCAATGAGATAAGGTCGGCCCTTTATCCCACGGGGGGAGCCTTGGCCCCGCCGGTGATCGGGTTTACCTGCGGCTTGGGCGGCCGGGAAGTTACCCTGAAGGATGTCAGAGAGATGTCTGAGATATTGCTCAGGACCGGTCGCGGGGGCAAAGAGCAGCAGGCTACCTACTGGATAGGAGTGAGGGCTTAGTGCTTTTTTGCAAAACCCCGCGAAAAGATTCTTCGCTTCGCTCAGAATGACAGTCACGTAACGCTGTCACCCTGAGCGCAGTCGAAGGGTCTTTTCTCGTTGTTGCGCTTTCTTTTGCCAGTCAAGAACTGGAAAGCCCGTTCTACTGGCCAGTACGACAGGCTTTCCAGCCTGTCTCCGAGTCGTTGGACATAGCAGCTTTGCTGAGGAATCGCTAGAACCATGGAACAGATTAAAGGCGTAAAGACAGTACCGCTAAACGAGTATTATATGTCCGGTCACCGTACCTGCCAGGGGTGCGAGCCGGCTCTGGCCATGAAACTGACTGCCAAAGCCATCGGGCCGAGGAGTATCGTCCTGGGCGCCACCGGCTGCATGTACGTGGCCAACACCAGCTACTATACCACCCCCTGGGCGATTCCCTGGATGCATACCCAGCTCGGCGCGGCCGGGTCGGCGGCGCTGGGGACATCGGCGGGACTGAAGGCGTTGATGCGCAAGGGCAAGCTGAAGGAGGAGCACATCAATGTGGTGGCTATTTGTGGAGACGGCGGCGGCGCCGACATGGGGGTCAGCGCCATTTCGGCCACGCTGACGCATCCTCAGTATGACTCGCTGATAGTCATGTATGACAATGAGTCCTACGCCAACACTGACGTCCAGGCTTCAGGCAGCACTCCGTGGGGAGCAGTTACCAGGTTCACCCCCAGCGGGACAGTACACCGGATTACGCAGACCAGGATCAAGAAGAATATGGTTGGCATGCTGGCGGCGGGTCATCCCGGGTGCAAGTATGTAGCTACCGTGTGCCCATCGTTTGCTGTGGACATGATGCAGAAGATTCGCAAGGCGATAGCGATCGGCGGGCCAACGTTTGTCCATTGTCTCACACCTTGCCCCAAGGGCTGGGGGTTTGCTCCAGACCTTTCTCATGAGATGGGGATAGCTGCCGTTGAGACTGGTGTCTGGCCCCTGTACGAGATCGAGGACGGGATGGTCCGCTTCAACGGCAGGTCGAAGACCATTGCTGAAGGCGGGAAACGGGAGCCGGTGGGAGAATACACCCGGAGGCAGGACCGGTTTGCCCATTTTACAGCAGAAGACACCGCCTACTTCCAGGGCACTATCGACGAGATGTGGCAGAATTGGCTGGTCCCGGCGGTGATTCCACTCAGCCGCGCGGCCCAGTAGCACAGGCGTCTCGCCTGTGGCAGCCGGAACTTGAGACCTCACCTTTCGCCAGTGCCACATGCGTCCCGCCTGTGACTTGGCGGGCCACCGTAGCGGTCCCGACGCGTCGGGAGCCCCCCGGTCGACCACGCGGGCCGGCGTGTCGCCCCGTGCGGGTGAACACACGGGTTCGCCCCTACGGGACTCGCCTGGCACCCTGGCCCTCACATGACCATTTTGGAGTACTGATCGGTGGCGTGCTGTTCGTCGTTAACAGATTAAATCTGCCTTGTTCAAAAACCACCGCTCACAGGCGGGGACGCCTGTGGTACCGGTGAGTTTTGAATCGCTCAGAAAATAGACCGCCGGGTGTCCACCGTGGGGGCGAGGGAACCTCGCCCCTACGGATTGTGCCTTTTCATCCTTCATGGCGCGCCATCGGCGCATGGGAATTTCACGTTGTTGGTGGGTTCGCGCAACCGCCCCCGTCAGCACCGCCCGATTTGCGCTTAACCCACCCTACGGGGCCGAGTAGCCACCCGGCGGGCAATCCATTTCTTGATGATGTCCAGGGCGTGCTCGGTCTCCGGACCCGGCCGGCTGGCGAACCCATGAGGCATATTCGGAAAGAACTCTAGGTCGAGCTCGCCTCCGGCTAACCTGTACGACCTGGCAAACCGTTTTGGGATAGATAGGGGGATGTTGTTGTCCGCCGTGCCCTGGATAACCAGGACGGGGGGGCGCTCTACAGCTTCCCCGCGCTCCAGGACAAGCTGCGGGTTGCCCTCCTGCATGGCCTCTTCCGTCAGGAAGTAACCATCTGTCGCGGCGACGAGTTCCTGTCTCCCGTTCTTCCCGGCGTAGAGGTAGCGGGCATAGGGGTCGAGCACCGGCCAGAGGGCGATGACCCAGGCAACCGTGGCATCGACGGCAGGCGCTTCAAGAAGGGGGAAGGCCGTGTAGCGGGGGTCGTGCGGCCGCATGGCGCTGAGCACCACCGTGTGACCGCCGCTGGAGGCGCCCATGGCGCCCACGAGGCGGGGATCGGCATTGAACTCCCCGGCGTGGGCCTTGAGCCAGCGGGTGGCGAAGTTGAAGTCGGCCACCTGGGTGGGATACGGGTGCTGGGGGGCCGGCCTGAAGTCGATGGCGACAACGGTCATGCCGCTGGCGGCAAGCTGCCGGTTCAGGAAAGCGCCGTCAGTCCTGCTTCCCTGGCTCCAGACGCCGCCATGCACATAGATGAGGGCCGGGAAAGGTCCCTTCCCGCAGGGCTGGTAGATACGGGCCAGACATGTGTCTCCTGCCTCCCGCAGGTAGTCCACGTCCCAGACCTTCACTTCCGAATCGTTTGCCGGGTCGTGCGCTGGCATGGCGGAATCAACCGGAACTTTGTCTTGTGGGGTTCATGGCATCCTGCCGGGATTGGCCATTGCTCGGAAAATGTCACCCTGAGCCGGAGCCCTGAGCGAAGCGAAGGGGCAGTCGAAGGGTCTTTCGTCCCCGCCGCTCCGAGAGAACTTGTCCTGAGCAGAGCGAAAGATTCTTCGACTATCCCGATACTATCGGGACTGCGCTCGCTTCGCTCAGAATGACAGCGCACGCCATTTTCATCCTTCATGGTACCGACTCGTCGGGATGGGTGATTGCTCGGAAAATGTCATTTTGTCGGGACGGGTTCGCCCCTACGGGGTCCCAACTCGTCGGGATGGCGGATAGATTCGCCGTGGCGGGATGTCCGTGCTCCATGGCCGCGTTGGGCGCAGTATACAAACCATTGCGGCCTGTTGTCAATGCACATGCGGCACGGTTTTCCCCCCAAGTCGCCGGTCTATTTCCGCGTCCGAAAATAAATCGCTGTTTTCGGGCAGTTAGAATGGGATGAATGCATGCGCGGCTTTGCGGCGCGAACCGGGGAACTATGACAGGCGAGCAGCCGGCGGTCCTAACCGGGGCTGGTTACTTTGCCCCCGGTCCAGTCCGGATGTTCTTCCTGTTGGGTTTTATAGACCTCGACCGGATCCCTCATCGGCCAGAAGCGCCAGGCCATCCACACGGCCGGCTTTTCGGGGTGCAGATTGAAGTGCTGGTGTTCGCAACCTCCGGGCTTGACCGGCAAGAGTATCAGATCACCCTCCTCCCAGTCGTAGCGTACGCCATCAACAACGCTGTAGCCTTTTCCATCCAGGACAAACAGGCCCAATCCCCCCTGGTGGGTGTGCCGCCCGGAGTGCTTGCGGATTTTCTGGACAAAGATATGCCAGCCGGGAGCGCCCACCGTGCCCCAGTCATCTTGAGAGCACAATTGCTTGCTAAAGCCCTGCCGGCTCTGCTCCCATTCTTTCCCCTGACCCCTGATGACTACCCGGCCTTCGACGCGCCGGCGGATGGCCTGGACTTGCAACCTCCACTGCCTATCGTAACTGGTTTCCTTTGGTTCGGGCTCTCTGTTGCGTTCGTAGACGGTTTCAACCATGGGGCTAACCTCCGCTGAGTGGGCCGGGACTTAGCGCCGCCTCATCTGCCGGCCTTCTCAATGATCTCCCTGGATATCTTCTGTAAAGGCTCCTTTCTCATTATGCTCTCCTCTGATTCAGAGAACATCTTTTCCCCGCTCAAGGGAAGAAACAGAGGGTGGAACCCTTCAGGAAGAACATCCCGCCTTATGCTGGGGAAGCCATAGCCTTTCGACAGGAGGGTCTGTCCTTCCCTGGTCAATAGCCAGTTCACGAACACCGCGGCGGCATTGGGGTGTGGCTGGACGGGAGGCAAGGCAAAAGCCCCTGCTGCCGTACCCATGGGATGGCCCTCCGTTTGCACCGCCAGGCTGATGGGCGCCCCGGCGTTGATGTACTCAATCAGCGCTCCCCTCTTCCCCGCAATGCCGATAAAGTACTTGCCCCTGGCAGTCCAATCGACAACGAGGTAATCATCCCTGGTTACTACGACCTCCTGCTGTTTTATTAGCAGCCGCAGCCAATCGCTGGCCTCCTCCAGGTTCCACAAGTCATAGGCTATGTGACTGAACATGGAACTGGCTGCACCGCTAACCGAGGGGTCGCTCATCGAGATTTTCCCCTTATATTGCGGCTTCAGGAGGTCCTTATAGGAGGTTATTTCTCCTTCCTTGACCAGGGTAGTGTTGTAGCTGATGTAACGCTGGATAACAGCCAGCATCTTTACCGTGGTGCGGTCTTTGTCCAAAAACGGAAAGCGGCCCCCGGTCCACACGTCGGGACCGGTGACCTCAGGAAGGATTAAGAGGGGATCCGCAGGACCCAGCAGACCGGCGGGCTTCATTCCGTTCATCAGGGTATCGGTCCCCACCGAGAAGATATCGGCTACGCGCAGCTTCGCATTGTTCTCCGCCTGGACCTTGGGCAGGAGCGCGGACCCGGAGCCTACGTTCGCGGACTCCAGCTCGATGCCATGCTTCTTTCCAAAAGCCTCACGGAGAGGGCCGGTCACCGAGGGCCCCCATCCGGTGTACATGATTACCTTCCCTTCTCTTCTGGCTTCAGTCAGAGTGCTGGCCCATTTCTGCTCCCAGTCCCCCCTGGCCGCCGGCCCCTCCCCGGCAGGCTTCCCCTGGGCAGCGGGAGAAGGCACTACCGCGGGAGTGCAACCAAGCGTAACACCGATGATCGCCAAGAAGAGTACAGAAACGCGGACTGTCTTCATTGCAACCCTCCATTCAATTACTATCTGTTATCTGACACCGTTCCGCAAACGCAGGGCCAACTCGCGCACTTAACCGTGATCTCCGCGCAACGGTTTCATTGGAGGCAGGCCACCGAGAATCGTGTCCTACTGCCGGTGCACCAACAATAACAAATCAACGGGTTACTGTCAAGGTGCAGGCTGCAGTGTTAGCTACAGCTGAAAAGTGGACAGGCTGCAGGAGTTTCAGCCATGCACGCGCCATGCGCCGGACCGGGTTTGGCTGAGGCCGGGGTATGTGACAGGGAATCAGGGTGTGTGATACAATTACGAATCGGCAATCGGAGGACTCGAAAAGAGAGAAAGTGACCGACCAGTCGGGGATCCAGAGACGAATTCATGATCCACGTGGTGGGAAATGTAGCCCCGGGGCGGGTGGAGTTTGGAGAACCTATCGAATCGCTTTTTGGCATGGTCCACCGGGAGATCAAAAAAGCGGATGGCGCTCTGTGCCAGTTGGAGAGGATCTTTGCGACCGGGGGGGGCCTTCAATACCGGGACCACAATACATCGAACTCGATGGTTGACCCCGGAAACGTTAAGTCGCTGGCAGCGGCAGGGTTCAATATCGCGTCTCACGCCGGGAATCGCTGCTTTGACTGGGGCCCTAAAGCCGGACGATATACGATGATGGTAAAATGCGTCGCCGGCAGGAACGGCGTCCGGAAGGTGTCGTTCTTGCCCGGTTATACCAACCAGCGGGCGGAGCCTGAATTCCTGTCCCGGAATGATCCCAGGTTCGAGGAAGTCTTGCGTTACGTCGAGCCGGGGTGCGAGAAACTCGGTACCACCCTGAGCATGGAGGGAGAGGAAGCGATCGTTTTCAACCCAACCGGGAAACAGGAGGCTTGAGGGAGGGGAAATCGGGCTTTGTAGATACTGGAAAAGGCGGCGTCAGATATGGAGTCGTGACATGGAAGCCACTTTCATTTAATTCGCTGCAGAGCGATAGCCAAGACGAACTCGGAGGTAGCAATCAATGAACGGCAAAATCATCACCAGGGTGACCGTAATAGGGCTGGTCTGCCTGAGCCTGGTCTTGTCGGCCTGCGCCGGCCAGCAGGCTCCGGCGCCGGCGCCCACGACTAGAGCGCCTGCCCAGGGAGCGGTACAGCCAGGGGGATGGCAGGCGGACTGGGAAAAGACTCTGGCCGCGGCCAGGCATGAGGGTGAACTCATGATTTATGCGTCCAGCGCCGCCGCGACGCGGAATGCCATGGGCAAGGCTTTCAAGGACAAGTATGGGATCAATATCGAATGGGTCGAAGCGCCCAGCGCCCAGCTCACCGCGAAGATCCTCCAGGAGCGGCGGGCGGGCCTCTATATCCCCGACCTTACCCAGGGTTCAACCACGAACCAGGTAGTTGTTCTTAAGCCCCAGGGGCACACCGTCCCCATAAAGCCCCTGCTGATCCTGCCCGAGGTCCTGGACAAGAGCCTCTGGTCGGGCGGCGACATCGCGTGGGTGGACAACGACAAGACGCATATCATGAGCTCCCTCGCCGGGCCGGACTACCGGGTGACCTACAACAAGAACATGGTGAAGCCGGACGAAATCCAGTCTTACAATGATCTGCTGAACCCCAGGTGGAAGGGGAAGATCGTCATCATGAATCCCGTCATGAGTGGGAGACCATTCACCGAAATCACTCTGGCGATGGGCGTGGACTGGTGGAGGAAGTTCGTGCAGAGCGAGCCTGCGATACTGGACAACGACAGGCTGGCTGCGGAATGGGTTGCCCAGGGGAAGACCCCCCTCGGTATAATCGCCAGGTCGGACGTCCAGGAAGAGATCATCGCCGCAGGGGCGCCGATTGCGAGGGCGACGCCTAAGGAAGGCGCCTTCGTCAGCGGCGGCGGCATCGCCACTTCCCTTCTTGACCGGGCGCCCCATCCCAACGCGGCCAAGATATACGTTAACTGGTATTTGAGCAAAGAGGGAAGCGAAGTCCAGAGCAAAGTCACCGGCGTGCAGTCTGCCAGAACGGACGTGCCCACGGACCATCTATCTTCTTTCCAGATACGCCAGCCGGGCGTGAAATACATCCCCACGGAGACCGAGGCGTTCTTCGAGCAGAACGCCAAGACCAGGGACCTGGCCATGGAAATATTCGGGCCCCTGATGGGGAGGAAATAAGGCAACCCCGGAGTAACGAATGACGAAACCCCAATGACGAATGACCAAACGGATGACGAATGACGAACTTCGAATGACGAACTAGTCATCCATGCTTGGTCGGCCAAGCACGATGAAGCATGAAAATCATGGCTCACAGGCGGGGACGCCTGTGCCACCCCATTTTCGTAGCGATGTTCAAAACGCCAAATTCCGCAATGGGTCGTGCCATGACCGGGAATTCGTCATTCGACATTTGAAACCCACTGGTCATTCGTCATTCGGGTTTCGTCATTTCCTTATTGATTGGTCATTCGTCATTCGGATTTCGTCATTTACCCTCATATGAAGATAACGAAACTGGAGGTCATCCTCCTGGGGGTCGGCATCAGATTTGCCAGGACCAACGCCCGCGGGGTCATCACCAAACCAGGAACTCCCAGTAAGATAGTGCTGCTCAAGCTTCACACCGATGAGGGAGTGACCGGTACCGGGTCGGTGAGGCCGAACCAGCCTACTCAACCGGAGAACCCTCAGAGCACTATCGCGGCTATCAAAGACTACTTCGGTCCGGCCATCCTGGGCGAAGACCCCTTTGACATCGAAAAGATACTGGCGAAGTGTGACCGGCTCCTCCCCGGCAATAGCTTCCCCAAAATGGCCATCGATCTGGCCCTGCATGATGTCATGGGGAAAGCGATGGGAGTTCCCGTCTACAAGCTGCTCGGCGGCCTCTACTGGGATAGCATCCCCCTGGAATGGTCGCTGGGCATGAACCCCACGGACGAGATGGTCAGGGAAGCTACCGGCGCCGTTGAAAAGTACGGCGTCAAGTATGTCTGCGTCAAGGTCGCCGGGCCGGCGGGATGGAAGCAGGACGTCAAGAATGTCGCTGCGGTAAGGGCGGCGCTGGGGGACGGTATCGCCCTGGGAATCGATGCCAACGAGCTCTACAGCCCGGCGGTAGCCGTTAAGGCGATAAGGAAGATGGAAGAATACGACCTGTATTACGTAGAACAGCCCGTGCCCAGGTGGGACCTGGCGGGAATGGCCAGGGTCAGGCACGCGGTGGAGACCCCGATAATGGCCGACGAAGGGGTCTTCACGCTGCAGGAAGCCGTGGGGAACATTCAAGCCGGCGCTGTCGATATCCTCTGCCTCAAGTTGCCCAAGCACGGGGGCCTGCACCGGGCGAAGAAGATAGCCGCGGTCGGCGAGGCCTTCCATGTCCCGGTGAACCTCGGGGCCTATGGGGATTCGGGAGTCGGCGCGGCCGCGGCGGCCCACTTCTACGCCTCGACCAGGAACATGTTTCCGGCCGCCGAGTTCATCGGCGATCTGGCCAACCTGGAGCATGACCTGCTTACCGAGGAGACTAAGTTCGTCATCAAGGACGGCAGCACCGTGGTCCCCAAACGTCCCGGCCTGGGCGTGGAAGTGGATGAAAAGGCAGTGGCAAAGTACACCCTGGACAAATGGGTGGTGGAATAGACCGGTATCACAGGCCACCGTGCCTGTGTGGGCCGCTATTTGATCCTTGATGGCGCTAAATCAGCCCCCTCACCTTAATCCTCTCCCACAAAGGGGAGAGGAAACTAATCCGAAAGGAATAAAGTGAAACCTGCAATCACCATGGCGCTCACGGGCGAGTCGATCGTTAACCGGCGGATTTCGGTCCAGACCGAAGAAAGGTTTCTCTCTGTCATCAAGATCGTCAGGGAGGCCGACGTCGCCTACACCCATTTCGAGGGGATCATACACGATTACGACGGACCGGAAGTTTACCCCGCGGCGTTGTCCGGATATACCTGGCAGTGGGCCCCGCGCTTCATAGCCGATGAGCTGAAATGGGCGGGGTTGCGTCTGGTATCCCTGGCCCACAATCACGTCCTGGACTATTCCTATGGCGCCCTGTTTTCGACCTGGAAGGCGCTGAACGACGCCGGCATCGCACACGCCGGCACCGGGATGAACCTGGGAGAAGCCCGGGAACCCGCCTATGTCGACACGGCCAAGGGGAGGGTGGCGCTGGTCTCTATGTGCTCATCGAATCTTTACTCGGCGAGGGCCGGCGAAGCCCGGCGGGATGTCAAAGGCCGGCCGGGTCTGAACCCGTTGCGCTTTTACTACGTGGCCGATCTCAATACAATTGAGACCCTGAAACAACTGGCTTTCAAAGTTGGCTGGCACTTCGCCAAGGCGGAAAAGGCATGGCTGTTTTACCCTCCGGGTTCGGCGCATATGATTTACAAGTTTGTCGAAGGCGACCAGGAGGGGGTGACCACGGTGGCGGAAGAGGATGACGCCGAAGGCAATTTCAGGTCAATCAGGGACGCGGCCAGGCAGGCGGACTATGTCATTGCCCATCTGCACACCCATGAGTGGCACCCGGACAAGGGCGCCGACTACCCGGCGAAGTATGTGCCCCCATTCGCTAAATCGTGCATAGACGCGGGAGCGCACATGTTTACCGCCGAGGGCCGCGAACCGCCCAAAGGGATCGAGATTTATAAGGGCAGGCCCATATTCTACGGGCGGGGGTGCTTCCTGGGGATGAGCCGGACGGTGACCAGGCTTCCCGCCGACTTTTACTTCAGGCCGGGCTATGGCCCGGAAATGCTCCGGTGGGAGGCGACGACGGCGGACGCCATGGATGCCCGCGACGCCCTGCCCTCGCCGTTGAATCCCCGGGGTCACGCCTCCACTTCCAAGGGTGAGGGCCCTATCGGGGTGGTCGCCCTTTGTTCGCTGGGGGATGATGGGGGGCTGACCGAGTTGAAACTATATCCGGTGGCGCTTACCCGCAAACCACGCTCCAGGCACGGTGTGCCGATGCTGGCTGAGGGCGCGACCGCCGAAAGGATAATCGCCTACCTGGGAGAGCTATCGGCGCCGTTCGGGACTAAGATAGAGTACAAGGATGGGGCGGGCCTGGTCCAGCTATAGGGCGGGAGGGGAAATGAAAAATGAAAGGTCAAAAATCAAAATGACAAATCAAAATGAAAAGATATGGTCGGCTGTTCCCCCGAGCCATGCCCTTTCTAAAACGAAAAGTTAGGAGCTGAGCGGCGGTCGCTCCGCGCGGCGTGGAGCCCGTTACTGCATTTCTACGAAAATGTCACCCTGAGCGAAGTCGAAGGGTCTTTCGACCGGACCCCGTCTCGAAAGAACTTGTCCTGAACGGAGTGAAGGATTCTTCGACTGCGCTCGCCGCTCGCTTCGCTCAGAATGACAGCGCACGCCGTTTTCATCCTTGATGGCGCGCCGTCGGGGCATGGGTGATTGATCTGTCATTTTTCATTTTGGTTTTTGATCTTTGATTTTGATTCCGGCTTGTCCGGGTTAGGAAAGAAAAAGGGAGATACAACGTGACAACCCGTGCTACCGCTGAGGAGGAGGTCGTCCAGAGGGCAAAGGAGGAAATCGAAAAGAAGACCGGCAAAACGCCGGCTATGCTCTACGAAGAAAGGGAAAAGAGGGTCAGGGATTGCATGGAGCTGAGAGAGCCTGACAGGGTGCCGGTGCTGATGAGAGGGGGCAATTTCCCGAACTGGTACGTGGGCAACCCGCCATCGACGACGTTCTACGAACCGGCTGTTTACCGGCGGGCGATCATCAAGACCCTGGTGGACTTTGACCCCGATATCTTTGAGGCCCCTGCTTCCTATTTCAACTCCTGCGGTCTGGCGTTCGAGGCCCTGGACCCCAAGCAGATACAATGGCCGGGGGGGCCTCTTCCGAAAGACTACGGCACCCAGTTCCTCGAATTCGAGGCGATGAAAGAGGACGAGTACGACCTGTTCATCACCGATCCCACTGATTTCATGCTGCGTCGCTACTTGCCGCGGGTCTTCGGGGCCATGGAGCCTTTCTCCAAACTGCCCATGCTGGGGAACAACCTCGTTGGATGGGCGTCAGGCTTCATGACGATGACCCCGCTGTTCTCGGCGCCGGAGTTCCGCAAGGCTGCCCGGAGTCTGCTTAAAGCGGGGCAGGAAAGGGCGAAGTGGCGCGAGGCCCTGGGCAACGCGCAGAAGGATATAATGGACCTCGGCTATCCGCCGTACTACTACCCCGGGGGCGCCGGAGGCGCGCCGTTTGACGTGATCGCGGATTACCTGAGAGGCCTGCGTCTCACCCTGGTCGACATGTTCAAGCGGCCCGAAAAGCTGCTCCGGGCACTGGACAGGATCCTGGAATGGCGGCTGGCCAGGGCGGTCCCGGCGGACCCGACCAAGAAATGGCATCCGAGGCGGGCGCTGGGGGGAGTCACTCATTACAGCTCCGACCGTTTCATGTCGAAGAAGCAATTCGAGACCTTCGTCTGGCCGGCCTGGAAGAAGGCCATGCTGTCCACGATCAACATGGGGTACCTGATCATGGTACACGGGGAGGGGAAGAACGATGAGCGCCTCGAGTACTTCCTTGAATTGCCCAAAGGGAAGGTGTTCTTCCGGGTCATGGAGGGGGACTTGCCGCGGGCGAAGGCGATCCTGGGAGGACATGCCTGCATCGCCGGTCACGTACCTTCCATCTTGCTTCAGAACGGGTCCGCCCAGGAAGTGGAAGAGCACTGCCGGGACATGATCAAGGTCTGCGGCAAAGGCGGCGGCTTCATTATCAATTGCACCAACCTGATAGACAAACCGAAGCCGGCCAATGTCAAGGCGGTGATGGACGCCGCGAAGAAGTACGGTCGGTATTAACGCCGAAATGACGAAGTCCGTGTCATTCTGAGCGAAGACGAGCGCCAGCGAGTCGGAGTCGAAGAATCTTTTGGGGGGGGGTGGAGACGAAAGACCCTTCGACTGCCCCTTCGCTTCGCTCGGGGCTGCGGCTCAGGGTGACAGATCATTGCTGATCCGAGAGGAGACCATGCTCAATAATCTTGTCAATGCCCTGGTAAACATGCAGGAAGATGAAGCCCTGCGCATAGTGAAGGAAGCGATCGATAAGGGAGCAGATCCGCACGGTATCCTGGATGCCTGCCAGGAAGCCATGAAGATCATAGGCGATAAATACGAGAAACAGGAGTATTTCCTGCCGGAGCTCGTCATGTCGGGTGAGATGCTCAAGAGCATCTCTGAAATCGTTAAGCCGAAGCTGGTCGCCGGGGGAAAGGAAGGGGGTGGAGGGGCGAGGCGGGGTAAGATAGTCCTCGGCACGGTGCGGGGAGACATCCATGACCTGGGGAAAGACATCGTGGGGTTTATGCTGGACGTCAACGGGTTCGAGGTGCACGATCTCGGCGTGGACGTGCCGGAAGACAGGTTCGTCCAGGAGGTCGGAAAAGTGAAGCCGCAGGTGGTGGCGCTGAGCGGATTTCTGACCCTGGCCTACGATACTATGAAGTCAACCGTAGAGGCACTGGAAAAGGCCGGACTGCGCAAGGGCGTCAAGGTGATGATCGGCGGCGGCCAGATTAACGAGATGGTCAAGGACTACGCTAAGGCGGATGGCTACGGCAGCGACGCCATGGCGGCGGTGCGCATGGCCCGGGAATGGATACCCGGGGTGAAATGACACCGGTGGCACAGGCGTCCCCGCCTGTGAGCGGCGCCTTTTAGAACAAGAGGTGTAGGGTGGGTTAAGCACTGCAGGATAGCGGAAAGCCGCGATTGCATCGGGGTGCGAGCCCACCGAACCCGCGGGCCGTGTGGAAGATGGTGGGTTCGCGTCCTGATACAATCGGGGCGCTTAACCCACCCTACGTTGCTCACAGGCGGGACGCCTGTGGCACTAATGGAACATCATGGCAAACGTTAGGGAGAACCTGGCCCTGATTGCGGCCGTGGCTGGAGAGGCCGGGATGGACCTGCTCGGGGTGGCAGATGTGAGGGAGGGCAGGGACAAGATATTGCAGTTGTCTCCGGCTCTGCTGGAGCAACTGCCCCTGGCCGTCGTTATTGCCACGCGCCTTTCACCGGCCATTCTGTCCAGTCTGGAGGGCGCGCCTAACCTGGTCTATTACCATCACTACAAGACGGTCAACGCCCTGCTGGACCAGGCGGCGCTGAGAATAAGCCGGGAAATTACCGGGTCCGGCTACCTCGCTCTGCCGGTGGCCGCCTCCCAGCTAATCGACTGGGACCAGCAATTGGGCCACCTTTCGCACAAGGCGGCCGGCTATCTGGCGGGGTTGGGGTGGCGGGGACGAAACAATCTCCTGGTGACGGAACGCTTCGGGGCCCAGGTGCGGCTGGCCACTATCCTGACCAACCTGCCCCTGGAAGCCGACCGGCCGGTGAGCAGGGATTGCGGGGACTGCTTCCGCTGCCTCGCGGTTTGCCCGGTGGCTGCGATCAAAGAGAATGTCGCCGACTTCGATAGCGCCGCCTGCTACCAGCAGTTAAGGCGTTTCAGCAAAGAGTTGCGCCTGGGCCATAATATCTGCGGCCTCTGCGTGCAGGCCTGCCCCGGGGGTGCTGCCAGTGGGAAAACCGGCGCCTGCTAGACCGGTCAAGGTCTTTGCCGGCCTGCTGACCGGCAGGCCGTCCTGTCTGCCGCAGGCCCGCGCTGCCCTGGAGGAGACGCTCGGCCCGGCTGATTACGCCAGCGAGGTGATGGACTTCACCTTCACCGGGTACTATGAGGAGGAGATGGGGGTCGCCCTCAAACGGCAGTTCTTCAGCTTCGACCGCCTGGAGACGCCGGAAAAACTGGCTGAGATCAAGCTTTTCACCAACAGCCTGGAAGAGAAGTGGGCCGAGAATGGAAGGCGGCTGGTGAACCTGGATCCGGGCTACCTGAACGAGGCCCGGGTGGTCCTCGCCAGCACCAAGGACTTCGCCCACCGCATTTACATCGGACAGGGAATCTATGCCGAGATAACCCTGCTTTTCCAGCACAAGCGGTTCGAGCCATTACCGTGGACCTATCCCGATTTTCGCAGCGAGGCCTATCACCGGGTCCTTGGGGCGATGCGGGCCAGGTATGTGCGGCAGGTGCGGGCAAGCAGTCGGTAGTCGGCAGTCGCACCCGGTACCACAGGCCTCCGTGCCTGTGAGAGATGGCTGGCGGTCGGAGCCTCGAGACAGAGCGGGATATGTTTGGTGCAATGACAGCGGGGCCGTGTTATATTCCTGGAATCTTTATCCTGGGACGCACAGGCACGGAGGCCTGTGGTACCGGGGTGGGGAATCTTGAACCTCGAACCTTGAACCTTCGAATCGCCTGGGTGTGGCTACGCAAATAGTTCGGCATCCTCTGTCGCCGTTGGCAGCGTGAAGAAGAATGTTGATCCTGCGCCTGGTTGGGACTCCACCCAGATGCGCCCGCCGTGAGCCTCAACCAGCCTCTTGCAGACAATCAGTCCTAACCCCGTTCCGCCGGCGCTGCCTGCTGAACTCTTGCCGAGCCTTTCAAATGGGACAAATAGCTTCTCCTGGTCTGCTGACGAAATTCCGTCACCCCGGTCGCTGATACTTACCGCAATCTCGCTCCCCCTTTGTTCTGCCGAAACGGTCACCTCGGTTCCCTGTGGTGAGTATTTAGCGGCATTGTCCAGCAGGTTGTAAACAATTCGCTCCACTCGTAGTTCGTCGGCATTCACCGGGCACGGGTTTGGGCAATTGACGACGAAGAGGCGCTCCGGGTATGGTCTGCTCATGCCGGTGACCATTTTTTTCAGCAAGTCGCACAGATTCAGGCTGCTGAGAGATAGCGACAGACTGCTGGCCTGGGACCTCGACAGCTCCAGCAGGTTGTTCACCAGATGGGCAAGCGATTCCGCGGCCAACACTGAATCGTTGATCAGTTCTGTCTGGTCGTCAACGGACAGAGATTCTCTGTGCCTCAACAGGGTGCCCAACGCACCTATCACCACAGTTAAAGGGGTTTTCATCTCATGGGAGACCATACTGATGAACTCATCCTTCAATTGTTTGGTCTCTATTTCCTCTGTTATATCTAGAATATAGGCTACCGCAGCCGGCCTGCCCTGGAAATCAGTAGGCGCGCCGCCTATCTCTACCGGGGTACTAACACCACTTTTGCTTTTAACCTGTATCTGGCGCAAACCCGGGGCGTTTTTTCCGGACAACCACGTTTCTATGGTGCATCTCGCAGTTTCTACGTTGTCCTGGCTGAAGAACTCTAATAATGACTTGCCCCGTAGTTCATCCAAACCGCAGCCGGTGATCCTGCACCACTCCTTGTTGGCGAAAACGTGTCTTGCCTCGATACCGTCACAGTCCTGCAACAGTACCACTGCCTCTTTAGCTTCTCCGGCTCTCACAACCAGGTCCTTGTACCGGGCTTCAGCCGCCAGATAAGACTTCCTCAATTGCTCTTCGGATGCCTTGAGCTTGCGATTGACCTCGGCCATCCTGACCGAGAGATTCCGTATTTTGCGGAGGTGCGTCTCGGTCTTTTTCTTGCCCAGGTATAGCTCGACGAAGTTAGACACTTTCCAGCGAAGTATTTCGGGGGAGAACGGCTTGATAATATAGTCCACGGCACCGAGGGAGTAGCCCTTCTGGACCTGTTCGTCCGTTCGCCCTACCGCCGTGATAAATATGATAGGTGTCAGCCTCGACCGTTCTCGCCCGCGGATGGCCTCCGCTATTTCGAAACCGTCCATTGTGGGCATCCTCACATCGAGCAACACCACGGCAAAATCCTTTTTCAGCAGGAGGCGCAGCGCTTGGAGGCCGGAAGTTGCTTTGACCATATCCAGCCGAAGCGGTTCAAGGATTGCTTCCAATGTGGTGAGGTTTTCCGGGATGTCGTCCACCATCAGGACAGAGGGCCCATTTGGTTTCACTTTTATTTGGCTCCTATGGGGTTGCTGCGCAAGCTCTCGTGAGACCGCGGGTTCGGCCCGGCTCCGGAGGGGTGTCAGGGTACGCTTCATGGAGGCTACCGGCATATTTATTTCCCGGCTTTCGCGCTGTCTTCCTGCCCCCGGACATTCCCACTGCGGTGCAGCCATATCCTCAACAGGGTGAGCAACTGGTTCACATTGACGGGCTTGGAAACGTAGTCCGAGGCCCCTGACGCGATGCACTTCTCCCGGTCTCCCTTCATGGCTTTTGCCGTGAGGGCGATAATGCACAGGTTCCTGAACTTAGGAATGTCGCGAATGGCGCCTATTGTAGCATAACCATCCATTTCGGGCATCATGATGTCCATGAGTACCAGGTCGACCCCCGGAGTGGTCTCCAGGGTTCGGATGCCATCCTTGCCGCTTTCGGCCGTAATCACCTTGACCCCGTGCTGCTCCAGGGCTGCGGTGAGGGCGAATAGATTCCGTATGTCATCATCGACAATAAGTATTTTCCTGCCGCTTAGTGCGCTGTCGCTCCGGCGAAGTTGTTCCAGCGCCCGGCGCCTGGCCTTCGGCAATTCAGAGGTTACCATATGCAAGCACAGGGAGACCTCGTCGAGCAGCCGCTCGGGAGATTGCGCGGTTTTGACCGGACTGGAAGTGGACAGGGTTTCCAGAGCCGCCGTTTCTTTCCTGGTCAATTTCCGGCCGGGGTACAACACGGTTGGGACATTGGACAGGCCGTTCTCGTTCTGCAACGCCCGCAGGAAATCCAGCCCGGACATGTCATCCAGGGCCATGGCTGTTACCATGCAGCCACGTGGCTTGTTGCGGAGCGCGTCCAGGGCCTCTTGGTAGTTGCCGGCCCTGGTGATGTTAATGCCCGTGCCGTCAAGCGTCCGGGCAATTTCTTCACGTTGCGGGGAACTGTTGGATACCAGCAGAAGGTCCAGGGTCCGGGGCTGCACCGCGAACTGCCACATTCGCATTAACGCTTGATCCAGGGCATCGGAGGACACCGGTTTGGTCTGGAAGTCAAAAGCGCCTTTACGCAGGGCCACCGCGGAGCACGTTTCTACGGATAGCACGCAGATAGGAATGTGGCGCGTCTCCAGGTCGATCTTCAACTGGTCCAGCACCTCCCATCCGTCAATATCCGGCAGCACAATGTCCAGGGTGACGACGTCGGGTTTTATCTGCCGCACCAACGACAGTCCCTCGTTACCGGACGAAGTGACCACCACCTTGAATCCTCGCTGCCGGGCTCTGTCCATGACGATGCCCGCGAAGCTGGCATCGTCCTCGATCGCCAGCAGAACGCGATCGCCAATCTCTATTCTGTCGCGGTCATCCATTATTTGCGCAACGGTGGGTTTCCCGGGAAGTCTGGCGGCAGGTGTTGCGCCCCCGTCTCCACCCGGCAACACTGCCACCCCGCCGGAAGAGACGCCATCAAAAGTGGGGGGACTGATTTCGCGTTGCTGACTCGAAATACGGGGGATGTACAGCGTGAAGGTGCTGCCCTTCCCCGGCGCGCTGATTACTCGTATGTCACCTCCCAGCATCTGCGTTATCTCGCGGCTTATGGTCAGCCCCAGTCCTGTGCCGCCGTACCTGCGGCTGGTCGAACCATCGGCCTGCTGGAACGCCTCGAAGATGATTTTCTGCTTGTCCTCAGCTATGCCGATGCCGGTATCGGTTACGGAGAAGGCAATTACCGTGTCGGACCTGTTCAGAACATCATTGGTCCTGTCCCAGCCAGCTTTGGCCGCGGCTATCTGGAGGCTAACGCTTCCTTTCTCGGTGAACTTGATGGCGTTCGACAGCAGGTTCTTTAGCACCTGGAGCACGCGCTTCTCATCGGTGTACATGCCGGGGGGCAGTTCCCGGTCCACCCGAATAGCGAAGGCCAAAGCCTTGGTGTCGGCTATGTGCTTGAACGTCCGGTTCAACTGTTCCTCGATATAAGTGAAGGCAACATCTTTCATCTCCAGACTCATGGCGCCGGACTCTATCTTGGCCAGGTCCAGGATTTCGTTGATCAGCGTTAACAGGTCGGTGCCTGAGGTGTGTATGGTCCTGGCATACTCGACCTGTCTTTCGGTAAGGTTGCTCTCCGCGTTGCTCGAAAGCTGGTCCGAAAGAATGAGCAGGCTGTTGAGAGGGGTCCGCAGCTCATGCGACATATTGGAAAGGAATTGCGACTTATACTTCGAGGTCAGGGCTAACTGCTCGGCCTTTTCTTCCAGGGCGCGCTTGGCTTGCTCCACCTCCAGGTTCTTCGCCTCCACCTCGGCCTTCTGCTCGGTCAGCAGGCGGGCCTTTTCCTCCAGTTCCTCGTTGGTTTGGGTGAGTTGTTGCTGGCGACTTTGCAATTCATTAGCCAGCGATTGGGACTGTTTGAGCAGGTCCTCGGTCCGTCCTGTGGACTCAATGGTGTTGAGCACGATGCCGATACTTTCCATCAATTGGTCCAGGAAGGCGATGTGAGTCTGGCTGAAGCGTTCGAAAGAGGCCAGCTCGATGACGGCCTTTATCTGTCCTTCAAACAGCACCGGAAGCACCACGATGTTCATCGGGGGCGCCTCGCCCAGCCCGGAGGATATCTGGATATAATCGGCGGGCACCTTGGTCACCAGTATGCGTTCCTTTTCGTAGGCGCATTGTCCGACCAACCCCTCGCCCAGCGCAAAACGACTGGACAAATTCTTGCGCTCCTTGTAGCCGTAGCTTGCCAGTAGCCCGAGCACTGGCTGGGTGCTGCCGCCGGGGTCGCCGGTTTTCACCACGTACAGCACGCTGTGCTGCGCCCCGACCAGCGGGGACAGTTCAGACAGCACCGTTCTGGCTACGGTCAACAGGTCTCGCTGGCCCTGAAGCATGCGGGTGAATTTGGCCAGGTTGGTCTTCAGCCAGTCCTGCTCGGTGTTGGCCTGGGTCGTCTCTCTGAGGTTGCGGATCATCTCGTTGATGTTATTCTTCAGCTCTTCCACCTCGCCGCGGGCCTCCACGTTGATGGTGCCTGTCATGTCACCCTTGGTCACGGCGGTAGCCACCTCGGCGATACTCCGTACCTGGGTGGTCAGGTTGCCGGCAAGCTGATTGACGTTATCCGTCAGGTTCTTCCAGGTGCCTGCGGCGCCGGGAACGTTGGCCTGCCCGCCCAGTCTCCCCTCAACACCCACTTCGCGGGCTACACCTGTCACCTGGTCGGCAAAAGTAGCCAGGGTGTCGATCATTTCGTTGATGGTCTCGGCCAGGGCCGCAATTTCACCCTTGGCCTCCAGCACCAATTTCTTCCTGAGGTCCCCGTTGGCCACGGCGGTCACGACCTTGGCTATGCCTCTCACCTGGTCAGTCAGGTTGGCGGCCATGGTGTTGACGTTATCGGTGAGGTCCTTCCAGGTGCCGGAGACGCCCTTCACCTCGGCCTGGCCGCCGAGCTTACCGTCGGTGCCGACCTCGCGGGCGACGCGGGTCACCTCGGAGGCGAAGGCGTTGAGTTGGTCCACCATGATGTTAATGGTGTTCTTCAGTTCGAGGATTTCGCCGCGGGCGTCGACGGTGATCTTCTTGTTGAGGTCGCCGGTGGCCACGGCGGTGGTCACCAGGGCGATGTTTCTCACCTGGGAGGTGAGGTTGGCGGCCATGGAGTTGACGTTATCGGTAAGGTCTTTCC
>JACQUA010000114.1 GCA_016210565.1 Chloroflexota bacterium
CGGCTCAGGGTGACAGCGCTTCCAGTGTCATTCTGAGCGTAGTCGAAGAATCTTTCGGTTATTTTTGCAACTAGGCACTAGCTGCTAGCTCTTAGCTGTCGGCTGACAGCCTCTTTGCATTTTGGTTTGTCATTTTGATTTTTGGTTTTTGGTTTTTGATTTTATGAAAACGAGTCAATTGCCCTTTGAGGGCATAAAGGTAGCCAGTTTTGCCTGGGGACTGGTAGGCCCTCTTATCATAAAATACCTGGCTGATTACGGGGCTACCGTGGTCCACGTCGAATCCAGCAAGAGGCCGGATATAGGCCGGGTCGCTGCGCCGTACAAGGATGGAATCCCGGGACTGGACCGTTCTGGCAGCTTTGTCTATTTTCACAGCAATGAATACAGCCTGGCTCTGGACCTGTCCAGGCCGGCGGGTTTGGAAGTCGCCAGGCGGCTGATAGCCTGGTGCGACGTGGTGGCTGAAAGCTTCAGCGCCGGACTGATGGAAAGGCTCGGGCTGGGCTACGATGAAATCAAGAAGGTAAATCCCAACGTCATCATGATCCGCACCTGCAACCAGGGGCAAACCGGGCCCCACGCCCACCACCCGGGTTTCGGTTTTCAACTGATGGGGCTGGCTGGCTTTCCGCACATAAACGGCTGGCCCGACCGGGGGCCCACGCCTCCGGCTTTTGCTTACACCGACGTTACCTCGCCGCGCCTCGGCGCGGCGGCTTTGATCGCGGCTTTGGACTACCACCGCAGGACCGGATCAGGGCTTTATCTCGACCTGTCCCAGTTGGAAGCCAGCAGCCTGTTTCTGGGCACGCTGTTCCTCGACTATGTGGTTAACGGGAAGGTGGCCTCGAGGGCAGGAAACTCGTCTCCCTGCGCCGCGCCCCACGGGGTCTATCCCTGCGAAGGCGACGATAGATGGTGCGCCATCGCCGTGTTTACCGATGAGCAGTGGCAAGGCTTCCGCAGGGCGGTGGGGAATCCCGGGTGGAGCCAGGAGCCGCGGTTCTCCACCCTGGCGGACAGGAAGCAGAACGAGCGAGAACTGGACGGCATGGTGGAGCAATGGACTGCGACCAGAAGCGCCGAGGAAGTCCTGGAGACGATGCAGGCCCATGGAGTACCCTCCGGCATAGCCAAGAATTCCAGGGACATCGCTGAAGACCCCCAACTGGCCGGCAGAAACACCTTCTGGAAGATGGACCATCCGGTCCTGGGGAAAGTGAGCCACCTGGGCCAGCTTTTCACGCTTTCCCGGACGCCGGCCCAGCCGAGGCTCCCGGGGCCCTGCCTGGGACAGCACACGGCGATGGTCTGCCGGGAAATCCTCGGCATGTCAGACGAGGAGTTTGTGGCGCTCTACGGACAGGGAATATTTGAATGAAAATGTCATTCTGAGCGAAGACGAGTCCCGATGCTATCGGGACGAGTCGGAGTCGAAGAATCTTTCGGGCGTGGGGCAGCAAAGACCCTTCACCTGCCCCTTCGCTTCGCTCAGGGCTCCGGCTCAGGGTGACATTTAGTAGCAAGACTTTGCAACCAGGCGGTCGATATGAACCATGACAATAGGCTGAATACATCTGCCCTCCAGGGCATAAAGGTCCTGGAGCTGGCGAGAGTCTCCCCGGCGGCCTACTGCACCATGGTCCTCGGCGATCTGGGCGCCGACGTGCTGAAGGTCGAGGCGGTTGCCGACGAAGTCGCCCCAGCGGAAGGCGCCTCCGCCGTGTCGCCCCGGCGGGAGGAAGGACGGCTGCAAGCCGCCCACTATGCCCTGAACCGGAATAAGAAGAGCCTGGCCGTTGACCTGAAGTCGCCTCAAGGCCGTCAGATCTTTCTCAAGCTATGTGAGGTCTATGATGTCGTCCTGGAATGCTTCCGCCCAGGGGCGGTGAACAAACTCGGCATCGGGTACGAAGCGGTGAGCAAGGTGAATCCCCGAATCGTCTATTGTTCGTTAAGCGGCTACGGGCAGTCCGGACCGTACCGCGACCTGTCCGGTCACGACATCAACTATATCGCCATGGCCGGCGCCCTGCATCTCATGGGCAGGCCCGGCCAGGCGCCGGTGGTCCCGCTGAATCTCGTCGGCGACCTTGCGGGAGGCGCCCTTTTTGCCGCCGTCGGCATTATGGCCGCCTTGATATCCCGGAACACTACCGGGAGGGGGCAATACATCGATAGTTCCTTCACCGATGGGGTTATCTCTCTGGTGTGCGCCACGCCCTCCGCCTGGGACTTTTTCCGGTCGGGGATGCCGCCAGCCCCGGGGGTGGGGGCCGTGGCCGGGGAATTTCCCTACAATAATGTTTACGAGACGAAAGAAGGACGGTATATCACGATTGCCTGTGTCGAGCCCAAGTTCTGGGGGGCTCTGTGCGAGACCATGGAAAGGCGGGACCTGGTTTCCCGGCAGAATGAGACCGGCAAAGAAAGGGAAGAGGTCTTCGCCATTCTTCGCCGGATGTTCCTGACCCGGACCAGCGACGACTGGTTCTCTTTGCTCAGCGCGCGGCGGATTCCGGTGGGGAAAGTGAACCATCTTGGGGAGGTCTTCCAGGATGAGCATTTCCGGCAAAGGGAGATGGCGATCGAAGTCCGGGACGACCGGGTTGGCAAGATCACCCAGGTCGGGATGCCGGTCAAGCTGTCCGGAACGCCCGGTTCGGTTAGAAGGCTTTCGCCCATTATCGGCGAGCACACGAAGGAAGTGCTGGCCGGGCTCGGTTATTCCGAAAGAGAAATCAGCGAACTGCACCGGAACGGGACGGTCAGTTCTCCTTGAAATACTGGTTCCTTAGACCGAAAACACACACACGCCGTTCGGGGCGGGGCCGGTCCGGTTTGCGGAGTGGGGATCAAAAAGTCAGGCGGCCAGCTAGATAGGCGGGTCGCAAGTTGAATAGGGGCCACGGTGTTATCCCGGCTGTTTGGCATCGACAACTAACTGTGACGTACCCAAGATTCGACTCGAAGCGGTATTGGAAATCGAAACCCCTCTGTTCGGTCTGCGGACAACGAAAGGTTCGCAAGGGGACCGTATGTCACCAATGCCTGGGAATGCGGAAAATAAAACAGGACAGGCCCTCACGTGCGCCGAAGCTAAGCGGCCAGGGTGGCCCAGAGGACCCTACGAGTATGGTAAAGAGACCTTTCGAAGAAGAAGCTGATTTTGATGTGCCTGGTCTAGCTGAGGCGGTAGAGCGGAAGGTCCGCCAATGGAAAGAACGGCTTATTGACCTTAGCCTGCGAAACCGCCTCGTGAATTTCAAAGAGACCAGGAGCAGTACTCTTAAGATTGTCGAACCTGGTATTCCTGATATATTCGACCGGTTAGTGAAAGAAGAAGGCGAATACCATATACACGTTCAGGAAGAACAGGGATTCCTCGACCTCGAAGACTCAGCCCACTCAACCCGGAATTCTGCCAGGTCTGCCGCGACTGCGAGGGACCCGAACGAACTCGTTTGCGTAGGGACCCCGGAACGCACGGCGCGAGTTCTCTACACCTTGCGCTCCCGCGCCCATACCGAATTCGAGGAACGCGGAACCAACGTACTCTTCGTAGCTTTGGGGTTCCTTCGCTGGACTGAGGTCGCGACCGGATCGGTTCAGCTCGTGTCACCCATCATTCTGGTCCCAGTACAGTTGGAGAGACAGCGACAACAGCAGAGGTATCGCCTTACCCTGGCGCCCGAAGAAGTCGTTCTCAATCCCGCGATAGCGCTCAAGTTAAGGAATGACTTTGGTATTATCCTTCCCGATTTGCCAGAACTCCCTGAAGACTTGGACATTGAGAGATTCCTGCTGCAAATCGAACAAGCTATTGCGCAGAAGACCGCCTGGAAGGTGAACAAAGAGTGTCATATAGGGCTGTTTTCCTTCCTCAAATACATGATGTATAAGGACCTAGAAGCCAATGTAGGTACCGCAAAAAAGCATCGCATCATCTCGGCTCTGGCGGGCTTCCCTGCTCTACTTCCTGATGTACCGCCCGATCTGGTTACAGCAGGGGAACTCGACGATGAGGTTAAACCGGAACGTACCTTCCAGATATTGGACGCTGATTCGAGTCAGCAAGAGGCAATTGCCGCGGCGCTGGCGGGGGTGAGTTTTGTTCTTCAGGGGCCTCCAGGAACCGGCAAGAGCCAGACTATCGCAAACATAATAGCCGAATGCCTGGTTGCGGGCAAAAGAGTTCTGTTTGTTAGTGAGAAAATGGCTGCTCTAGAGGTGGTAAAGCGGAGGTTAGGCCAGTGTGGTCTCGGCGAGTTCTGTCTCGAGTTGCACAGCCACAAGGCAAACAAGCGCGCCGTGCTGGAGCAACTCAGCGAGACTTTAGGCCAGACTCCTGCTTCACAAGCGCCAGGAGAGCAGGCTCTCTTCTATCAACTTCAGGAGCGGCGCAAACAGCTTAACAGCTTCGTAACGGCTTTGCATTCACCTCGTGGCCCTCTTGCGCTCACCCCATTTCAGGCCAGTGCACGGTTGGCAAATCTTTGGGACAGTCCGGATATTCCAGCCTCCATTCCTAGACCACTGGAATTAACACAACAGCAACTATCGGAAATAAAGCATTTGCTGAGGCAACTCGCAGCTAACGGTCCCATCTATCGCGAATACGAGACCCATCCCTGGAAAGGGACGGTCCTTGAAACCTGTTCACTTCAGCAAGAAAGTCAGATCGAGCGGGCTCTTGACTCCTTTCTGGAGGCTTTAACCAACGCAACAGTTCTGGACACCCGTTTGGCCTCAGTGGTTAACAGTGTTGTTGAGCGGCTCGAATCTAAACTTCTTGAAAAATACTCTCCTCAGTTTGTTAAGCTGGAACTTGATGACCTTCTTAAGCGTTTCACTGGCCCGTATGGCGGCTCCGGCAAATACCTCCGTTACTTAGGCTACAGAATGTCCCTGCGGGGGATTAGGCAATGTTGCCGCGCGGCGCCGGGGACCAGTGGTGACTCTGCTGCCGCAGACCTCAAGTTGGCGTTATTGGTTCGGAATGGGCGCACATGTCTGCAGACCGATGCTGGCAACCGGCAGACAACGGGTGATTTGACCAACGCCATACATTTTGATCTGTTTGCCGGCCTCGTTTCCTGGATTGAAGATTGCCTCTCGGCCGGTAGCGAGCTACAAATGTGTTCAGTTCCAGTTTCGCTAGACCCTTCGACACTCGAAGATTTGCGTGAAACCGCACAAAGCTGTGCCAGAGTGGTACCGGCATTGAGGTCGGGGTTCGATTTCTTGAGAAGTCTATTCCTTTTGGAAGAGACCGGATGCACCGAGAGAAAGGCGCTCAACGACGTGCGAAGTTGGGTGCGACTGCGCCGCGACAGACTAACCGAACTCAGGCCATGGCTGGACGTTGAAAATGCTATCAAACAACTGCGTAATCTCGGTCTCGCTGAATTTGTAGCTGAGAGCCTGAAGAGAAAAGTCAACGTCCTAAACCTGCCCGATGCTTTTGAAAAGCAATTCTACCGTTTGTGGCTTGACGAAGCATACAGAGGAGACCCTGTCCTGAATTCTTTCCGTAGCACCTTACATGAGCAAGCAATAGACGAATTCAGGAAACTTGATAAGCGATTGGTTCAGGACACACCGCGGCGGATTATCAACGAACTTCGTTCACGGCGTCCCGATACCGGATTCGCGAGCCCCCGAAGTTCCGCCCTTGGCATTCTGCAAAGGGAGATCCAGAAGAGAAGACCCAAGCCCTTGCGCAGTCTGTTCTCCGAAATAACCGCTCTGGTTCAGGCGCTAAAGCCTTGCTTTCTGATGAGCCCCTTATCGGTTGCTTCTTATCTGGCGCCGGGCCAGATGAAATTCGATGTTCTCTTGTTTGATGAAGCATCTCAAATCATGCCTGAGGATGCCATGGGAAGTATCTTGCGATCTCTTCAAGCTATCATAGTCGGTGACACCAAGCAATTGCCCCCGACCAGATTCTTTGCAACTCTGGAAGGTGAGGAGCTGCAGGATGATGAATCGTCACAAGACGAAATTCTCGATTCCGTCATGGAGGAGGCCCTTGCAGCCGGGTTGCGAGAGAAGTCACTTTTATGGCACTACCGTAGCAGAGATGAATCGCTGATAGCTTTTTCGAATCGATATTTCTACAACAATAAACTAATTGTTTTTCCATCCGCGGGCATACATGACCGGCCAATGGGCATTCAGTTCTTGCTTGTACCTGACGGTGTGTATGATCGAAGTAGAAGCAGAACCAATAGACGAGAAGCAGAATATGTTGCCCGACTTGTCAATCAGCATTACAAGCGATTCCCTGACCGAAGCCTGGGAGTAGTCGCTTTCAGCTTGTCTCAGGCAGATGCAATTGATGGTGCAGTTGAAAAGCTAAGACAGACAGACCCAGGATTCGACGAGTGGTGTAATGCTGACTCACAGGAGCGCTTGTTCATAAAGAATTTGGAGAATGTCCAGGGTGACGAGCGAGACGTTATGTTCTTTAGTGTTGGATACGGTCCGGACGAAAGAGGGCAAATTGCGATGAATTTCGGCCCCCTGAATCGGGAAGAGGGTAGGCGTCGCCTAAATGTTGCGATCACGAGGGCAAGAGAACATGTCAAATTGATCAGTTCCTTCGACCCGTCCCAGTTGGATTTGGGCAGAACAAATGCGGAGGGCGTTCGTTTGTTGAAAGAGTACATGGAAGTAGCAAAACATGGACCTGACGCAATTCGTGGAGCCATCACAGGAGAGGGAGGTGAGTCTGAATCTCCATTCGAGGATGATGTTTGTGAAGCGTTAAGAAAGTGGGGACTCGAAATCCGGAAGCAAATCGGGGTATCTGGTTATCGCATTGATCTGGGCGTGGTAGACCCTGGCCATCCGGGAAGTTTCATGTTGGGTATTGAATGCGACGGCTCAACATATCACTCTTTTAAGACCGCCCGTGATCGCGACCGGCTCAGGCAGCAAGTCCTTGAAGGGCTGGGATGGAGGATTCACCGGATTTGGTCTCATGACTGGGTGGAAAACCGTCAGGTAGAGATAGCCAAAGTGCTGAATGCTGTTAGGGAAGCGCAGGTTAGATTCGAAGCAAAAAGAAAGGACCCGGATCGTGATCCCACCTGAAGTGTGTATGCGAACTCCCTTGATCAGTTTCTGCCCAAGCTACGCCGCCTCAATCCGCTCCGGACATCTTTCCGACCGAACCAATCAATCTGCGCGAGAAAGCACACCGAGGTGATAGTTTGGGAATAGCCCTCCTCGTGGACATCGGCAGCACCTACACCAAGATAACCGCCGTAGACCTGCAAGGCGAAACAGTGGTTGGCCGGACCGAGGCGGCCAGCACCGTGGCCACCGACATGACCCTCGGGCTGGAGCGGGCGCGCAGCCGGTTGTTGGAACAGATGGGCATTGCCGAACTGCAGCCGGAAATCACCCTGGCCTGCAGCAGCGCCGCAGGGGGCCTCCGCATGGCGGCCATCGGCCTGGTTCCCGGGCTCACCACCGAAGCCGCGAAGAGGGCGGCCCTCGGGGCGGGCGCCAAGGTCATCGGGGTCTACTCCCATAAGATGACGCGCCGTGAACTGGCGGCGCTGGAGCAAACGTGTCCCGATCTCATCTTGCTGGCCGGGGGTACCGACGGCGGCAACGAAGAAGTCATTCTGCATAATGCGAGAATCCTGGCCGGTTCCAGGACAGCCTGTCCCATAGTCGTTGCCGGCAACAAAGTGGCGGCGGATGAAATAGAGACCGTTCTCAGCGGCTCGGGCAAAGAAGTGAGGATGACCGAAAATGTCATGCCGGAGGTCGGCCGCCTGAATGTCGAGCCCGCCCGAGCGACCATAAGGGAAGCGTTCATGCAGCGGATTGTTCATGGAAAGTGCCTGGACAAAGCGGAACAGATGATCGGCCGCATCCTGATGCCCACTCCCATGGCGGTGCTCAACGGGGCAAAGCTGCTGGCCGCGGGCACGCCGGAAGAGCCGGGGATCGGCGACCTGGTGGTTGTTGACGTCGGCGGCGCCACTACCGACGTGGTCTCCGTGTGCGAGGGCAGCCCCAGCCAGGGGGGCGTGGTGCTGAAAGGCTTGCCGGAACCCTTTGCCAAGAGGACCGTTGAGGGCGATCTCGGCATCCGTTACAATGCGCCGACGATTCTGGAGATAGCCGGCCGGAAGCAGGTGCTGGGGAATATGGTGACTGAAGACACCAACCCGGCGCCGTGCCCGGACCTGGAGGCCGAAGTGCAGCGCCTCGCCTGCCACATCGAGGCGGTACCCCGGAGCGACCAGGAATTCCTGGTTGACATCGGTCTGGCGCGTACGGCGGTCGGCATTGCCATGGAAAGGCATGCCGGGAGCATCGAACCGGTGTATACCGCGTCCGGCGCCGTGCAGGTCCAGTATGGGAAAGACCTGACTCAGACCAGGTGCCTGGTGGGGACGGGGGGCGTATTCACCTACGGACGTCAGCCGCGGCGAATACTGGAAGGCGCCCTGTTCGACGAGGCAAAGCCCTTCTCGCTCAAACCCAAGAACCCGGAGCTGTTCGTGGACGGGCCGTATATTCTGTACGCGATGGGGCTATTAAGCGAAGTGGCCCCCGAAGCAGCTCTGAGGATAATGAAAAGGTACCTGAAAAAGATATGATGCCCGGCGGGGCGAAGCCCATGGCTTCAGCCTTGCGGGGTGGGGAAGAACGAAGCCTTCAGATAACGCACGCATTATTTGGGTTGGACCCATCCAGCCTGGCCAAGTATCCAGCGCTCACAGGCGGGGACGCCTGTGCCACTTGACTGAGTACAGCCCTTTCATTCCCCAACGTTTGTCATTCTATTTGAGAGTGGTAAAATACATAAGTTAGAACGGACAAGTACAAATGAGGTGTATCCAGTGAGAAAGCGATACGAGTCATTACGAAGACAGCCCATGCCAGGCGTAGCTAAAACGCATGGAGCTTCGCAGCAAGCTTTGTTGCAGCTACGCATCCAAAGCATTACCGACCCAGAGATCGCGTCCTACATTGAGTCCTTGAAGAAGAAGTACAAGAAATATGCAATGCCTGCCGACGAGGCGAGGAAAGTAGTTGACGCTGCCATGGGCAAAAAGACCTTGACCGAACTGCTATACGAGGCTCGTGGGCAGGCTTCATAGTCCATGCCAGTTTTTTACATAGAATCCTCCGGCCTGTTCAAGCGGTACCGCAGCGAAAAAGGGACCGACGTGATGAAAGCGGTTTTTGATGAGAAGAACGATGCAGATACATTTGTCACGTCTCACCTGGTTACCGTAGAAATGGAATCTGCGGCAGCTCGCGGGCTCAAAGGAAAAGTGCTGAACAAACGAGCTTATAGCGTGCTGTTGAGGTCATTCGCCGAAGATTTGGGCACAATGATTGTCCTCCCCGTTTCTTCAGCCTTGATAACCGAGGCAGCGCAAGAGGCAAGGCAACACGAGTTGAGAGCACTGGATGCAATCCACTTCGCCACCGCCATGAGGGTTAGTCAAGCTGCACGAGATTCTATCGTGTTCGTAGCATCCGACAAGGACCTTGTGAAAGCGTCCAGGACTGTAGGATTCATCACCATCGACCCCGAGGAGCAAGAAGCGTTGGGGCGGTTGAGAACCTTGAGACAGGGCTCAAGACGCCCCTTGTAATGACAGCAACCTGGCACCCTCGCCTATGCATCATTCATCCTGTAAAGCATAGTAGCATGTGTAGTGCCAGAGATAGACACCAAGGCCACAGAGATAGCTGTCAGCTTTCAGCTATCAGCCGTCAGACCGCCCCGCCGGGGGCAGGCGGGGACTGAAAGCCGATAGCTGACGGCTGACCGCTCTTGCTCTGGGTTTCTCGGCATCCTCTGCGGTGAAAGGCCCCCTTCTGTGGCTATTTGACCCAAATCATTGACAGCCCATGTCTGGCGGTTTACAGTGGTACATGAGAGATTGTGTGGCTTTTCTATGGATGGTGGCGGGTTCTTTGGGAGGCGGGCTGATGGACGCAAGTTTGTTAT
Organism: Chloroflexota bacterium; assembly: GCA_016210565.1. Lineage (GTDB taxonomy): Bacteria > Chloroflexota > Dehalococcoidia > JACQUA01 > JACQUA01 > JACQUA01. Next base: position 9,995 of record JACQUA010000114.1, read on the forward strand.
CCGGAGCAACGGGATGCAGGTGGTTGGGATCGCAAAGGACATCGCTGAAGCCACAAAACCAGGAGTGCTTAGTTTTTCAGTTTGAGGAGGGAGACAATGACAGGAAAGTGGGGCAACAGCGCCATCGCTCTGGTGTTACTGCTATCGCTGCTCCTGGCGGCATGCTCCGACACGGGTCCCGCGCCGACTCCGGCGCCGACGGTGAAGCCCGCGCAGACGCAGCCGCCGCAGCCGGCATCCCAGGCGACATCCCCGCCGGCAGCCAGGCCAACATCCCAACCGACGTCCGCGCCAACATCGAAGCCGCCGTCCACACCGCCAGCTAAGCCAACGTCCCCGCCGCTATCTAAAGCAGCGCCGGCGCCCAAGCCGCAAACGGTTACGGTGCTGGTTGACAGCTTCGGGAACGAAGGATTCCTGCCGTCTAACGATAATATAATAGCTTTCAAGAGTTTACCTTCCTACGAGACCCTGTGGGACCTGGATCCTGCCACCAGGGAACCTCGCCCTATGTTAGCGGAAACCCTGCCTCAATACTCTGAGGATAATAAGATTCTGTACGTAAACCTGCGCCAGGGCGTGCAATTCCACGATGGTAATGGGGAAATGACGGCTGAGGACGTGAAGTTTTCTATCGAGCTGGCGGGGAGTAAGGGCTCGGTCAACGCGTCCGCGAGTGACTTTGCCGCAGCCAGGGTGGAAATACTGGGACCTTACAAGCTGGCCATACATCTTCCCAAACCTGACTCGGTATGGGCCATGCAAAAGGCATCAACGGCTCGTTATGCTCTTCCCATAGTATCAAAGAAATATGTCGAGAAGGTGGGTGAGAAAGACGCCGGCAACATGCCTATCGGGACAGGACCATTCAAGGTTGTCAAGCACGAATTTGGCAAGTCTCTCGAGTTTGAGGCTGTCCCGAACCACTGGCGGGTGACGCCGGACTACAAGACCCTGGTCATAAAGTTGATTAAGGAACCCGCCACCGTCATTGCCATGCTGCGGACCGGGGAGGCAGACATCGCAGCCATTCCCCTGTCAATGGTTCCGGAGGGGAAAGCGGCCGCCCTTGAAATAAGGCTGAACCGCAACGTGGGAGTCATTGGGGTGGGGCTTGGTGGTCAATATCTGCCGTCACGGGAGACTTATGACCCTAATGTACCCTGGGTGCTGGCCAAAGAGCCGGAAAGAGCACTGAAGGTGCGCAAGGCGCTTAATCTCGCCGTCAATCGCGAGGAGATCATAGACAAGATTCTGAATGGTATAGGGGGGCCGTGGCCGGTTGTGGGGTCGCCTAACGTAGATGCTTCATACGACCCGTCGTGGAAGCCCTATCCGTACGACCCGGAGCAGGCGAAGCGGCTGCTCGCGGAAGCCGGATACCCCAACGGCTTCGAGACCACCATGGTCCAGTTTGCGGCGACCGGGCACGCTGCTGTAGAAATCGCCGAAGCGGTGGCCATATACTGGGAGAAGATAGGCGTCAGGGTTAAGCGCATGCCAATGGACCAGGCTACTTTCAGAACAAGGCAGGTTGGATGGAGGAATGCCGGATTTGCCTACCCCGTGTGGCGCAGCTTCTATGATGAAGAGGTGCTTGGAGGTGGGGCTTCTTACACCAGCGCCGGCACCGGACTGAGCAAGATGTTTGAATATCCCGAGATGGACAGCTTGTTTGCGAAGGCATCGTCGGAGCTAGACCGTGAGAAAAGGCTGGCAATGGAACGCGAGTTCCACAGAATCATGTACGAAAACTATTACGTGGTCCCGGTTTCCCTGGAACACATGACTATTGCCGTTGGCAAGAGGATCGGTGAGTGGCAGACCGTACTGAGCGACGCGTGGCTGGGAAACTTTGAGTATGTCAAGGTGAAGTGAAGCGACTCGTCGATTGCTCGAATCCAGATTATGGACAGGTGCGGTGGGGTGTAGTGCACAGCTTCAGCTCTGCGGGTGGGGCCGACAACCACCCCGGCAAGCCCCCGACTTGGTCGAGGGCATGCACTACGCACCACCCCATCCGTGCATAGTCGCGGCTGAACACAACTGATAGGAAGGCTGGAATTTGAAAGATTCGCTGGATTACGATGTCATTGTGGTGGGCGCCGGGAGCGCCGCGCTCGCAGCAGCTATTTCGGCGCGCAACGAAGGGGCCAGGGTGCTCGTTCTGGAGAAGTCCCCCCGGGAGCTGAGGGGTGGGAACTGCCGCTTCGTCGGTGGGGGCACGCAATTGTGGCACAGAGGGGTTTCGGAGATAGCTGAGTTGGTGCCGGATCTCACCGAGGAAGAAGCCGGATCCATGATTATGCCGGAGAATTCGGCGGATGCCTGGTACAACAAGATAATGGGGGTTACGGAGGAGAGGGCGGACCCTAAATTGACCGAGATCCTGGTGACAGAGTCAAACCCCACCGTCAGGTGGTTGAAGGACCAGGGACTACGGTTTGAGCCGGATGCCGACGAAGCAATTCGAGAGGGGACCAAACTGAGGTGGAAGCCGCAGCACGTTGTCATTCGCGCCAGGGGAGGCGGCAGGGGTCTTGTGGACGCCCTTTTCGACATCGCCGGGAAGAAAGGTGCGGAAATACTATATCGTACCAAGGCGGTGAAGTTACTCTGTGATTCCCGGGGGAGGGTGGTTGGCGTCACCGCTCAGGATAAGGATGGGTTCAAGGATGTGAAGAGCAAGGCAGTCATCCTTGCCTGCGGTGGGTTCGAGTCCAACCGGGAGTGGCGGGCGAGGTATCTGGGTCCGGGGTGGGACCTCGTTAGACCCAGGGGTACCAGGTTCAATACCGGCGACGGCCTGAGAATGGCCCTGGAGATCGGCGCCCAGCCCGCGGGTCACTGGTCGGGATGTCACGCTACCGCTATGGACTACCAGGTTTCAAGGGTGCCTGAAGGCGAAGATGTCGGCGGGGCCGGTTGGGCTGACGACCCCAAGCGCAACTACTACAATGGCGCCGTTCAGGTAAATATCAACGGGATCAGGTTTCTCGATGAAGGAGCGGATTTCAGGCCGTTTATCTACGCCAAATACGGGCCGCTTCTGCTTCCGCAGCCGGGAGCGATGGCCTGGCAAATATTCGACGCCAGGGTCTCCAGCCTTCTGCCGGTGGAATACCGCAATGGTTCCCCTGTCATCGCAAATTCCATAAAGGAGTTGGCGGAGAAACTCGGCATGCCTGCGCTGACCAAAACCATCGACGAGTTCAACGCCGCGGTGCAGGAGGAAATACCCCTGAACTTCGCCATCAAGGATGGGAGAGGGACCGTCGGAATCACACCGACCAAGTCCAATTGGGCGCAGAAGATCGATAAACCGCCGTTCTTGGCCTACCCCGTGGCCTGCGGGATCATGTTCACTTTCGGCGGGATAAAGATCAGTACCCGGGCCCAGGTGCTGGATACCGAAGGCGAAGCAATCCCCGGCCTGTACGCAACCGGGGAAATAGTTGGCGGCGTCTGGTACAAGAGTTGGACCGGAGGCGGTGGTATTGCCTTGGGGGAAGTGTTCGGGCGCATTGCCGGCGCTAATGCCGCGGGTTAAGCCACACTACCAGGGAAAACCAGGAGGAACAGTGACTGACCAGACGGGCTCAAGAGAGGCGATTGTAATCCACGCAGTAGGGAATGTAGCGCCCAGGCGGGTGGAGTATGGAGAATCTGTGGGGTCCCTTTTCAGCATGGCTCACGAAAAGCTCAAAGAGGCAGATATTTCCGTATGCGAGCTAGAGAGGCTTCTTTCGACCAGGGGTTGTCTCCAATACCGGGAACATGATTTACAGTTCGTGGACCCAAGGATCGACCCTGAAAACGTCAAGTCGCTGGTCTTTGCAGGATTCGATGTCGTGTCTCACGCCAACAATGCCTGCTTTGAGTACGGTCCCGATGCCTTGCTTGATTCCATAGACGTTATCCGGAGCAACGGCATGCAGGTGATTGGAGCCGGAAAGGATATCGCTGAAGCGAGAAAGCCGGCGATACTGGAACGAAAAGGGATTAAGGTCGGATTGCTGGCTTACAACTCGTTATTGCACGTCGAGTCTGAGGCACGTGAGGAAAAACCGGGTTGCGCCCCTATTCATGTAGCCACCTATTACGAGGCCGACGGGGCCCAGAAATATAAGCCTGGCGAACCGCCAAAGGTCATAACCATTCCCAGCGAGGATGATCTACTGGCCATGGAACAAGATGTTCGGAAGTTGCGAAATCAGGTAGATGTTGTTGTTGTCTCGATGCACTGGGGGACCAGCTCCGTACCGGGAACCGTCATGTATCAACCGGTAGTTGGGCACAGGGCTGTCGACGCCGGAGCAGACCTCATCGTCGGTCATCACGGCATTAAGATCAAGCCCATCGAGATATACAAAGGACGGGCTATTTTCTACTGCCTCGGTAATTTTGCCCTCGAGAGACACCGTCACATGAGACCATCGGAGCCGGGATGGGAACGAAACCCGGTCCCGAAAGAAGGACGATATACGATAGTGGTCAAATGCGTCGCCGGCAAGATGGGTGTCCGGAAGGTATCGTTCTTGCCCTGCTATTCCAATGAGCGGGGGGAGCCTGAATTCTTGTCTCGGAATGATCAGAGGTTCCAGGAAGTGCAGCAGTTCACCGAGCTGCAGTGCAAGGCGGTCGGAACTTCCCTTAGAATGGAGGGAGACGAAGCGGTCGTTTTGGACATCAAATGAGCAATAGCACAAGGCCCCTTGACGATGAAGTCTTGCGCGAAATGGCAAGATAATATCCGAAATCCGGATATCCAAACTCTAAACAAATTCCAATACCAAAATCCCAAAGCACAAAGGAATTTCAATATGCGCCAAGTTCGAAGCCCCAGCCTCGGTGGGACCGGTCCGGACTTTTGAACATTGGCATTTTGAATTTGTTTGGGATTTCGTGCTTCGGATTTCGGATTTCGACGGCCTTTCGGTTCCGGCTTGTCCGGGTTGGGAAAGGAGAATGTTAACAACGAAGACGAAGATTACAGTAGCAATCACCGGTGAGTCGCTTATTAACAGGCGGCTTTCGGTCCATACGGAAGACGGGTTTCTCTCTTTGCTCAAGGTTATCAGGGAAGCTGATGTGGCCTACACCCATCTGGAGACCATGATACACGACTACGATGGGCCTGAGACTTACCCGGCTGCTGAAGGCGGCGGCGTATGGCAGCGATCGCCCCGCTTCGTAGCCGATGAGCTGAGATGGGCAGGTTTCCATCTGGTGTCTCTTGCCCACAACCATGTTATGGATTATTCCTACGGAGGTCTGTTTTCTACCCTGGAAGCCTTAGATGGGGTGGGCCTGGTGCACGCCGGCGCCGGCCGGAACCTGGGGGAAGCAAGGGAGCCGGCCTATCTTGACACGGCCAGGGGAAGGGTGGCTCTCATTTCCATGACCTCATCGTTCCCGGGGTGGGCCAGGGCCGGCGAAGCAAGGCGAGACGTCAAGGGCAGGCCCGGCCTTAATCCACTTCGTTTCAATTACGTGGCCGACCTCGATACCATAGAGAACGTGAAACAACTTGCCTTTAAGATGGGGTGGCAGGTTTCAAATGTTGGGAAGACGTGGTTGTTCAACGCGCCAGGTAATCAGATGTCATTCTATAAGTTCATGGAAGGAGACAAACCGGGGATATTCACAGTAGCTGAAGATGACGATGTCCAGGGCAATCTCCGGTCAATCAGGGATGCGGCAAGGCAGGCTGACTATGTCCTGGTGCACGTCCACAGCCATGAGTCGGATCCGGATCCAGGCAAGGGTCCCGATGCGCCGCCGACCTTTATTCCCCCATTTGCGAAGCTGTGCATAGATGCCGGCGCACATGTTTTTATCGGTGAGGGTGGCAAAGCGCCCAAGGGAATCGAGATTTACAAGGGCAGGCCCATATTCTATGGTCCCGGGGCCTTCATAGGAATGATCACCGTAACCCGACTTCCGTCCGACTTTTACGAGAGACCGGGATACGCCCCCGAGGTACGAAGCTGGGAGGCAACGACGGCAGATGGCCTTGACGCCTTTAAAGCATATCCCAGGCCTTTGTCCCCGCCTGGCCGTTCCCCTTCCGCGGGAGTTGAAGGATCGGTGGTTGCTCTTTGTTCGCTGGGAGAGGATGGGCAGCTAACCGAGTTGATACTCCACCCCATAACCGGTGTTCCCAGGCCACGTTCAAGAGCCGGCCTACCCATGCTAGCCGATGCCCGGATAGCCCAAAGCATGGTGGCGCACGTGGGAGAGTTATCGGTTCCATTCGGCACGAATATACGGTATGAGGATGGGAGGGGTTTTGTCGGGCTATAGGCTTATCGGGAAGCAGACGCATGCCTTTTCTTTCGACCGAAGATTGACCTCAGACCGAGTTTTGTCGTGAACAGGTATCTGTGCCCACGTGACCGAAAGAAAGGAGGAATGCAGGATGGAAGCCCGTTTTACCCTGGAGCAGGGTCTTATTAAAAGGGCGAGGGAGGAAATTCAGAGGAAGACCGGCAAAACCCCTGAAGAGCTCTGGCAGGAACGGGAAGAAAGGGTTGTGGAAGCCATTCAGCTAAAAGAGCCGGACAGGGTGCCGGTCGCAATGAGATTAGATAATTTCCCCATCAAGTATGCGGGGGCGTTGCCGTCGGTAGCGTTTTATGAGCCCGCCGTCCACAGACAGGCAGTCATAAAGACCATTCTGGATTTCGAACCTGATATCTACCAACAACCGACAGATACAAGCAACGCCGGGTTTGTTTTGCAGGCCCTCGACGCCAGGACAGAGCGGTGGCCGGGAGGGAATCTTCCCCCTCATGTACCTCATCAGGTCATCGGCATGGCTTGCATGAAAGAGGACGAATACGACCTCTTTATTACTGACCCCACCGATTTCATACAACGTTACTATCTGCCGCGGGCATTTGGAGAGCTGTCGCCTCTTTCCAGGCTTCCCCAGGTGATGGCAATGGACAAGTCCGCAGACTTTGCGGGTAGGACCGCCGTCTTTGCCACGCCTGAGTTCCGGAAAGTAGCCCGAACCTTGCTCGAAGCAGGGCAGGAACAGGAGAAGTTTAATCAGGCCTGGAGAGGTTTTGAGGAGGACAGGACGAGTCTCGGCTTCCCGCCGCTCGTTTACCCTGGCGGAATGGCGAGCGCGCCTTTTGACATGATTGCAGACTATCTGCGGGGCATGTCAGGCGTAATGATAGATATGTTCCGGCGGCCTGAGAAGCTCATTCTCGCTTGCGAAAGAATACTGGAATGGCGGCGGGCAAGGGCGGTCCCGGCTGACCCGGCCCAGAAAGGATACCCCAGGAGAGTGAGAGGCGGTATCTTTCATCTGAGTTCCGATCGCTTTCTCTCCAGGAAGCAGTTTGAAACCTTCTGCTGGCCAACCTGGAAAAAGGCTTTGCTGGCCACGATTGACTTGGGGTTCACTCCCTGGACGCAGTGCCAGGGGAAGAATGACGATCGCCTCGAGTATTTTCTTGAGCTGCCCAAAGGGAAGTTCCTTCTTCGGTTCACTGAAGTGGACCTGGCCCGGGCCAAGTCGGTGCTGGGGAGTCATTGTTGCCTCGCCGGCAATGTCCCCTCGGCGCTTTTGCAGATCGGCTCACCTCTGGAGGTGGGAGAGTACACCAGGGACCTAATCAGGCTTTACGGGAAGGGTGGCGGTTTTATGGTATCATGTGGCGATGGGGGCCTGGATGATGCTAAGCCCGCCAACGTTAAGGCATTGATAGACGCCGTTAAGAAGTACGGCCGGTACTAATACAAACGCAGTAAATGTTGCGGAGTAAACCCGTCATTGCGAGTAATCCCGATCCTATCGGGATGACGAAGCAATCCCCTGGTTGGTCAGACAATCCGGGAGATTGCTTCGCTTCGCTCGCAATGACAGGGGAGTCTTTCAGTCTAAGGAGGAGACAATGACAAGAAAGTGGATTAACGGCGCAATTGCTCTGGTGTTGCTGCTATCGCTGCTCGTGGCGGCGTGCTCCGAGACGGGTCCCGCGCCGACTCCCGCGCCGACGGTGAAACCCGCGCAGACGCAGCCGCCGCAGCCGGCATCCCAGGCGACATCCCCGCCGGCAGCCAAACCAACGACGAAGCCGACGCCGGCGCCAACATCGAAACCGCCGCCGGCCGCCAAGCCAACAACCCTGCCGCTATCAAAGGCGGCGCCCCCGCCCAAACCGGAAAGGGTTACCATCCTGGTGGCCAATTTCGGGCAGGAAGGGTTCCTGCCGCATAACGATAACATGGCGGCTTATAAGGTGCTGCCCATCTACGAGGCTCTCTGGGACGTGGACCCCGACACCAGGGAACTTCGCCCCATGCTGGCAGAAACGTTACCCCAATGGTCTGAAGACCGCAAAACCTTGAACGTAACCCTGCGCCAGGGTGTGCAGTTCCACGACGGTTGGGGAGAAATGACCGCTGAGGACGTGAAGTTCTCTCTCGAGATGGCAGGGCGCAAGGGATCGGTCAACGCCTCGGTAAGCGACTTTGCCAAAGCCAATGTGGAAATACTGGGACCTTACAAGCTGGCCATCCATCTCCCCGCTCCCGACTGGGCCTGGGCTACTCTGAATATGTCATCGGGTCGTTTTGCTCTGCCTATAGTCTCAAAGAAACACGTGGAAAAAGTGGGCGATAAAGAAGCCGGCAACATGCCCATCGGGACCGGACCGTTCAAACTTGTGAGGCACGAATTCAGCCAGACCCTCGAGTTCGAAGCCGTTCCGAATCACTGGCGGGTGACGCCGGACTACAAGAGCCTGGTGCTGAAAGTGATTACCGAACCCGGAACCACCGTTTCCCTGCTGCGCACGGGAGAGGCAGATATCGCCGCCATTCCCCTGACCTTCGTTCCCGAGGCCAGGGCGGCGGGCCTGGAGATCAGGCTGCAACGCAACATGGGAGTCATAGGGATAGGACTCGGCGGGCTGTACCTGCCGTCCAGGGACACGTTTAACCCGGACGTACCCTGGGTGCTGGGCAAAGACCCGGAAAAAGCCCTGAAGGTGCGCAAGGCGCTTAACCTCGCCGTCAATCGCCAGGAGATCATCGACAAGGTGCTCAACGGGATAGGGGGGACGTGGCCGATACTGACGACGCCTAACGCGGACGCGTCGATGGACCCGGCATGGAAGCCCTACCCCTATGACCCGGAGCAGGCGAAGCGGCTCCTGAACGAGGCAGGATTCCCCAACGGCTTCGAGACCACCATGATCCAGTTCGCTTCGACCGGGCATGCCACCCGGGAGGTCGCTGAATCCGTCGCCATATACTGGGAGAAGATAGGCGTCAAGGTAAAACGCCTGCCCATGGACCAGGGCGCCCACCGGGACAGGCAGACCGGCCGCAAGAATGCCGGGTTCGCTTACCCCGCCTGGCGTACCTACGCGGATGAAGGAACTCTGGGCATCGACAGTTACTGGAGCACCAAGTCTACCGGACTCGGTTTGCAGTTTGAACACCCGCAGGTACAGGAGTTGATCGCGAAGGCGCAGGCCGAATCGGACAAGGACAAGAGGATGGCCGTTATACGCGAGATACACAAGATCATTTACGATAACTACCTGGCTGTGCCCGTTTCCCTCGAACACATGCCTATCGCCGTTGGCAAGAGGATAGGGGACTGGCAAACGCTGACGGGGGACGCCTGGCTGAGCCGGTTCGAGTATATCAAGCTGAGGTAAGACGACACTGCAACTCAGACGGTGGGAAACCGGTAGCCACGTAGGGTGGGTTAAGCACAGCGGTGGTGCGGGGAGTCGGGGTGGCTGTGCGAACCCACCGTAATGACAGAAGTAGAACAAAGCTGTTAACGCCAACCTGACAGAATGGTGGGTTCGCGCAACCGCCCCGTTCGGCGCCGCCCCGCTTGCGCTTTACCCACCCTACGCCACTATGGGCGCCACACAAGTCCGAGCAGGAGGCACAAACTTGGACAAAATTACAGGAGACGAACAAGGGACAACGAGATGCAACCGGTAACCTTAGAAGTGTACGATCCCACGGGCGCCGTTGAGGTAACCCACATCCATGCGCCGCGCCTGGCAGACTTGCGCGGCAAGACGATCTGCGAGATCTCGAACGGCCAGTGGGAGCACGACAGGACATTCCCCCTTATCCGCGGGCTGCTACAGAAGCAGTTCCCTACGTTGAAGGTGATCGACTACACCCAGTTCCCTACGCTAAGCGCTACGGCAGATGTTACAGGCCTCGAAGCCCTGGTCAAGGCAAAGGGGGTGGAGGGCGCCATAGTGGGCAACGCCGGCTGAGGGTCATGCGCAACAGCATGCGGCCGTGCTGCCGCTAGAATCGAGAAAATGGGGATACCCACGATGGTGGTCACGCGTGAGGGCTTCACGAGGGTTGTAGCCAATTCGTTTGCCGGCCTGGGATTTCCAGCCGAGGCGCCCAGCGTGTTCCAATTCCCTATGAGGATGTTCGCCAAGGGCGACGACCTGACCGCTATCAACCGGAACATAGACAGGGTCGTCTATGGCCTGACCGAATGGCAGCCGCAGACCAAAACGAAAGGGACATTTGCGCCGCCGAACGTCACGGTTACAGGCGAAGATTATGATGAAGCCGTTGCCAGCATGAATCTTCTGTTCTTGAAGAACATGTGGGGCGATGGGCTGCCGGTAGCACCCCCGACCGAAAAGCGCGTTAACTGGATATTGACAGGCGCCGACCTCTCCCGCGACACAGTGATCGCTACCGTATATCCCCATGGTGGAATCGCCACAGTAGAAGGTATCGCCGTGGCCCTGGCCATGGCCGGCGGGCGTCCTGAGTACCTGCCGGTGCTCATAGCCGCGGTTGAGGCTATCACCGAACCGAAATGGGGACTTTGGGCTACGAATCCAACCACCGAATCTGTGATTCCGGCGATAATCGTGAACGGCCCGGTGGCTGCGCAAATCCGGCTCAGCTCAGGCTATGGACTCCTGGGCCCGGATCCACAGCATCCGGCCGGGGTGGCTATCGGACGCGCCGTCAGGCTGATTCAGCAGAACCTGGGTGGGGCCATTCCGGGGATAGGCACCATGGCCCTGTTTGGAGGGATGAGGGCGACCAATGCTGTTTTTGCGGAAGACGAGGAGGGGGTTCCCCCGGGCTGGAAATCGCTGAGTGAGGAGCGCGGCTTCCCCAAAGGCGCCAACGTAGTTACCGCAACCCCGGTGAACGGCATGATGAACATGGCGGAGCACTTCGGCACCAGGGAGGTAAATGACGGCACCCTTTCCATGATCGCCAGGTTTATGTCCATTCCCAACGGGAGCATGTGGAGCATACAAACGACCCTGGAGGACTGGAATAGCCCCGATCTGGCAAGGGGTGTTGTGCTGATTCCGCGCGGCGTCGCCGCCTCGTTGGCCGCGGATTCAGGCTATTCCAAACTGGATGTGAAGACCTTCCTGTGGAAAAATGCCAAAATCCCGTGGTCTGAACTGAAGGTCATGGATCTAGCCCAAAATTTCATCCAGCGGGCTGCGCGGCTCGGGATCTCTGAAGGATCGGACTTACCGCTGGCGACCAAACCTGAGCAAATTACCCTCGTGGTGGCCGGGGGAAGCGCGTCCGGACATTCCTATTGGATGCCGGTCGGTCACAGCAACCGCCATATGGTGAGCAAGAGAATAAGGCTGCCTGCACCAGCGAAATGGGACGAGTTGCTGGAGCGGGCTGAACACGAGCTATACTCAAGGGTACCGTGCGCCGACCCGGCTTCTTGCTCAATCTAGGAGAACGCTGAAAAAGGGGGTTGGCGCCGTTCCCTCTCCCTTTCGTAAAGGGAGATTGAGAGGGATTTC
>JACQUA010000112.1 GCA_016210565.1 Chloroflexota bacterium
CGGCTCCGACTCGCTCGCGCTCGTCTTCGCTCAGAATGACATCATCCGACTGTGTCTCTCCGTATCGCACAATGTCCCACATCTCAACAGATGCTCTGTGTCCAGCGCCCGGAAATGTGCGTAAAAGTGAGTTTGAAAAAGGGGGATCAACGGGATTTGACCCTTTCCCCAGGGGCTAACCCGTCCCGACAAGTCGGGACCCGCCGGCGGGCGAACACACGGGTTCGCCCCTACGGTTCCGCTGACTCCGATGGGGTGTTCATTCGCGCCTACTCGTGGTCACCGTGCTTTCCCGGGCAGCGGCGTCATACCGCCCGGACGATAGCGAGGATGCCGGCGATGATGAGATAGATGCCGATAATGACGGCGATGAGGCGCGGCCAGACAATCACGACCAGGCCGGCAATGATGGACAGAATTCCCCCCAGGATGCCGCTAATGGATATGAGAGCGCTCATGGTTCCTTGCCTCCTTTCAAAAGAGAAGACTACTCCGCTGAGAATCGACTCGTGCAAAAATGGAACGAAAAGGATGGAACCACGAATAGACACTAATGAACACGAATGGCTTCCGAGGCGTTGAGGATGGGGATGCCCGCATATCGGGCAACCCGGCCCGGAACAGGAAAGACGTTTCGTGCTTATTCGTGTTTATTTGTGGTTTCGGTCATTAACCCTTCTGGCTCCGCCTTGTCCGGGTTACCGGGTTAGAGATTACAGATTGCAGATTTCGGCAGACCACACCAAACGGCAACATATTCCTTTTCGTGTCTTTCGTGTTTTTCGCGGTTGAAGCGTTTCGCGGCGCCCAAAGGCATTATAGCGCAAAAAGGCATGCGGTGATGCCGCTCACCACAGAGACACGGAGAACACAGAGGGACTTGCATAATGCCAGGGGAAAATATGAGAATATTGCCGGCGGCTGGATTTCCCGGCCTTCGGAGTCCGATTCTTTCTTCTCCCCCTCTGGAAAAGGGGAATTGATATCTTCTCCCCCTTTGAAAAAGGGGGATCAAGGGGGATTCATGATCTTGACGGTTAGTCGAATCTGTGGCCTGGCCGCGCCGCTCGCCGGCGTCATATCCCTGTGGCTGGCGATCTCCAGCGCGCCGTGGTTCAGCTTCACCCGGGAGGATCTGAGCGTGCTGGGCGTCCAGGGAACGGCGCCCGGCTTCTTCAACTGGGGCGTGGGCGTGACCGGGCTTTTGAGCATTGCCTTTGCCATCGGCCTGGGCAATGGATTGCCCGGGAGCCCGCGCCTGAAGAAACTGGGTGTCGTGGCCCTCATCGCCGGGTCGGCGGCGCTGGCCCTGGTGGGCCTGATCCCGCGGACCTACAGCGCTCCGCACCGTTACGCCTCGGGCATCTTCTTCACCCTGGTACCTTTTGCGATCTTTGCCATCGGCCTGTCTCTGTTGAAGATAGGCCAGCGGCTTGCGGGATGGTCCAGCGTGGCCGCGGCGCTGGCGATGGTGGGGATCCAACTGGTGCCCTGGCCCTGGGAAGGCGGGGCGATTCCCCAGTTGCTTTCCGGCGCACCCTGGTGCCTCTGGACCGCGGCTATGGGGATAGGACTAACGTTGCGGGAGTAGGTCGCCGTTCGTTTGCCTGTCCTCAAGACGAAACGCGAACGGGACGCCCCCCGTCCTGTCCTTCAGGCCAGTCCGTGTGGCCCTTGGGCAGGGCTCTGCGCCTCCGACGCGGGTTGGTACCGGGCTTCTTCAGGCGGCCGGCGCGACCAGTATCTCCTCGCGCGGGAAATGGTCAATAAGCTCGCACCCTGTCTCCGTTACCACCACCATGTCCTCGAGTCTGACGCCCCCCACCCGGTGCTCCCCTTCGCAGCTTTCAACTGCAATCACCATGCCCGCCTCGATAACCTGGGGATGAGCAAAAGACCACTGACGGTTGATGATCGGACGTTCGTAGCCCCCGCCAAGTCCGATGCCATGCCCGATCTCGATGCTCAGCACCTCGGCCTCTTCCTTGAACCCCCACTTCGTGGCCGGCGGGAAGTACTTCGCGGCATCAGCCGTCGTGGCCCCCGGCTTTATGGCATCGATTATGTTGTTGATGCGTTCGAGCAGGGTCTTGTACCAGTCTTTCTCACGAGCGTTGGGATTCCTGCCCGTAATGAAGGTGCGGTACTGACAGTCACCGTACCCCATATACCGGATGCTGCTGCAAAGAGCGCCGTAAACCAGGTCCCCGGTCTGGATCATCCGTCCCGACTGGGTGAAGCCCCTTTCGAAACTGGCCGGACCAGTTCGGAAGCTTCCTGACGACATATCGTCGGCGCCGGCCTCGTAGACCGTGTTGCCCACAATCTGGGCCAGGTCCTTCTCCGTCAGGCCCGGCCTCAGGTTCTGCCACACCTTGTACCAGGCTGCCTCTACAATAGCGGCTACCATCTTCAGGCAATTGATTTCATCCGCGGTCTTGATCTCCCTCGCCTCGAGAATCAGGGACTTTGACTCGGTGCAGTGCAAGCCCAGCTTCTCCAGGGCCACCCTGCCGCCGCCATCAATGCCAATCATGCCGAGCTTTTCCCCCGCCAGGCCGCGGTCTTTGAGCTCCTGGTGGATTCCGGAGGCGAAAATCGCAGCCTCATCTTTCACGGCCTCGGGGCCAGGCGCCCCGCCCGCCCAGGTGTGAGCCATCCGCCAGTGTTTTATCCACGGGGCCTGGTCGGGCATCTGGTGAAACCATCCTGCCTGCTCAAACATCACCGGGTCATGTTCGGCAAAGAAGAGCACGTACTTCCCGCCCTCCCCAGAGCCGGAGCCTCGCAACCCGGTCAGATAACGGACGTTCTCGCCGCTGGCGACGAGCAGGACTGGGATACCGTTCTGACGCATAATCTTTCTCGCCCGGGCAGCCCTTTCCTCTCTCATACGGGCTACGTTGATGCGTTCCTGCCAGTCGGCGATGGCCGTGCCGAAGGTCAGTTTGGGCGCCATTCTTACCATAGAGATTTACCTCCTGTTTTCAATTTCAAAACAATTGTCAATGTGCGTCACGCGCACCACGCCCGTGCCAACCGTCTATTTTCCTGGCAATCGTTCGGACTTGGACGGCCAAACACAGTCGAGGATGAAGATTCTGGCTCACAGGCACGGAGGCCTGTGGTACCGGGCCTATTTTCTGAGAAGGGAGGCAAAGACTTGTCCGGCGAGTTTCTGGTCTTCAGTCTGCCCTTTGTAGTAGTTCTCATCCAGCAGGATGTCCTGCGGCGTGGGGACAAAAGCCGGGTCTATGCCTTCCATGGAAACGTCGGTTCTCCGCGAGGGCGCCCCGTAAGTCCGGGATACGATGGAAGCCCCTTCCTGGCTGAGTATCCAGTTGACGAAAAGTGTCCTGGCGTTTAGGTGGGAGACCTTCTGGAACGTGATGACGTTGGTCGATCCAAAGGCGACGTGGAACGGCTCTTTGAGCCGCGGCTGGCTCACCGGCGCCCCGATGGCAGTGAAGGCATTGGCGGCCTCCTGGTTGATGCCTATGGCCACGGGATATTTGGCTTTGGCTACCCATTCAATCATCTGGCGGTGGTCCCGGCTCATGATTGGTTCCTGCCTGGCCAGGTCTCGCATAAAGGCCACGCCTCTTTCCATACCCATCACATAGCGCACCATCACCCCGAACCAAGTACCCCCGCCTCCGCCAGTGGTGGGATCATTCAAGACGATTTGCCCTTTCCATTTGGGAGCTAACAGGTCATAGTACGACCCGATCTCGCCGGGTCTTACCAGCTCGGTGTTGATGGTCACGCTGGGCGACACGAACCCTATGAGGCTGATGACCTGCTTTCCCTGATCGTAATATGGTATCTTTCCACCCCGCCATTTGGAGCCGTCGGTTACTTCCGGCAGCAGCAAGAGCGGCTCCAAAAGTTCCAGGGTTCCCAGCGGTTTTATGGACGTCGTGATCGTAGATGGGCCGAACATCCCCACGTCGGCTATGTTCAGACCTGCCCTGGTCTCTCTGGACAGTCTCTCGGCAATCTCGGCGCTGCCACCGGTGGTGAACTCTATGTCCATGCCATACCGTTGCTTGAAAGCAGTGATGAGAGCGTCTCGCTGAGCTGGGACGATGGACGAGCCGTAGACTGCCACCCTCCCTTCCTTCTGGGCTGCCGCCACCACCGCCTCCCACCCTCCAACCGCCCTGGCTGCCTGACTGACTCCGGCCGATGCTCCGGGCGAAGGGGCGGGCGGCGCAGCCGGCTCCCTGCAACCCGCGAACACGAGCAGCGATAGCAAACACAGTACTGACAGTAGTCCACGCTTCATTGGGTACCTCCTCGGGATCCCGGCCCGATTTCTATGAAAGGAATGCGCCGGGCCGACTTCGGGCGCACCGGCATCGGGTGCCACCGGGTACGCCTTCATCCTTGCCCTACAACTTAGACGCTTACCACCATCTCATCACCGTCCCGGGTGAAGGTGGTGTCGAATCTCTGGTCGCGGCAGATCGATGCCACGTAATCCGAAACCTCCTTGCTCCGCGGGTCAGACCCGGACAGCACCTCCGGATTGGTCTGTTTGTTGACCATGGCCGGGAAATACGACACCCGGGTTATCTTCTTGCCCAAAATCAGGACCCTGGCTATCACCGTCTTTCGCGAATCCGGGGGATACGGGTAGGTGGGGTATTCCGGGTCGAGCTCCCACCCGAGGACTTTCCAGGTGGCGTCCCGGCGCACGGTCTCCACCGGCCGCCCGTCTATGGCAAAGTTGCCAAGACTATAAAAGATCACTTTGCCTTTGTAAACTTCAATACCCTTGAGAATATGGGTATGGTGGCCGATGATCATATCGGCGCCGGCATCGATGACGGCGTGGGCCGCTTCTTTCTGGTAAATGGCGACCACGGCCGGCACCAGGTGGACGCCCCAGTGCATGGAAACGATCACCACATCTGCGGCAGACCTTGCCTTCTTGACGTCGTCCAGGATTGCTTCCAAGTCTTCCTGATTGGGGAAGGTGAGTATCTTGGGAGGCATCCCGGCCTGCCAGTCGAACTGCTCGTACGCCGTGGTAGCTCTCAGCGGCGCCGCGCCGGGTTTGTCCGGCCGGGCTTCGTACCCTTTGGGCAGCACCGAGCAATAGCCCAGGAAAGCTATCCTGACGCCTTTTCGCTCAACGATGGCCGGCTGGCGGGCCTCCTCTATGTTCTTGCCTGCGCCTACGATCTTGATGCCGTTCTTCCGCAGGAGGTCGAGGCTCTGCAGGAAAGGCTCGGGACCGAAGTCCAGGCTGTGGTTGCTGGCGGCCGACATTACGTGGAAACCCG
Organism: Chloroflexota bacterium; assembly: GCA_016210565.1. Classification (GTDB taxonomy): domain Bacteria; phylum Chloroflexota; class Dehalococcoidia; order JACQUA01; family JACQUA01; genus JACQUA01. Next base: position 5,292 of record JACQUA010000112.1, read on the forward strand.
CCGAGACGAGCGCGCCTACCTTGCGGGGGTGGCAGGGAACACTGGAACCCGCCACGTGCATCTGGGGGGCGCCCTTCGCGGCGAAGATGTTCTCGGTCTGACCGAAGAGGATATCGGCCCGTTTGAGAGTCGGTCCCACCTGCGAAAAGAACGACTCGGGGTTTTCGCGCCGGAACAGTACGTCCCCGACGGCGTGCAGCGATATTGTTTCTTGATTCACTTTCTCTCCTTATAGCTGAACTATATGGAATGACCCCAAACCGCGATTGCTTCTTCTGCATCCGTAGAAAGGGGACCAGAGCTAATCCGGGCGCTTCTGAAACCTTCTCAAAGGGGGGCGACCAGTATTTCATCTCGCGGGAAGAAATCTATCATCTCAGTCCCCGTTTCCGTCACCACCACCATATCTTCCAGCCGGACCCCTCCCACGCGGCGCTCCCCTTCCATACTTTCCACCGCTATCACCATCCCTGGCTCAAAAACCTGGGGGTGCTTCAGAGACCACTGGCGGTTGATTATGGGATGGTCGTAGCCCCCGCCTATCCCCAGTCCGTGTCCTATCTCTACGCTGAGCACTTCCGCCTCGTCTTTGTAACCCCAGGTGCTGGCGGGCGCAAAATGCCTGGCGGCGTCGGCCGTGGTGTCGCCCGGCTTGATAGCATCAATGATAGTATTGATCCGCTCCAGGAGTTTCTTGTACCAGTCCTTCTCCTTGTCGTTAGGTTTCCGACCGGTAATGAACGTACGGTACTGGCAATCGCCATAGCCCAGGTACTTGATGCTGGTGCAAAGGGCGCCGTAAACTAGGTCTCCAGTCTGGATGATGCGTCCCGTCTTGTTGAAGCCCCTTTCAAAAGTACCCGGACCCGAAAGAAAACCATTGGATGGCAGGTCGTCAGCGCCGGCTTCATAGACAGCATCGGCTGCGATCTTCGTCAGGTCGGTCTCGCGGATGCCGGGCCTCAGCGCCTCCCATATTTTGTACCAGGCTGCCTCCACAATAGCCGCTACCATTTTCTCACAACTGATTTCATCGATGGTTTTTATAGCCCGGGCTTCGAGTATTATAGGCTTGGCCTCCATACAATGAAGCCCCAGTTTTTCCAGTGCTGCCTTGCCGAAGCCATCCACCCCCATAAGCCCCAATTTCTCCCCGGTGAGTCCTCGGTCATTGACCTCCTGGAAGATCTCTGCGGCGAAGATGTTTGCCTCCTCCCGTGTAGCCTCCAGGCCGGCGGCTCCGCCGGCCCAGGAGTGGGCAATCCGCCAGCGCTTTATCCACGGCGCCTGGTCGGGCATCTGGTGAAACCATCCCGGCTCCTCGAACATGACGGAATCATGGTCAGCGAAGAAAAGTACATACTTGGTGCCCGGCGTTGGAGTGCCGCGCAAGCCCGTTAGATAGCGGACATTCTCCGGGCTGGCAGCCAGAAACACGGGAATCTCGTATTTCCGCATGATTTTCCGGGCCTTGGCGGCTCGTTCCTCTCTCATTCGGGCCACATTTATACGCTCCTGCCAATCAGCCATAGTGTTGCCGAAGGTCAGCTTATCAGCCATCTTTACCATAGAAACACTCCCTGCTTCAACAGGTACTTGTTTATCATTTGAGCAAAGCGGCGAAAATCTCCCTGGCAAGCTTCTGATGTTCGCTTTGGGCTTTGTCAAAGTCTTCATCCAGAAGAATATCTTGCGGCGTGGGAATCAGAGCGGGGTCCACCCCTTCGGGAGGAACATCTACCCTTCTGGAAGCTATCCCGTAGGCTCGGGATATAAGGGAGTTCCCCTCTTTGCTCAGAGCCCAGTTCACGAAAAGTTTCTTGGCGTTTGGATGGGAGGAATTCTTGAAGGCGACGACATTCGTTGACCCGACAGTGACATGAAACGGCTCTTTCAAACGGGGCTGGCTTACGGGTGCCCCGGCCTTCAAGAATTCGTTAACTGGCTCCTGGTTGATGCCTATAGCCAGGGGATTCTTCCCCTTGGCCACCCATTCAATCATTTGCCGGTGGTCACGGCTTACAATCGGCTCCTGCCTGGCCAGCGTTCGCATGAAGGCAACACCTTTTTCCGTCCCCATAGCATGGGTCATGATGAATCCAAACCAGACTCCGCCGCCGCCGCCCACAGTGGGATCATTCAGTAATATCTGGCCCTTCCACTTCGGAGCGAGCAAATCATCATAGGATTTTACCTCCCCCGATTTCACCAACTCGGTGTTGACCGTCAGGCTTGGAGACAGGAACCATGCCAGACTCGCTACCTGTCTTTCCCGGTCATGAAAGGGCAGTTTCCCGCCATGCCACTTAGAGGGGTCGGTTACCTCTGGCAAGATCAGGAGCGGCTCCAGCGTCTCCAGGAGTCCCAAGGGTTTTATCGCAGTAGCGATGGTGGTGGGGCCGGACATCCCCACATCAGCTATGTTCAATCCTGTCCTGGACTCCCTGGACAGCCTCTCCGCAATCTCAGGCCCCAAAGCCGTGGTAAACTCCAGGTCAATACCGTATCTTTCCTTGAAGGCCGTGAAAATTGCCTCCCGTCGGGCTGGCATGATGGGGGTGCCATAGAGCATGAGCTTCCCCTCTTTTTGGGCCGCGGCTACCACTCCTTCCCACCCTTGCGCCGCCCTGGCAGCGGGCGTCGGTTGGGGCTGAGTGCCGGGCGTGGATACTGCCGGCGTTCCCTTTTCCCCACAACTTGCTGCCCCCAACAACCACGCCACAATTAGGATGAATAACACCATACCCTGTTTCATCGCGGTCCTCCATGCGCGAGAATCGTTGTCTCGTTCCTTGACTGAGAGACAGGCGATTCTCAAAAGAATTAATTTTGTTTCTCCACACCAGGGACCGTTCGCTGCTCCCAGCGCCTGCCGGTCAGATGTACTACGCCTGAATGACCACCTCGTCCGCTTCCCAGGTGAGCCTGGTATCCAATTGCTGGTCCTTGCAAATCCATTGCATGTAGTCAAAGTGTTGGGCGCTGCGCGGATCCGACTGGGGAAGGACTTCCGCCTGGAGTTCCTTGTTGGCAATGACTGGTATGTAGGAAACGCGGCTGATTGTCTTTTCCGAGATGAGGCACTTGCCAATGATGGCCTTTCTGGAGTCGCGCGGAAAGGCGTAGGGAGGCGGTCCCGGGTCGAGGTCCCAGCGCAGCAAGTTCCACAGAGTATCACGGCGAAGCAACTCAATCGGCCGGCTGTCCGTGACGAAGTTCCCCAGGCTGTAGAAGATCACCTTGCCTTTGTAGACTTCGATCCCTTTGAGAATATGGGCGTGGTGTCCCAGTATGACGTCGACGCCGGCGTCGATGGCAGCGTAGGCTATCTCCTTCTGGTGCATGGCGATTATCGAGGGGATGTAGTGCACTCCCCAGTGGAGAGAAAGGACGAGCACGTCAACCGTGGGTCTCAGCGTCTTGATGTCCGCCAGCAAGGCGGCTAGGTCTTCCTGGTGAGCAAAGGAAAGCACCCTTGGCGGCATCCCTGGCTGCCAGTCGACCTGTTCGTAGGAAGTGATAGCTCTCATCGGAGCGGCGCCAGCTTTCCCGGCCTTCGCTTCGTAGCCGCGGGGCAGAACGGTGCAGTACCCCAGGAATCCGATCCTGGTCCCGTTTCGCTCAACGATGGCCGGCCGGCGGGCTTCTTCGATATTCTTGCCGGCGCCTATCGCTGCGATCCCGCTTCTTTTTAAGGTCTCGATAGAGTCCAGCAAGCACCCCTCGCCGAAATCCAGGGTGTGATTGCTGGCCAGCGACATAACCTGGAAGCCTGCCGAGGTCAGGCAAGACACCTTCTGCGTTGGGGCGGGCAGGCTGCTGGCGCCGTGAAAGTCCGGCGCCTTGTCCGAGAACACGTTTTCGAGCTGGCCGAAGAGGATGTCGGCCTTTTTAAGAGTGGGCAGGGCCAGGGCGAAGCTGGATTCAGGATTGTCGCGGTAGAACAACACGTCGCCGACGCCGTACAAAGACAACTGACTCACGTTCCCTCCTGACAAGGACCAAAAGAGCTCTCGACTGTGATATCAGGCGCTACCGGTGGCGGCGCGCCTACTTTTTCAGCAGGGCGGCGAAGACCTCCCCGGCCAGCTTCAGGTCCTCGGTTTGTCTCTTATAGAATGCCTCGGACAGGACCACATCCTGCGGCAGCGGCATAAGAACCGGGTTGATACCCTCGGTCGGCACATCAATTCTGGTTGAGGGTGCTCCATAGGTGCGGGATATGACGGAGGCGCCGGCTTTGCTCAAAATCCAGTTGACGAAGAGCTTCTTCGCGTTGGGATGGGAGGCCTTCTTGAAGGCGATGACATTGGTGGACCCGAGGGCTACGAAGAATGGCTCTTTGAGGCGGGGCTGGCTCAGCGGCGCCCCGAGGGCGACAAAGGTGTTGACGGCATCCTGGCTGGTGCCGATGCTCATGGGGTATTTTCCCCTGGCTACCCATTCCATCTGCTGCCGGCGGTCCCGCGTGATGACCGGCTCCTGCCTGGCGAACGCCCGCCAGAAAGCCTGCCCTTTTTCTATTCCCATCACATCGCGCAAGACAAATGAAAACCAGTTGGCTCCGAGACCGAATGTGGTCGGATCGTCCAGCACTATTTGGCCCTTCCATTTGGGCGCCAGGAAATCTTCATTGGACTGGATCTCCCCTGGCTTCACCAGCTCGGTGTTGATGGTGAGAGGCGGAGATACGAACCATATGGGGCTGAGAGCCGTCTTCTCCTCATCCAGAAAGGGTATCTTCCCGCGCTGCCATTTGGAAGCGTCGATTACCTCCGGCAAGGCCAGGAGAGGGGGCAGGGGTTCCAGGAGGCCGAGGGGTTTTATCGGGAGAACCGCGGAACCACCGAGCATCGCCACGTCGGCGAGGTTGAGGCCTGCCCTGGACTCCCGGTCCAGCCTTTCCAGGATTTCGGCGCTGCCGCCGACGGTGTATTCCACGTCGATGCCAAAGGCATCCTTGAACGCCTGGATGACCGCTTCCCTCTCCCCGGAGACCACCCCGGAGCGATAGATCATCACCTTCCCTTCCTGTCGGGCGGCTGCCACCAGCGCGTCCCATTGCCCGGGGGACATCGCAGCCGGAGCCTGGGCCGGGGCGGAGGGTGCAGCGGTCGGCCCGGGGGCCGGGCCGCAGGCCGCCACCATCAACCCTGCTACCACAACCAGAGTGAGCAATAACGTGCCGTTCTTCATCGTATTCCTCGCTAGATAAGACTGTTCTGGCCCGGCTTGACGGGCAATTCTATTGGGTCACGGCAACCGACCGCCACATCTTCAGGAGTTCCGCCGTGGTAATGACATCATACTGGTGACGCATAAGGACCAGCGCCGCTTCGTGGAAATCCCGCCGGCTGCTGGCGACCCCGTCGCTCACTAACACCGGATAGTAGCCGTAGTGCAGCAGGTCCTTCGTCGTAGCCATCACGCAGCCCTGGGTGACCAGTCCCACCACCACCGCCGACTCAATGTTGCGGCCCTTCAGAACAATGTCCAGCGGAGTCCCGATAAAGGCGCTGGACCGGTATTTGGTGATTTGCCTTTCGTTGGGCCTCGGCTCTAGCTCGTCCAGGACCTCGTGGCCCCAGGTACCCTCCACCTCGTAGTCCAGCAGGCCGGCGGAGTGAGGGCTCTTGGCCATATGCCGGATCATCGGCGCCGACTCGATAGACCCGTCGGGCGACTTGGTTGTCCTGGTGAAGATAATCATGACGCCGAGCCTTCGGGCCTCCGCCAGGACCAGTTTTATGTTGGGAAGGGCGGTTTTTGTCATCCATGAGATATCCTGGCCTTTGGAGGCAAGGGAACCCCTGGGCGAACTGTTGTCGTTCTGGACATCGATTACCAGCAAAGCGGCGTGCTTCGGCTGGACAATCTCCTCCACCGTTTCATATACCATTTTACCCTGTATTTTTCGCATTGTTCTTCTCCGAAAAACCGATTTCAATACTAACAAGGGCGCTAGTTTTGTCGGGCGCGCTTCTACGTCTATTGGGCCGGGTTGTACAACATCAACTACGAATTAACCCAAATCATGCGTGCCCACGGGGCCGCAGCCCATGGCTTCAGCCTTGCGGGGTGGGGAAAAGTGAACCCACCAGACAGCACAGGCATAAGATGGGACTGATACCGATAGACACCGAGAATACTAACTCTTTTGTCTAGTGTTCATTCGCCTCCGTGCCTAATAACATTCTAGTACAAACGTCGCCACGGTACAAACTTCACGAAGCTAGGCCGGCGCCACCAGAATTTCCTCTCGAGGGAAGTGGTCTATGATTTCGGGTCCGGTCTCGGTCACAACCACCATATTTTCCAGTCGCACGCCTCCAACGCGGTGTTCTCCTTCCATGCTTTCTACTGCTATGACCATCCCGGGCTCAATTACTTGCGGGTGTTTTAGCGACCATTGCCGGTTAATTACGGGATAGTCGTGGCCGCCACCGAGCCCTATACCGTGACCAATCTCTACAGTCAATACTTCTGCCTCATTGTCGAACCCCCACGTGCTCGCGGGAGCAAAATGTTTGGCGGCATCTGCCGTGCTGGTACCTGGCTTCAGGGCTTCGATCACCGAGTCGACGCGATCCAGGAGCTTTTTGTACCAGTCCCTCTCCCTCTGGTTGGGTTGCCTGCCTGTGATAAAAGTCCGATACGTGCAGGCCCCGTATCCCAGGAAACGGATGCTGCCACAAAGGGCGCCATAGACCAAATCTCCGGTTTGGATAATACGCCCCACCTGGTCGAATCCCCGTTCGAAAGTTCCCGGGCCCGAGAGAAAACCCGATGAGGGCAAGTCATCGGCGCCCGCGTCGAAAACGGTGTCCGCGACAACGCGCGTGAGATCCCTATCCCGCATCCCTGGCCGGAGGGTTTGCCAAACCTTGTACCAGGCCGTCTCAACAATGGCAGCCACCATTTTTTCACAGTTGATTTCATCCGCCGTTTTTATCTGTCGGGCTTCCAGGATAAGCGGGCGGGACTCGACACAGTGTAGCCCCATTTGCTCCAGCGCTGCCTTGCCAAAGCCATCAACCCCAATAACTCCGAGCTTCTCCCTCGTGAGGCCTCTTTCCTTGAGCTCCTGGAAAACGCCCTCGGCGAATACTGCCGCCTCTTCCCTGGAGGCCTCCGCCCCCGCCACCGCACCCAACCAAGAACGGGCGATTCGCCAGTGCCTTATCCAGGGAGCCTGATCCGGCATCTGCCGGAACCATCCGGCCTGCTCAAACATCACCGGATCGTCTTCGGCAAAAAAAAGGGCATATTTGCCGTGGCCCCCACCCACTCCCCTCAGACCGGTTAGGTAGCGGATGTTTTCACTTGTGGCCGCCAGTAGAGCCGGAATACCGTGTTGGCGCATTATCTTTCGTGCCCTAGCGGCTCTCTCTTCCCTCATGCGGGCTACGTTGATACGTTCCTGCCAATCGGCAATAGTGTTGCCAAAGGTGAGCTTCGCAGCCATTTTCACCATAAGAACAAACTCCTATTCCCTGGTCGTTGGATCCATTTGTGATCGCTGGCCCCGGATAAAATATCTCTTACTTCAGCAGTGCCCCAAAGACCTCTCCGGCGAGCTTCAGGTAGTCACCCTGCTCTTTGTAAAAATCCTCGTCCAGGAGAATATCCTGCGGCGTTGGTATTAGGCTGGGGTTCACGCCCTCCAAGGAGACGTCAATCCGGGTAGAAGCTGCTCCGTAAGTCCGGGATATAATAGAGGCTCCGTCTTTGCTCAAAATCCAGTTCACGAAAAGTTTCTTGGCGTTGGGATGGGAAGCTCTCTTGAAGGCAATCACATCGGTCGATCCAAAAACAGCAAAAAAGGGCTCTTTCACTCGGGGCTGGCTCACAGGCGCCCCCATGGCAATAAAGGTGTTCACTGCGTCCTGGCTGGTCCCGATGGTCATGGGGTACTTTCCTCTGGCCACCCATTCTATCTGCTGGCGGCGATCCCTGATTATTATGGGTTCCTGCTTGGCGAACGCTCGCATGAAGGCAAGACCCTTTTCTTTCCCCATTACTGATCGCAGCATGAAGCCGAACCAGTTGGCGCCAAGTCCAAATGTGGTCGGGTCGTCCAGTACAATCTGCCCTTTCCACTTCGGGGCCAGGATGTCATCGTAAGATTTTATCTCGCCTGGCTTGACCATCTCCGTGTTAATGGTGAGGGGTGGAGATACGAACCAAACGGGACTGAGGCCATGCTTGTCCACATCCATATAGGGTATCTTGCCGCCGTGCCATTTTGAGGAATCTGTCACTTCTGGCAAGATCAGAAGCGGCTCTAGTGGCTCGGTGATTCCCAGTGGTTTTATCGAAGTAATGATGGGTGGATCTGCAAACATTCCCACATCGGCTAAGTTTAACCCTCCTCTGTTCTCCCTGTCTAACCGAGCCACCAACTCGCCGGTCGGAGCCGTAGTGAACTCTACTTCGATGCCATATTTTTCCTTGAAGGCCCTGGTAACTGCATCCCTTAGCTCAGACTGGGATACGGCCGCTGAGCGATAGAACATGACTTTCCCTTCCTTCTGAGCCGCAGCCACCAGGGCATTCCACTCTCGATCTATCCCGGCCGCAGGAGCAGTTTTAGCCTGTGTCCCCGGCGAAGAAATGGTCGGGGTTACTGTTTCCACACAACCTGCTACCCAAAACAACAACCCCACGGCAAACGCCAATGCGACGATCCTTCTATTCATTCTATTCCTCCCTGACTTGCAAAGCATGTTGACCACCGGTCGCGCCAATTTAGAGTCTTGCTGCAATAGCTTGTCGGACCATGGCGTGTTCAGCGCTATCGCGATTCATGTGCATATAAGAACTTCGTCTCCGTCTCGAGAAAACGCAGTCGCCAACTGCTGGTCTTTGCACAGCCACGCCATGTAATCAAACACTTCCGCGCTGCGCTTATCCGACCGGGAAAGTACCTCCGGCTGCGATTGCTTATTGATCATGACGGGCAAATACCTGACATTCTGTATCTTCTTGTTGGACATTACGCACTTGGCAATGATGGTTTTCCTGGAATCCGCTGGAAACGGGTAGGATGGATATTCGGGGTCCATGTCCCAGCGCAAGTTCTTCCAGGTGGGACTCAAACGCACCTTTTCGATCGGACCATGGTCATAGGCAAAGTTCGCCAGACTGTGGAAGATCACCTTGCCCTTGTAGACCTCGATTCCCTTCAAGATATGGGTATGGTGGCCCAGGATGAGATCCACTCCGGCGTCGATGGCGGCATGGGCCACCTCCTTTTGGTACATGGCAATTAGTGACGGGATGTAGTGAATGCCCCAGTGCATTGACAATACCAGCACGTCGACCTCGGGTCTCAGCTTCTTGATGTCATTCAACATCGCTGCCAGGTCCTCCTGGTGGGCAAAAGATAGAACTCTGGGCGGCATGCCGGCCTGCCAATCGACTTGCTCATAGGCAGTGGAGGCTCTCAACGGGGCGGCGCCGGGCTTATCCGGCCTGGCTTCATACCCCTTTGGCAGAACGGTGCAGTAGTCCAGGAAACCTATCCTGGTAGCCTTACGCTCGATAATGGCGGGCTGCCTGGCTTCGTCAATGTTCTCACCCACACCAACAACAATGATGCCATTCTTCCTCAAGTTAGCAACAGTATCCCGGAGGGCCTCTTTGCCAAAATCCAGGGTATGGTTGCTGGCCGCGGCCATTACGTCAAAGCCAACACAGGTGAGGGCCGCGACGTTCCTGGGATGCGAAGGGGCTATTGATATAGAAACGTTCTCCCCAGGCGCACCCCTCTCTGAGAGATGGCACTCCATCTGGCCAAATAAGACATCGGCTTGCTTCAGGGTCGGCTGCGCCAGGGCCATGATGGATTCGGGTTTTTCACGGTTAACGGAAACGTCTCCAACCGCATATAACAGAACGTTATCGTGATTCATTTACAGTCCTCCAAAGCTTTTACGTTCTTCGCTGGGCAGGTCCCCCTCCGATGAGGTCGGTAGCTAATCGGTTCGTATGGCACGCCTCTGCTGAAGCTATCCTTGACAAACCAGCCCGTTATAAAGCCATTCATGAGACACTATACCCGGGTTTGCCGGGCGGAGCTCCACATCTGCTGCTTCGGGTTCTACGACGTCGGCCACGAGTTAACACGGATAGACAAATGTAACACTTGTAACTTGGTAAAGTGTTCAATGCCGTCCATTCGTGGTACCATTTCAGGACAAACGTCGGGCAACTACGCCGGCGCAACCAGTATTTCCTCCCTGGGGAAATGGTCTATGATCTCGCACCCGGTCTCGGTGACCACCACCATGTTTTCTAGCCGCACGCCGCCGACCCGGTGTTCACCCTCGCAGCTCTCTACCGCGATGACCATCCCGGGCTCGATTATCTGAGGGTGCTTCAGGGACCACTGGCGGTTGATGATGGGGTTCTCGCGGCTACCGCCCAGCCCGATCCCGTGGCCGACCTCAATGCTCAGGACCTCGGCTTCATCGCTGAGCCCCCAGGTGCTGGCTGGCGCGAAAAACCTGGCGGCATCGGCTGTGGTCGCTCCCGGCTTTATGGCGTCGATAACGGCGTTGACCCGGTCCAGGAGCTTCTTGTACCAGTCCTTCTCTCTATCGTTTGGCTTCCTACCGGTGATGAATGTCCGGTACTGGCAGTTGGCATAGCCCATATAGCGGTTGCTCGTGCACAGGGCGCCGTAAACCAGGTCCCCCGTCTGTATAATGCGCCCGGTCTGGTCGAAACCCCGCTCAAAGGTCTCCGGCCCCGAGAAGAAATTGTTCGAGACCAGTTGATCGGCGCCGGCGTCGTAGCAGGCGTTGCCCGCGGCGCGATCGAGGTCCTTCTCGGTCACACCGGGACGGAGCACCTCCCAGACTTTATACCAGGCCGTCTCGACGATGGCCGCCACCATTTTTTCACAGTTGATCTCATCCGGGGTCTTGACCTGCCGGGCTTCCATCATAAGCGAACCCGACTCGCTGCACTGGACCCCCAGCTTCTGCAGCGCAACTGTCCCGAAGCCGTCAACCCCGGTCACGCCAAGTTTTTCCCCGCTCAAGCCGCGCTCCTTCAGTTCCTGGAAGATCCCGGTCGCGAACACCGCGGCCTCTTCAGCGGCGGCCTCCCGCCCGGGCTGTCCCGCCCGCCAGGTGTGGGCCACCCGCCATTGCTTTATCCAGGGGGCCTGATCCGGCATCTGCCGATACCACCCGGCCTGCTCGAACATTACCGGGTCATGTTCGGCAAAGAAAAGAACGTACTTGTTGCCGCCGCCCCCGGAACCGCGCAGACCCGTCAGATAACGGATGTTTTCGTTGTTCATCGCCAGAACCGCAGGGATGCCGTGCTTGCGCATGATCTTCCTGGCCCGGGAGCCCCGCTCCTCTCGCATACGGGAAACATTGATCCGCTCTTGCCAGTCGGCAATCTTATCGCCGAAGGTGAGTTTCTGGGCCATTTTTACCATGAAGGCATCTCCATTGACGTGGTCGTCTGCAAAGGCGGCCGAATCGGTTCCTCTATGTTTTCCCGGGCTGTACCGGGTAAACCACGACTTCGTCGCCCTCGACTCTGAGCGCGGTGCCAAGCTCTTTGCACCATGGCTCCATATATTTGACAACCTGTCCGAACCTCTCATCGGTTGCCGGCACGATTTCAGGCTCAGCTTTCTGATTAATCCACGCCGGCAGGAATGAAACCCTATCGATGGTTTTATTTCTGACGGTGCACTTGGCCATGAATGAAAGCCGCTTTTCCGGCTCTCCCTGGTAGCGTTCCCATCCAGGCTGGACACTGCGCCGTCCGTATTTTGCCGAACTTGGGAGGGCGCGGACGCCTGGCGGGGGGGTCAGGTGCCAGGGCACTTCTTCGGCGAAGTTGCCGAGACTGTAGAAGATCACTTTGTTCTTGTATATCTCTATGCCCTTGATCATGTGGGCGTGGTGTCCGACAATAAGGTCGGCCCCAGCGTCGATGGCCCGGTACCCGACGGCGGGTTGATACATGGCGATCAGCCCCGGGATATGGTGGACGCCCCAGTGCATCACGACAACCACGACATCCACCTGCCTGCGCAAGCCCCGGATATCTTCTTCCATGGCCCGCACATCCTCCTCTCGCGCCACGGTTATGATCTTCGGCGGCGTTCCGGCCTGGTATTCCTGAGCCTCGTAGTAGGTGGAAATATGTATAGCGCTGCACCCCGGTTTTCCCTCGCGGGCCTCATATTCCGGAGGGGCCACCGAGTTGTATGCCAGGAAGCCGACCTTTACCCCTTTCCGTTCCAGAATCGCCGGCTGCCGCGCCTCCAGGATATCCTTACCGACTCCTATGACCTTCAGGTTGTTGCGGCGCAGTACATCAATGCATTCCAGCAACGCCTCAGGACCGTAGTCGAAGCAATGGTTGCTGGCGTTAGAAACCACGTCGAAGCCGGCAAAGACCAGTGACTTGACATTGTCGGGGTGGACTCGCCCTATCCAGGTGGGATTCTCTCGGTACTGGAGACAACCCCTGGTCGAGAGAATCTCCTCCAACTGGCAGACCGATATGTCCGCCTCTTTGATCTTCTTGTGGACCATGGCGAAAAGCGACTCGGGGTCTTCTCCATAGTCCACTCGCCTGGGGCCGCAATCGCCCACGGCGTGGATTACAACTGTATTGTTCGGACCAGACTGATTGGTCAATGTTCCCCCTTATTTCAACAGAGGCGCGAAAATTTCTTTCGCCAGTGTGCGGTTCTTTGTATTCAGTATGGCGGTGTCCTCGTCTTCCACTGCTGACCCGGGCGACGGGACCAGGTCTTCCAGCCCTTCAGTAGTAACATCCTGCCGCCAGGCGGGTTGGGACATCGCCCTGCTGAAGACGGTGGCCCCTTCCCTGGTCAGCATCCAGTTGACAAATAGTTTGGCGGCATTGGGATGTGGCAATTTGCCTGAGGGTACGGCCATGCCCCCGGGCCCTCCGGTGACTCTGCCCCCTTCTTTGGCCCGGACAAAAGCTATCGTGGCGCCCATCTTCTTGAAAGTCATCAACTGGTTCACGGGGACGCCCAGTCCCAAGGCCACTCTACCCCTGGCCACCCATTCGGCCTGGAGCCGATAGTCCCGGCTCAGGAATGGTTCTTGCCTCACTAGCTGGGTGAGAAACTCTCTGGACTTATCCGGTCCCCACAGCTTTTGGGTCACCGTGACGAATGAATTACCTCCGCCGATGTCGGTTGGGTCGTTGAAAACTATTTTGCCCCGCCACTTGGGGTTCAATAAATCGTTGAACGAAGCGATTTCGCCTTCCTTGACCAGCTCGGTGTTGCGGGACAGGAAGGAGTCGAATTGCCCGCTCAGTTGAATGTGATATTTTCGTTCTGAATCCAGGAGCAGATTGCCGCCGAACCACATCCTGGGATCGTTCACCTCCGGCAGCATGAGCATCGGAAGCACCGGGGCGACCAGGCCAGATTGTTTCATGACGACCGTGGTAGGCAAACCCCCGCCGATGACATCGACCACAAACAGTCCGGCCGACCGCTCTCTTTCCATCTTGGCCATCTGCTCACTGCCCGCTCCCACGGGACTGAACTCGACATCCACTCCGAAATCGCCGGCGAATTTGGTCCGAATCGCGTTCAACGTTTCCGGTATCCAGTTTGACGTATAAACGCTAACGGTGCCTTCTTTCTTTGCCGCCTCGACGAGCTTCTTCCACTGCTGGTCAAAGGTCTCAGCGGTCCCCATCACCGGGGAACCCGCCGGACCGGGTCTTGTGTCAGTTGTACCCTCCTGTCTGGCCGCACAGCCTGCCAGCAAAGAGCCGCCGAAAACCGAAACAATCAGCGCTGCATACATCACTCTCTTCATGTCTTGTCTCTCCATCAATCACGGGACCATAATCCCGTCTCACCATGAACTATCTGGCTCCATCACTTCTTGCCGCCCAGCAAGGCTGAAGCCATGGGCTACGCCCCGCCGGGTTGGTCATAATCTCGCAAACGAGAAACCGTGGGGCTCAGGCCGGGGCCACCAGGATTTCTTCCCGCGGGAAATGGTCAATGATCTCGCATCCTGTCTCCGTGACCACCACCATGTTTTCCAGGCGGACGCCTCCCACCCGGTGTTCGCCCTCGCTGCTTTCCACCGCTATCACCATGCCTGGCTCGATGACCGCGGGATGCTTGAGAGACCACTGGCGGTTGATGATGGGATAATCATAGCCACCGCCGATGCCTATGCCGTGCCCGATCTCTATGGTGAGCACTTCGGCCTCGTCCTTGTAGCCCCAACTGCTGGCCGGAGCGAAATATTTGGCGGCGTCGGCGGTAGTCGCACCGGGTTTGATCGCTTCAATCACGGCGTTGACCCGGTCCAGAAGCTTTTTATACCAGTCCTTCTCTCTGTCCTTGGGCTTGGCGCCGGCGCAGAAGGTGCGAAAGGTGCACGTACCGTATCCCATGAACCGAATGCTGCCGCAAAGGGTGCCGATGACCAGGTCGCCCAGCTCGATGGTGCGCCCTGTCCGGTCGAAGCCCCTTTCGAAGGTTTCCGGGCCGGAGCGGAAGCCCACTGAGGGGATGTCGTCGGCCCCCGCCTCGTACGCGGCATTGGCCACAATCTGGGTGAGGTCCTTTTCCTTCATCCCCGGCCTCAAGCCTTGCCAGACCTTGTACCATGCCGTAGACGTGATGGCAGCGACCATCTTCTCGCAGTTGATTTCATCCCTGGTCTTCACCTGCCTGGCTTCCAGAATGAGTGACTTGGCTTCAACACACTTCAGCTTTAGCTTTTCCAGTTCCGACTTTCCGAGGCCTTCTACCCCTACGAGGCCCAGTTTCTCTCCGGTGAGACCCCGGTCCTTCAGTTCCTGATGAATCTCGGCAGCGTAAATCTCCGCCTCATCTTTGGAGGCCTCCGGACCGCAAACTCCCCCTAGCCAGTAGCGGGCGATGCGCCAGTTCTTTATCCAGGGCGCCTGGTCGGGCATCTGCCTGATCCAACCCGGCTCCTCGAAGACCACGGGGTCATGTTCGGCGAAGAATAAGATGTACTTACGCCCCTGTCCCGGGGAGCCTCGTAGAGAAGTCAAATAGCGGATGTTCTCGCTGGCGCCAACGAGAAGAGCCGGAACGCCGTACTTGCGCATGGTTGCTCTGGCTCTGGCGATCCTTTCTTCTCTCATGCGCACAACATTGATGCGTTCCTGCCAGTCAGCGATTGTATTGCCGAAAGTAATCTTTTCAGCCATCTTGACCATGACGATGCCTCCTGATGCGACAGTACCATTTCATTCTTGAGCTATCCGTTGCCCGTTTGCTTCCCGCTCCGTGCATGCTATGTCCCGATCACAATCTCATCACCCTCCCGGGTGAGCTTTGTATCCAGTTGCTGGTCTTTGCAAAGCCATTGCATGTACTGAAAGGCTTCGGTGAAACGGGGGTCAGACTCGCGAAGGATTTCGGGCTGCAACTGCCTGTTGGCCAGAACGGGCACGTAGGAGACCCTGGTAATCTTCTTGCCCGAAATGAGGAGCTTACCGAGGGTAGCTTTCCTCGAAACCGGCGCGTAGGCATAAGGGGGCGGGCCGGGGTCCATTTCCCACCGGAGCAACTTCCACAGCGTGTCATTGACCACAGGTTCAATTGGGCGGCTGTCCACGGAAAAGTTCCCTAGGCTATGGAAGATGACTTTGCCTTTGTAGACTTCGATCCCTTTCAACAGATGGGCATGGTGTCCGAGGATAACATCCACGCCGGCGTCTATGGCGGCGTGGCCTATTTCCTTCTGATACATGCCGATTATCGATTCAATGTAGTGCACTCCCCAGTGGAGAGACAAGACCAGGATATCTACCAGTGGTCTCAGCTTCTTGACGTCGGCCAGCATTGTCTCCAGGTCTTCCTTGTGGGCGAAGGAGAGTATCCTCGGCGGCATCCCCGGCTGCCAGTCAACCTGCTCGTAGGACGTGGTGGCCCTCATGGGCGCCGCACCGGGTTTGTCGGCCTTGGCTTCGTATCCCCTGGGCAAGACCGTGCAGTACCCCAGGAAGCCGATCTTCGTCCCGTTCTTCTCGATGATGGCGGGCTGACGGGCCTCGGTGATATTCTTGCCGGCCCCAATGACGGTTATTCCAGCCTTTTTTACAAGATCGACCGAGTCCAGGAAACAGCTTTCCCCGAAGTCCAGGGTATGGTTGCTGGCGCAAGACATGATGTCAAAACCAGCATTCTTGAGCGCTGTTACGGCCCGGGGATGGGAGGGATTGCCGCTGGACATGTGCATCCCGGGAGACTTTGACGAAGAGATGAAGTCCATCTGACCAAAGAGGATATCCGGCTCTTTCAGGGTTGCCGCTACCAGAGGAAACATCGATTCCGGGTCCTCGCGTTTGAGTATGACATCTCCCACCGCGTACAACGATAACCTCTCTGGGCTCATTTCTTTTCCTCCTTACAATCATAACTGCATCAAAGTACCCGTAGCACAGGCGTCCCGACTGCCACGAACTTTACAGATGCCAGGATTGAGCGGTCATGGGCTAGATGCCCGTGCTACGGTTCATGACGATCAGTTGTCGCCAAGCGGCGAACCGTGCTGCCGCAAGAACAAGTTCACAGCATAGACCGGTCAGCGCTGCAAGTCTGGCAGCAGATTGATGACTGACTATACTTCTATGCCACAAAGACCGTCAATGACCTGGCTCAAACAAGCTCTCTGTCCCGGTTGATCCCCACACAGCCTCTCTGAAACCGCGGGGCTCTTCTTGCCAGTATGGTGCGGTCAAACCTCGGCCAGGACTCGCAGCCTCTCCCATTTGATAACTCTAACCTTGCCGCGCAAAGACTCGACGACACCCTTCTGTCTCAAAAGGCTTACGAAACGGGCCGCTGTCTCCGTGGTGGTGCCGGCCATTTCGGCGATTTCGCGGCGAGTCAAGGGGATGGTGGAACCGAACTCCAGGCAAAGCCCGAACAATACGCGGGCAAGACGGTAGTCTGCTCTTTCCACCGCTAGTTCGCTCAACCGCACCACAGCCGACTCGTGGCGTTTGCCTGCGAAGTCGAGTATCCTGCGCAGGACCCTCGGGCCTAACCCGGGATATCCGGTAAGAAATGAAATGAAGCTATCATTCCTCAGCATAAGCACCCTGGTGCCGGTCACGGCCTGGCCGGAAGAGGGGTGACTCGCAATGCCGAAAAGCAGGAGGCTGCCGAGCATTTCACCGGGGCCAAAAATACCGGTAATGCAGGCTGTCCCCGACGGAGAATGCTTGAATATCTTGACCATTCCCGAAACCAGCAGATAACAACATTCGACCGGGTTGCCGGCCACGAACAGAAATTCACCAGCCTTGAAACGGCGCTCTGCGGTGAGCCCGGCAAGCCCCGCGAGTTGTTCCCGGTCCAGATCTGCTAATATGGGTGATCGCCTGAAGGCCTCGATTTCGGCGCCGCTGTCCATCCGCGGTGACATCGTAGCGTCATCTTCCCCGGTTAGTCCAGATGGTTCGCGCCTTCGCCGGTTGTCCGGCGCCACGGCCGCCCGGGTGGCGAAACGCGCGGGCGACCTCGAATCAGCAATTAGTCCAGCCATGCCGTCCGACGGTTGCTGGCTGTGGGCGGGTACCGACTGGCACGAAAGCGCTCTGAGGGCCAATGGAGTTGGGCGGACCCTGCCGTTTTCCCATCTGCTGATGGTGACACGGTTTACGCCCACCCTCTCGGCAAATTCAGCCTGGGTTAGCCCCAGTCGTCTCCGTAAGTCTGCAACCGTGGTAAGCATCGTCCCCTCGACATCAGGTGCAAGAGCCTGTTACCTCAAAATATGTAGCATCTGTTAAGCCTAATATATCTCTTTGTGCGTTATTCAGCGGCCTGAAACAGTTCGGCCGTTTTGCGCTTAATGTCATTCTCCCGCTGCAGGAAATCTCGTTCCACTCGTGCCACCACGAATTAACACGAATGCACACGAAAGCTCGCCCCCGATTCGTGTCCATTTGTGTTGATTCGTGGTTTCTTTTTCGCTTTCCTTTGGGTTTCTCCGCGCCGGTGCGGTCAAGAGGTTACCCAATCCCCTTTAATCCCCCTTTTTCAAAGGGGGAGAAAGAATGGGAACAATCACTTCGTCGCCCTTGACCTCCAGGCTCGTGCCCAACTCCTCGCACCAGGGTTGGATGTAGTCCAGCACTTCCTGAAATCTCGGGTCGCTGCGGGGCAGAAACTCCGGTTCGGAGCGCCGGTTGATCCAGCACGGGAGGAAAGAGACTTCCTGCAGCGCTTTGTTCCTGACCGCGCACCGGACCATGATAGAGTATTTCTTATCCGGGGGGCCGCCGTAGGGCTCCCAGGCCGGGTCGCGCTTCCACCTCCGGTACCTGATGGAGACGCGCTCGCCGATGACGCCGGGCGGCGGTTTCAGGTGGTGGGGCGTTTCCTGGGCAAAGTTTCCCACGCTGTAGAATATGATCCCGCGCTTGTATTTCTCAATTCCCTTGATCAGGTGAGGGTGATGCCCGATAATGAGGTCCGCTCCCGCGTCGATGGCCCGGTGGCCGAGAGCAGGCTGGTAAGTGGCCAGCTCGCCGGGTATGAAATGCAGCCCCCAGTGCATGGAAACAACCACGATGTCAGCTTCCTTCCGGAGCTTGCGGATGTCTTCCTCCATGGCCCGGGCGTCTGCCTCCAGGGGGACGGTGATGATCCTCGGAGGCATCCCCGGGGCGAAGTCCTGGTTTTCATAATAGCTGGTAACTCGAACTGCCGCACACCCGGCTTTTCCGTCCCGCGCCTCAAACTCCACCGGCAGCGCCGAGCAATAGGCCAGGAATCCGACCCTGACGCCTTTCCGCTCCAGGATGGCCGGCTTTCTGGCTTCGGCAATGTCTTTCCCGATCCCGATAACCTGGATGTTGTTGCGCTGCAGAACATCGATGGTATCGGCTATGGCTTCGGGCCCGTAGTCAAAGCAATGGTTGCTGGCATTGGAGACCACGTTGAACCCGCCGTGAACAAAGGATTTGACATTGTCCGGGTGCGCCCGGCCGTACCAGGTGGTATGGTCCCGCCACTGGAGACAACCGCGCGTGGAAAGGCTGGCTTCGAGCTGGCAGAAGGCTATGTCTGCCTCTTTGACCTTCCGGTGCACGTTTTCGAAAAGCGACTCCGGCGCCTCGCCGTAGTCCACCCGCCTGGGAGTGACATCCCCGACGGCGTGGATGATGACCGTATCGTTCGAAATCGTCTGATTAGCCATCCCTGGTGCGTCCTTTCCGCTTACGTGTAGGGTGGGTTAAGCGCAAACGGGGTGGTGCTGCCATGGGTGGTTGCGCGAACCCACCAACAACGCCAAATTCCAAGTCCCAAGCACCAAGTTCCAAAAAATTCAAAATCCCAATGTTTCAACACCGAAAGCCAGCCCACCGTTTCCCGTTTCCGGCTTCTCACCTCCCACCTCCGAAACAGTGGGTTCGCATCCCGACTGTATCGGGATGCTTAACCCACCCGGCAGGGCTACGCTTGCCCCCCGCAGGCCAAAGACCTGCGGCTACAATCCAAACCCGCCCTACGCCACGCTACACCCCTCCAGACTGCCACACCACGACCTCATCGCCCTCCACTTTCAGCGACGTGCCGAGTTCCTCGCAAAACGGTCCCACATAATCCAGCACCTCCTGGAACCTGGCGTCATTTCGCGTCAGGAACTCCGGCTCGGCGCGCTGGTTGATCCAGACCGGTAAGAACGTCACCTTCCGGATCCCGTTGCTCCCGACCGCGCATCTGGCCATCATCGAATAACGCTTGTCGGGGGGGCCGCTGTACCTTTCCCATCCCGGTTCCTGTCGCCACTTGCGATACTTGTTGGATACGTTCTTGGCGTGCACTCCCGATGGCGGCTTCAAATGCCAGGGCGTCTCCTGGGCAAAGTTCCCGAGGCTGTAGAAGATGGCCTTCCCTTTGTATATTTCGATGCCCTTGATCAGGTGGGGATGGTGTCCCACGATCAGGTCCGCCCCGGCGTCGATAGCCCGGCGCCCGACCACCGGCTGGTACATGGCCAGCGTACCCACGATGAAATGCAGGCCCCAGTGCATGGAAACGACCACCACGTCCACCAGCTTCCGCAGATTGCGAATGTCCTCTTCCATAGCCCGGACATCCTCTTCCCGGGGTATGGTCACGATCCTTGGCGGCATTCCGGCGGCAAAGTCCTGGGTCTCGTAGTAGGTTGAGGCGCGGATGGGCGCGCAGCCGGCCTTACCCTCCCGGGCCTCATATTCCTCTGGCAACGCCGAGCAATAGGCCAGGAACCCGACCTTAACCCCTTTCCGCTCGACGATGGCCGGTTTTCTAGCCTCGGCGATGTCTCTGCCGATCCCGATTACCTGGAGGTTGTTGCGGCGGAGCACTTCGATGGTTTCCAGCAGAGACTCGGGCCCGTAGTCGAAGCAATGATTGCTGGCATGAGAGACCACGTTGAAGCCGCCGGAAACCAGCGACCTGACATTGTCCGGATGGACCCGCCCGTACCAGGTGGTGTGGGTAGTGTGGTCGCCGTACTGGAGGCAGCCCCGGGTGGAGAAGTTCCACTCGAGCTGGCAGAACGATATGTCCGCTTCTTTGATTCTCTGGTGCGACACGGCAAAAAGAGACTCCGGGGTCTCGCCATAATCGATGCGTCTCGGACCGCAATCCCCCACCGCGTGGATTAAGATTCCATCAGTTGAAGACGATCCGGTATCCATTACTCGTCCTTCTGTGTCTCCCCCTTTGAAAAAGGGGGATTTGAAAAAGCCTTTTTGCCACCAGGGGAAATCCCCCTCAATCCCCCTTTGCGAAAGGGGGAGAAAGCACGTTATTTCATCAGGCTGCCGAAGATTTCCTTTGCCTCTTTCATCAGCGCCACCCGGTTCAGCAGGTACTCCTCGCTCCCGGTGTAGACATACTTCACGCCCCCCTGGCGCACCTTTTCCGGGTCCAATGTATCGGTGGGCACATCGAGCCGGGCGCTCTGCTCGCCCTGGGTCCTCTGCAGGATGATCTGGGCCTCCCTGGTGAGAAGCCAGTTGATGTATAAACGGGCGGCGTTGGGGTGGGGCGCTCCGTTCATAAGAGCGATGCTGCCGGACCCGCTTTTCAGCGATGTGCCCTCCACCGGGACCAACCCCTTTACCGGGGCGCCCACTTTCTTGAACTCGGTCACCATGGCGTCATTCGGCGCAATCAGCATGGGATATTTGCCGCGCGCCAGCCATTCCGTCTGCAGGCGGTGGTCCACGGCGATGGAAGGCTCCTGCATCACCAACTGGCGCATGAAGTCCAGGCCGAGCATCTCTCTGACCACGCCGTACCAGTCTGCCCCCGGCCCGTTGAGAGTCGGGTCGTTCAGCATGAGCTTTCCTTTCCACTTAGGTGAAAGGAGGTCTTTGTAGCTCTTGATTTCGCCGGCCTGCACCAGGTCCGTATTGTAAGCCAGCGGCGTCGAGGTGGTAGCCGCGTAAGACACTATCATGCGGTCTTTGTCCACGAAGTTGATGCCGCTGTTCACCCAGAGCGAGGCGTCGGTCACCTCGGGGAGGAAGAGGATTGGCCCGGTGGGGTCCAGGAACCCCCTAGGCTTCAGGTCCTGGACGATGGAAGGACTGCCGCCCTGGTAGACGTCCGGGATAAACAGACCCGCCCGGCGTTCGGTAGCGATCTTGGGCGATAGCTCGGCGCTTCTGGCCGTGACCCAGTCAATCGGGATGCCGAACTTCTCCGTGAAGCCCGGCGCCAGCGCATCCCTCGGACCGTAGCCGGAAGAGGAATACACAACGATCTTGCCTTCTTTCCTGGCAGCCGCCGTCACGTTCTGCCACTCCCGTTCCCACCCCTGCGCGGTGGGGGCGGCGGTCCCGGCGGCAGGCGGCGCACTTTCCCTGGCTGCGTCCGGTCCGCGGGGGGCGCAGGCCCCGGCCAAAATCAGCGCCAGCAGCGCTATCATGCCCGCGGCGAATAGTCTTCTTTGCATGGTTATCCTCGTTGAGATAGGTGTTCTAATCCAAAGGCACTAATCCGTAGCGCCCCGACTTTTCGGGACGGTGAGACCTATGTCTGCTCAGATTCACTGCGTCACTGGCAAGGTGCCTACGATACGGTAAATCACGTGGCACCGGCGGCGGCCCTTCCAGCATTTCTATTTTCTGGATGAATCGCAGACCATCACTTCGTCTCCCTCCACGGTGAGGGTCGTGCCAAATTCCTTGCTCCAGTGCTGCAAGTAGTTTACCACCTTGTCGAACATCGGGTCGCTTCGCTTCAGAAACGCCGGCTCGGCTTTCTGGTTTACAATGCCGGGCAGAAAAGATACCTTATGAATTCCCTTCTTTCCTGCAACACATTTTACCATGAAAGTATACCTCTTTTCGGGGGGGCCCTGGTAGCGCTCCCACGCCTTGTCCTGTTCGAATTTGACATACTTCGTGGTGGCGCGCTCCGAGTGAACGCCGGGCGGCGGTTTCAAATGCCAGGGCACCTCCTCGGCGAAGTTCCCCAGGCTGTAGAAAATGGCCTTGCCTTTGTACACCTCGATGCCTTTGACGATGTGGGCATGGTGCCCGACAATGATGTCCGCCCCGGCATCGATAGCCCGGTGTCCGACGATCGGCTGGTACATGGCGATGACGCCCGGAATGGCATGTATTCCCCAGTGCATCATCAACAGCACAATATCTACCTGTTTCCGCAGCTTGCGGACGTCTTCCTCCATGGCGGCTACTTCGTTTTCTCTGGCGATGGTTATGATCCGGGGCGGGGTCCCGGCCTGGTACTCCTGGGCTTCATAGTAGGTTGAAGCCCCGATAGTCAAGCAGCCCGGTTTCCCTTCCCTGGCCTCGTATTCCACTGGCGCCACCATACAATAGGCCAGGAATCCGACCCTGACGCCGTTGCGCTCGACGATCGCCGGTTTCCTGGCCTCGGCGATGTCTTTCCCGACTCCGATTACCTCCATGCCGTTTCCGCGGAGGATGTCGATAGTGTCCAGCAAGGACTCGGGGCCATAGTCAAAGCAGTGATTGCTGGCGTGCGAAACGACATTGAAGCCGGCATGGACCAGCGATTTGACGTTGTCGGGGTGGGCCCTGCCGACCCACGTCGCATGATCGCGCCACTGCATGCAGCCCCTGGTGGAAAGGTCTTCCTCCAGTTGGCAGACTGATATGTCGGCTTCTTTGACTTTCTGGTGCACCATGGCGAAGAGGGATTCGGGCAGTTCGCCGTATTCCACGCGCCTCGGGCCGCAGTCTCCGACGGCATGAATGGTGACGGTGTCTTTCGATTTCGGTTGCTGTGTCATATTGCTCCTTCCTTGCTTAAGTTCCAAATTCCAAATACGTGTAGGGTGGGTCAAGCGTCCCGATCTAGCATCGGGACACGAACCCACCGTACATACCCATGCGACCGGGGCGGGGAATCTTCTAATCTTGAATCTGTAATCTTCAATCCCTCCACCGGTGGGTTCGCACAGCCACCCTGCTTCCCTTCCACCGCACTGTGCTCAACCCACCCTACGCGTCTTCACGGTCCGGGAGATTGCTTCGTCCCGACGAAATCGGGACTCGCAATGACGGTTGAGTCACCGGGCGGGGGCGACCAGGATTTCCTCCCGCGGAAAGTGGTCTATGAGTTCGCACCCGTTTTCGGTTACCACCACCATGTCTTCCAGTCTGACGCCTCCGACGCGCCGTTCCCCCTCGCAGCTTTCCACCGCGATGACCATTCCCGGCTCGATGACCTGGGGATGCTTCAGGGACCACTGCCGGTTGATGATGGGATAGTCATGGCCGCCGCCAATGCCTATCCCATGGCCGATCTCGATGCTCAACACCTCAGCCTCGTCAGTATAGCCCCACTTGCTGGCCGGATCGAAGTGCTTCGCGGCGTCGGCGGTGGTGGCTCCCGGCTTGATGGCTCCGATCACCGCGTTCACCCGGTCGAGAAGTATTTTGTACCAGTCTTTTTCCTTCTGATTGGGCGGCCTCCCGGTTATAAAGGTGCGGTACTGGCAGTTGATGTATCCCATGTAGCGGATGCCGTGGCAGAGGGCGGCATAGACCAGGTCGCCGGTCTGGACCATCCGGTCCGTGTTATCGAAGCCCCGCTCGAAGGTCTCCGGGCCGGAGAAGAAATTGGTCGCCGGCAGCTCATCGGCGCCGGCCTGAAAAGCGGCAACGCCCGCCGCGAGGATGAGGTCTTTCTCGGTGACGCCCGGCCTGATAGTCTCCCACAGTTTGTACCAGGCGGCCTCCGCGATGGCGGCAACTGTCTTCAAGCAGGTAATCTCGTCCCTGGTTTTGACCTGCCTGGCTTCCATCATAAGCACTTTGGCTTCGACACAGTGCACGCCCAGCTTTTCGAGGGCGGCCCTCCCAAGCCCGTCAACACCGACGACGCCGAGTTTCTCTCCGGCCAGACCCCTTTCCTTGAGCTCCCGGTAGACCCCCTCCGCGAAAACACCGGCCTGGTACTGCGAAGCCAAGGCGCCGGGCGCCCCGCCCGCCCACGACTGGGTGATGCGCCAGTGTTTTATCCATGGGGCCTGGTCCGGCATCTGCCGGACCCACCCGGCCGAGTCCCAGACCACAGTATCGTGTTCCAGGGAGAACAATACATACTTGTTGCCCTGACCGGAGCCTGCCCCCCTCAGCCCCGTCAGATAGCGGACGTTGTCCCCGCTCCAGGCCAGGAGCACCGGAATGCCGTGCTGCCGCATAATCTTTCTGGCCCGGGCGGCCCTCTCTTCCCTCATGCGGGCAACATTGATCCGTTCCTGCCAGTCCGAGATGCCGTGGCCAAACATCAGTTTTTCGGCCATTCTTACCATAGTAGTGACTCCTTCTGTTCGTTTTTCACATTGGCGCCACTGCCGTAGCCGCACCCTTTACGGGTGCGCAGTCACGCCCCGATGCGTCGAGTCGGCTACGGCTCGGACGCGGTCATGGTTATTATGTTCGCACCACCACTTCATCGCCGCGCACCGTGAGGCTGGTCCCCAGTTCTCTGGACCATCCTTCAATGTACTTGACGACTTCGTCGAACTTGGGGTCGGACCGCGGCAGAAGCTGGGGCTCCGCCTTCTGGTTGACCCAGCCAGGGAAAAACGACACCTCCTGGATGCCCTTTTTGCCGGCCAGACATCTGACCATCATGGTGTACCGCTTATCCCGCGGGCCTTGATAGCGCTCCCATCCCGGCTCTGGCTGCCACCGGCGGTAGGTGGACGAGGCCTTTTCATTGAAGACGCCCGGCGGCGGCTTCAAATGCCAGGGGACTTCCTCGCCGAAGTTTCCCAGGCTGTAGAATATGGCCTTCCCTTTGTACACCTCAATGCCCTTAACGAGATGGGCATGATGGCCGACGATGATGTCAGCCCCGGCGTCAATAGCCCTGTGCCCGACCACGGGCTGGTACATGGCCAGCACCCCGGGTATCGCATGAATCCCCCAGTGCATGGATACGACGATCACGTCCACCTGCGGGCGCAGTTTGCGGATGTCTTCTTCCATGGCCCGGACATCTTCTTCCCGGGCTATGGTAATAACCCTGGGCGGGGTGCCGGCCTGATACTCCTGGGGCTCGTAGTACGTCGAGACCCAGATGGGAACGCATCCGGGCTTGTCCACCCGCGCCTCGTATTCCACGTCCATCACCGAGCAATAGTCCAGAAATCCGACCTTGATTCCCTTTCGCTCAAGAATCGCCGCTTTGCGTGCTTCGGCGATGTCTTTGCCCACCCCGATCACCTGAAGGTCATTGCGGCGCAGAACGTCGATCGTTTCCAGCAGCGCTTCGGGACCGAAGTCGAAGCAGTGGTTGCTGGCGTGGGACACCACATTGAAGCCGGCGAGGACCAGTGATTTGACGTTGTCGGGATGCGCCCGCCCCACCCACGTCGGGTGCTGCCGATATTGAAAGCATCCCCTGGTGGACAGGTTGGCTTCCAACTGGCATATAGATATGTCGGCTTCTTTGATCTTCTGATGCACCATGGCAAAGAGGGACTCCGGCGGTTCGCCGTACTCCTTGCGCCTCGGCGTGCAGTCGCCTACAGCCTGGATTACCACGGTACTGTCGGCCTGGCTACTCATTGTTTCTCCTTCGAACCAGTCTCCAATAAGCGGAAGAACAAACCACGAGATGACACCGGATCTTCACAAGATTTCCTTCCGTTATCGTTCTTCTCTGGTGCTAACCTCGTGAAATCTTGTGGTTCCGTTTTCTGCGTCCGGTCATTTCCCTAGCGCAGCAAGGGGGCAAATATTTCCTTCGCCAGCTCCCTCGACTGGGCATTCAATTGGGCCGCTTCCTCATCGTCGACGATGGACCCAGGCGGGGCGACCAACTCCTCAAGCCCTTCGGTGGAGACGTCCAGTCGCCAACTAGGCTGGGACATCGCTTTGCTGAATACGGTCCCCCCTTCTCTGGTCAATATCCAGTTGATGAATACCCTGGCCGCGTTGGGGTGCGGTAGTTTGCCTGACGGGAGAGCGATGCCTCCCGGCCCGCCGCCCACCCTCCCCCCTTCTTTGGCCCTGACGAAGGCTACCGGGGCGCCGACATTCTTGAACTCCATGAGTTGGCCTATCGGAACGCCGATGCCCACTGCAACCTTGCCCCTGGCCAGCCATTCCGCCTGGAGCCGGTAGTCACGGTTGATGACCGGTTCCTGCTTGACCAACTGGCGGAGGAATTCCTTCGATTTCTCCGTGCCCAGCACTTTGCCCATGAGGGTGACGAAAGCATTGCCGCCGCCCGTGGCGGTTGGATCATTCATGACCATCTTGCCCCGCCACTTCTGGTCGAGCACGTCTGAGAAGGACGTGAGTTCCCGTTCTCCGACCGATTCAGTATTTCGGGCCAGGAGCGGATCGAAATTGGCCGTCAGGGGGACATAGTACTTTTTTTCGGCGTCCAGGAAAAGCCTCCCGTCTACGAAGACCTTCATATCCCTGGTTTCGGGCAGGACCAGCAATGGTTCGACCGGGGCCAGCATTCCTTTCGGTTTCAAGAGCGTGGTTGAGGTGTTGAGGCCGCCGCCAATGACATCTATGAGGTACAGACCGGCGATACGTTCCCGTTCCAGTTTTGCCACTTGCTCGACCCCGGAGCCAACCCCGCTGAACTCTATTTCGATTCCAAATTTCCGCCTGAAATTCTGCTGCAAGGCCCTTTGCAGGTCGACCGACCAGTTCGATGTGGACAGAGTGACCGTCCCTTCCTTTCTTGCCTCCTCCACCAACTTGTTCCATTCCACTTCCCAGCTCTCTTTTGCCGTGCCGGCAACTGCGGGTTCAGGGCTACGCCCGACCTCCGGCGAGGCGACTGGATTCGCAGCACACGCCGCCAGAATCCCACCCAGCACAATCACAATGGGCAACAGGATCCGTTTCACGCTTCTCATGTCTGTAAGCTCCTTTTTCGTTTTTGTTTTGGAGGTACCCCCGACCGGTGGCACAGGCGTCCCGCCTGTGGTCCCTGGCAGTGAGACAGGCGTCCCGCCTGTCGGCGCTGCCATTCCGCCAGCCCCGGGCCGGCGGCTGAACCCGCGGGTTCGCCCCTACGTTGAGCCGTAGTCTGGCGAGGCCTCCAGTTGCTCGAAGCCCGACCCCAGGTCCACTCCCAGGGCGTCATACCAGTTCGGTTCGGTGCACACCAGCCTGGCTTTATTCCTGGGGTCCGTGTTGAAATGCTGGAATATCACTCCCCTGGGACGGATGGGAAGAAGAATCATGTCGCCTTTTTCCCATTCATATTTGACGCCATCGATTTCCGTGTATCCCTGCCCTTCCTGAACGTAATGAATACGTCCGCCCTGGTGCTTCTGCTTGCCGGACCTGCCCCCGGGGGGTATCTCCTGGGCCCAGAAGAGCAAAGTTCTGATGGCGACGTCCTCTTTGTCGGGATGGAGGTACCAGCGGTACAGACCCATGCGGTTGTTCTCCACGGGCAAAGCGTCGCCGTCAACTACCTTGGTGGATTTCGCCATTCGCTCCCTTTCCCGGTCGCGGCGCAGGAACAAGGCTTCCAGTAGATTCTCCGTCTCGCGGGATGAAGCACGGCGCATCTCTTTGTTGTCTGGCATTTCAGTCTATCTCCCTATTTGGACTTCGCCCAGTCCGGATGCTCCTCGCGCTGCTCCAGGCGGTGGGCTGCCGCGTTTCCCATGGGGCGGAAATGAAAAGCGATCCACTCGCAGGGCTCGTTCGGGTCTTCGTTGAAGTGCTGGTGTTCCACCCCACCGGGTTTGATGGGCAGAAGAATGAGGTCGTTCTTCTTCCAGGGAAATTTTACCCCGTCGACGATGGTGTAGCCCTTGCCCTCCAGGACATACAGGCAAATCCCGCCCTGGTGCACGTGCCTGCCCGAATGGACCTTAATGCGGTTGATGAAGACCGACCAGTTGGGCACGGCCACACTGTCCCAGTCCTTCTGGTGCAGCAGGTACCTCAGCAGGGCCTGCCGGCTTTGCTGGAAGGGAATGTCTTTCCCTTTGATGATGACGCGCCCCTGCTCCCTCTTGCGCGCCTCCTCATTGGTCAGACGGTAACTCTGGTCGTACAGCGTCTCTTCAGGTTCGTTCTCTTTCTTGCGCTCGCTGAGTTTTTCTACCATTGTTGTTGTCCGGCTCCTCTCGCAATCTTGTTATTTCCCGGTATCATATGCCCGATGGCCACCAGCGTCAGCCTGGCACGGGTGGCATCCCGACACGTCCGGGATGCCACCGCGTAGGGTGGGTTAAGCGCAAACGGGGTAGTGCTGCCCTGGGTGGTTGCGCGAACCCACCATTTCCGCCCGTTGGCCTGGACAGCTTTGTTCTTCTCCCTCTGCCCCCGGTGGCTTCGAACAGCCACCCGGGCCCGCCGCTACCCCTCTGTGCCTCACTCACCCTGCGCAGCCCCCAAACCGTCATTCCCGCGGAGGCGGAAATCCGCGAGATTCGACACCCACAAGGGGTGTCGCTACGGGGGGGGGCGTCACCGCAGCAGCGGCGCGAATATCTCCTTGGCTACCTCTCTGGCAGCGGCGTTCTTCTGTGCAATCTCTTCATCGGCCACGGCCGACCCGGCCATGGGGACCAGGGCCTGAAGTCCGTCGAACGGGACGTCCAGCCGCCAGGCCGGCGTCAACATGGCCTTGCTGAATATGGTCTGCCCTTCTTTGGTCAGGAGCCAGTTGATGTATACCTTTGTCGCATTGGGGTGCGGAAGCTTGCCGGAAGGTAGGGCGATACCCGCGGGACCGCTGGGGCTGACGACGCCCCCCTCTTTCGCCCGGACGAAGGCTGCCGGAGCTCCGGCCTGGATAAATGGCAGGAGATTGCCAACCGGGACTCCGATGCCCACTGATACCTTCCCCTTGGCGACCCATTCGGACATCAGGCGGTAGTCCCGGCTGATCAGGGGTTCCTGCTTCACCATCTGGCGAAGGAAGTCCTTCGCTTTGTCCGGACCCCATACGCCCATAATGTAAGCGACAAAGCCGTTGCCCGGCCCGACTTCAGTCGGGTCATTCCAGACCAGCTTGCCCCGCCATTTGGGGTCAGTGAGATCGGCAAACGATGTTATCTCCCCTTCTTTGACCAGCTCGGTATTCCGGGAGAGGAAGCCATCGAATATGGAGCTGAGGGGTATGAAATACTTCTGTTCCGTGTCCAGGAACAGCCTGCCTCCGACCCAGATCTTGGGGTCCTTGGTATCGGGCAGGAGCAGCATGGGCTCGATAGGCGACAGCGCGCCCTTGGGTTTCAACGTCGTCGTGGCCGTGTTGAGACCGGTGCCGATCAAGTCTGCCAGGTACAGTCCAGCGATTCGTTCTCTCTCCAGCTTGGCTGCCTGTTCGGAACCTGCGCCCACCACGCTGAACTCAAGAGTGATGCCATACCTCTCTTTCAACCCGGCCTGCAGCGCCCTCTGAAGCTCCACTGACCAGTTTGTCGCATACATCATCACCGCGCCTTCCGCCCTGCCCGCCTCGATTGTCTTTTGCCACTCCGCCTCCCAGCCTTGCTGGCCCGCTCGGGCGGTTGGCGCTGGCGCCCCGGGACCCTCTTTTGCCGGCGGCCCCGTTCCGGCGGTGCAGCCAACCAAAAGCGAGCCAAGCATAACAAATGCCAGTGCTACATACAACAACCTTTTCATTTTTGTTCCCTCCTCAGGATAATGAAACTCTTACTCTGTGTCTTCACAGCCAAAAAGACCCGAATCCTAATTCATGGGCAATCCTCCACGCTTGTTTGGCCAAGCGCCATCAACGGTGAAAGACGCTGGCTCACAGGCACGGAGGCCTGTGGTACCCGGTTTGCTTTTGTCATTTTTCATTTCGATTTTTGGCGTTACTGCAAAAAGGTCTAAAATGGGCATCTTGGACCGTTTTTTGAATCTAATTTTCTGCCCGTTTTGGCTCAAAAAGGGCTTTTTGCAGTAACACCATTTTTGGTATTGGAATTTCTTCAGGCTGGCGCTACCAGTATTTCCTCCCTTGGGAAGTGATCGATCAGCTCACACCCGGTCTCAGTAACTACAACCATATCCTCCAGTCTGACCCCTCCCACCCGCCGCTCGCCCTCACAGCTTTCCACAGCGATCACCATCCCCGGTTCGAACACCTGCGGATGTTTCAGAGACCATTGGCGGTTGATGACGGGGTAGTCGTTGCCGCCGTCGATGCCCAGCCCGTGCCCGATCTCGATACTGAGCACCTCTGCCTCATCGGTGTAGCCCCATTTGCTGGCCGGATCGAACTTCATGGCAGCGTCAGCGGTGGTATTGCCCGGTTTTATCTGCTCGATTATGGCGTTGACCCTGTCCAGAAGAATCTTATACCAGCCCTTCTCCTTATCGTTGGGTTTTCTGCCGGTGATGAAGGTGCGGTACTGGCAGGCGCTGTAGCCCATATAACGAATGCCGGTGCAGAGGGCGGCGTACACCAGGTCCCCGGCTTCGATAAGCCGTCCCGAGGAGTCAAAGCCCCTTTCGAAGGTCTCGGGCCCGGAGAAGAAATCGACCGATGGCACCACATCCGCGCCGGCGTGGTAGGCGGCATTAGCCACCACCTGCGTCAGGTCGCGCTCCGTCAGCCCCGGCCTCAATGTCTCCCAAACCTTGTACCACGCGGTATCCGTAATGGCGGCGACCATCTTTTCGCAGTTGATCTCGTCCCTGGTCTTGATCTGCCTGGCCTCCATGACGAGCTCTTTGGCATCGCCGCAGTGTATTGCCAGTTTCTCCAGGGCAGCCCTTCCGGTTCCGTCCACACCGACGATACCGAGTTTCTCCCCGGTGAGGCCGCGTTCCTTGAGTTCCTGGAAGATGTCCCCCGCGAAGACGGCCGCCTGTTCCCTGACCGCCGCCGGACCGGCTATCCCTCCCTTCCAGGAGTGAGAGATGCGCCAGTGCTTTATCCACGGCGCCTGGTCGGGCATCTGCCGGAACCAGCCTGCCTGCTCGTAGAGAACCGGATCGTGATCGGCAAAGAACAGCACGTACTTGTTACCGCCGCCGGAACCCCGGAGACCGGTGAGATAGCGGACGTTTTCTTTGGTCCAGGCCAGGAGAACGGGGACGCCATGTTTGCGCATGACCTTCCTGGCCCTTTCGGCCCGTTCTTCCCTCATGCGGGCGACGTTGATGCGTTCCTGCCAGTCAGCCATGTGGTTGCCAAAGGTCAGCTTTTCAGCCATCTTTATCATTAAGGACTCCTTTGCTCAGAAAATACCCCGGGGGGCGCCCCGATGCATCGCGGTGGGCGCTGGAATTCCGGCAATGTGTGACCGCCGGCGGGCGAATGCGCCCGCTCTGCGACAGTCCTCGACTTGTCGGAACCGGTTCGCCTCTACGGTGGTGGGACAGTGTTTCCTCATTACAGGGGTCCTGGTGGGTTCGCGCAGCCGCCCCCAGCAACCCGACACCCGTCTGCGCTTAACCCACCCTACGCGGGATCAATCCCCCCTTTGTCAAACGGTAAGCGATTAACAAACGACGACTTCGCTTCCTTCCACCGTTAGTGTGGCGCCCAACTCCTCGCTCCAGCCCGCTATGTAGCGGGTCACCTCTTCGAATCTCGGATCATCCGGCGAAAGGATTTCGGGTTCGGCCCTCTGATTGACGAACGCGGGCAGGAACGAGACCTTGCGGACTCCCTGTTTGGAGGCGAGGCATTTGACCATCATGGAGTATCTCTTGTCCCTGTGGCCCTGATAGCGTTCCCATCCCGCTTCCTGGTACTTCTCCCGGTACGTGTTCGAGGCGCGCTCGGTATGCGCCCCCTCCGGCGCTTTCTGATGCCAGGGCCACTCCTCGGCAAAATTTCCCAGGCTGTAGAAGATGGCCTTTCCCTTATATACCTCGATGCCCTTGACTATGTGGGCGTGGTGGCCGACGATGATATCCGCCCCGGCGTCGATAGCCCTACGTCCGACGGCCGGCTGATACATCGCCAGCACCCCGGGTATAGCGTGTATTCCCCAGTGCATGACCACGACCAGGATATCCACCTGGCCGTGCAACTTTCTGATGTCCTCTTCCATGGCCCGTACATCGGCCTCTCTGGCCACGGTTATGATTTTCGGCGGGGTTCCCGCCTGATATTCCTGGGCCTGGTAGTAAGTGGAAACGTGTATGGCCGTGCAGCCCGGTTTGCCTTCCCCGGCCTCATACCCCTCGGGCGCCACCGAACAGTAAGCCAGAAAGCCGACCTTGATACCCTTCCTCTCCACGATGGCCGGTCTTCTGGCTTCGGTGAGGTCCTTGCCCACGCCGATGACCTCCATGTTATTGCGTTTCAGGACCTCGATGGTCTGCAGCAGCGATTCGGGGCCATAGTCGAAGCAGTGGTTGCTGGCGTGGGATACGACATTGAAACCAGCATGGACCAGGGATTTGACGTTGTCAGGGTGCATGCGTCCGTACACCGTCGAATGAGCGCGGTACTGGAGATGCCCTTTTGTCGAAAGGTCCGCTTCCAACTGGCACACCGATATGTCCGCCTCTTTGATCTTTTCATGCACCATGGCAAAAAGGGACTCTGGAGACTCGCCGTAGTCGATACGCCGGGGACAACAATCGCCCACGGCGTGGATTACCAGCGTGCTATTTGAATGGGGTCGGTTGGTCACGTGTTCTCCTTGCGGATCGAATTTGATTGTCTTTGCGAGGAGCGAAGCGACGAAGCAATCTCCCTGATGTCCAGCCAACCGGTCAGTCTTGTCCCGACCTGTCGGGACTCTCGGAACGGAGCGGACTCTCCCAAAGCGGAGGGAATTGCTTCGTCCCGACGAAATCGGGACTCGCGATGACGCCCTGTGTTCTGTGGAATCTGTTCTGTCTTCCTCCCCCGCAAGGCTGAAGCCATGGGCTACAGCCCGCCCGAGGTCCGGGAAACGACTATTTCATCCCCCTCGACAGCGAGGGCGGTGCCCAGTTCCTTACACCAGGGTTCGAGGTAATGGAGTACTTCGGCAAACCTCTCGTCACTCCTGGTCAGGAATTCAGGCTCGGCTTTCTTATTGACAAACCCCGGCAGGAAGGACACCCTCCGTATCCCCTCCTTGCCGGCGATAATCCTGGCCATCATGGTGTACCGTTTGTCCCGGGCGCCCTTGTAGCGGTCCCAACCGGGTTCTTCCTGCCACTTCTTGTACACGGCAGAGGTGCTGTGGTCCACCATGTCCTTGGGCGGCTTGATGTGCTGGGGCGTTTCCTGGGCGAAGTTCCCCACGCTGTAGAAGATAGGCTTCCCCTTGTATATTTCGATGCCCTTGACGACGTGGGCGTGATGGCCGATAATCAGGTCTGCCCCGGCGTCTATGGCCCGGTGTCCTACCTCGGGCTGATACATGGCCAGGACGCCCGCAATGTGATGTATCCCCCAGTGCATGGAAACCATTATTATGTCCACTTGCGAGCGCAGTTTGCGGATGTCTTCTTCCATCGCCAGCACGTCGGCCTCCAGGGGAACGGTGATGATCTTTGGGGGGGTGCCCGCCTGGTATTCCTGGGCTTCGTAATAGGTCGACACCCTGATGGGGGTGACGCCGGTCTTTTCTTCCCGCGCCTCGTATTCCACCGGCAACACCGAACAGTAGGCCAGGAATCCGGCCCTTATCCCTTTGCGCTCGACAATAACTGGTTTTCTGGCTTCGGCGATGTTCTTTCCGACCCCGATCACCTGCATGTTGTTTTGACGCAGAATGTCAATGGTGTCCAGCATGGCGTCGGGGCCGTAGTCGAAGGCGTGATTACTGGCGTTGGACACTACGTTGAATCCAGCAAAGACCAGCGCTTTGACATTGTCCGGATGGACCCGCCCGTACCAGGTATTATGATCCCGGTATTGCAGACAGCCCCTGGTGGAGAAACTCCTTTCAAGCTGGCAAAAAGATACATCCGCCTCTTTGATCTTCTCATGCACCATGGTAAAGAGTGTGTCGGGGGGTTCACCGTACTCGATGCGCCGGGGACCGACATCCCCCACGGCGTGAATGACGATGGTGTTTCCAGCAACGGCCTTATTACTCATGCTGTCTCCTTTACTAACATAAACGCAACAATGAATGCCGCGTCCGGTAATGCCGGCCTCATTTCAGAAGGGGCGCAAATACCTCTTTGGCGGTCTCCCTGTATTGGGCCTGGAGTTTCGCTGTCTCCTCATCTTCGACGGTGGCTCCGGGCGGCGGCACCAGTTCTTCGAGCCCTTCGGTGGACACGTCCAACCGCCAGGCCGGCTGCAAGAACGCCTTGCTGAACACGGTCTGGCCTTCTCTGGTCAGCATCCAGTTGATGAATACCCTGGTGGCGTTAGGGTGCGGGAGCTTGCCTGCCGGCAGGATGAGCCCCCCCGGACCACCCTGGCTGACCCGGCCCCCTTCTTTTGCTCTCACCAGCGCCACCGGCGCGCCCATCTTCTGGAATATCATGAGCTGGTTTATCGGAACTCCAACGCCCAGCGCCATTTTACCCCTGGCCACCCATTCTGCCTGGAGCCGGTAGTCCCGGCTGAGGACCGGCGCCTGCCTCACCAGTTCGTTGAGATAAGCCCGGGCCTGCTCCCAACCCCACAGCCTGGCTGTGAGCGTGACGAAGGCATTCCCCCCTCCGACGCCGGTGGGGTCATTCATAATGATCTTACCCCGCCATTTGGGATCGAGAATATCGCGGAAGGACTTGATTTCCCCTTCCTTCACCAGGTCGGTGTTGCGGGAAAGGAAAGAGTCGAACGAAGCCGCCAGGGGTATGAAATACTTTTGGTCCGCATCCAGGAAAAGCAGACCCCCGACACGGACCTTCGTATCCCTGGCTTCCGGCAGGACCAGCATGGGTTCGATGGGGGCCGCCAGGCCGATGGGCCTCATCAGGGTCGTGACAACCGAAAGGGCATTGCCAATAACATCTGCCAGGTACAAACCAGCAGTTCGCTCCCTTTCCATTTTCGCCGTAAGCTCCGGCCCTCCGGAGGCGGTGGTGAACTCCAGGCTTATGCCGTATTTCTTTTCAAAGGTTTCCCGCAGGGCGACGCGGATGTCCGGCGTCCACGAGGTGTACACGCTGACCATCCCCTCCTTCTTGCCCGCCGCCAGGACCTTCTCCCACTCCGCTTCCCAGCTTTCCCTGGCGGGGCCGGGAGACGAAACCCCGGGTCCCGTCGCCGGGGCGGCAGCGGGGGATTGCTGTGGTTGGGGAACGCAGGCCAGAACGGGGCCCAGCAAAGCGATTGCTGCCATCGTGACCAGTAACAAGTTTCTCATCTTTCTCTTCCTGCCTTTTCGAATCATCCCCTCCTATACACGTCGTCGGGGGGCATAGCGCACAGCTTTAGCTCTGCGGGTGGGGACGAGGCCACCCCGTCAAGGCTAAAGCCATGCGCTACATGCCCCACGCCGCGTCCATAATCGGGGGATTATCCCGACACCCCCAGGGAGTGTCGCTACCGGTTTTGCCAAGTTTTCAGTACTTCTCCCGAAGTGACTACATCGCCTTTGTGTTGCATGACTATCAGGCCTGCTTTGTGCGCCTCGGGGTTCCCGCTGGCCACGCCGTCACTGAGCACCACGCCATAATAGCCATAATGCATCAGGTCGCTCACCGTGGCCAGCACGCAGCCCTGGGTAACCAGTCCCACGACCACCACGGACTCAATGCCGTTTCCCTTCAGAAGCATGTCCAGGGGCGTGCCGATGAAGGCGCTGGACCGGAATTTGACGATCTGCCGCTCGTTGGGCCTGGGCTCCAGCTCATCGAGTACCTCATGGCCCCAGGTTCCTTCCACTTCGTAGCTGGCCAGACCCTTCGAGTTACTGCCCTTGCTGCGGAAGCGGAACTTCGGGCCTGATTCCATGGTCCCGTCCGCGCTCTTCGTGTTCCGGCAGAAGATGACGGTTATGCCGAGCCTCCTGGCTTCGGCCAGGACCTTCTTTATGACGGGAAGCGCCCCGTCCCTTATCCAGGAGATGTCGCGTCCGGCGGCGGCGATGGCCCCCCGGGGCGAGGCGTTGTCATTCTGGACGTCGATCACCATGAGCGCGGTGTGCTGCGGGTTGACGATCTCCTCCAGCGTTTCGTATACCTTGATTTGTCCTACGGTTCGCATGGCTAACCTCTCCGTAACCTCCCCCTTTTTCAAAGGGGGACAGAGGGGGATTTTCCCTGTCGGCCGAACTTAATCCCCCTTAATCCCCCTTTTTCAAAGGGGGAAATGGATTGGCCACCCGTCTCAGGCAGGAGCCACCAGTATTTCCCCGCGGGGGAAGTGGTCGATTATTTCGCACCCTGTCTCCGTGACCACTACCATGTTCTCCAGTCTGACCCCACCGACGCGGTGCTCCCCCTCGCAGCTTTCGACGGCGATGACCATCCCCGGCTCAAAGACCTGGGGGTACTTCAGCGACCACTGGCGGTTGATGACAGGGTAGTCGTGGCCGCCGCCCAGCCCAATCCCGTGTCCGATCTCGATGCTCAATACCTCGGCTTCGTCAGGCCAACCCCACTTGCTCGACGGGTCGAAGAACCGGGCGGCGTCGGCAGTGGTGTTGCCCGGCTTTATGGCGTCGATGATGGCGTCCACCCTGTCCAGCAATGTCTGGTACCAGTCCTTCTCCCTCTGGTTGGGCTTTCGACCGGTGATGAACGTGCGGTACTGGCAACTGGTGTAGCCCATGTACTTGATGCCCTGGCAAAGCGCGCCGTAGACCAGGTCTCCCGTCTGGATCATCCGCCCTGATTGGCCGAATCCCCTGGCGAAGGTCTCCGGGCCGGAGCGGAAGTTACCCGAAGGAATCTCTTCCGCCCCTTGCTCGTAGCAGGTAGCCGCCGCGACCAGGTTGAGGTCTTCCTCGTGGACGCCGGGCCTCAGCGTCTGCCAGACTTTGTACCAGGCCGCCTCGACGATATTGGCCACCATCTTTTCGCAGTTGATCTCGTCCACGGTCTTGATCTGCCTGGCTTCCATCATGACCGACTTTGCCCCGGTGCAGTGCAGTCCCAGTTTCTCCAGAGCCGTCTCGCCGGTGCCGTCCACACCCACCATTCCCAGCTTCTCGCCGGTGAGGCCCCGTTCCTTCAGCTCCTGGAAGACGCCCGCGGCGAATTTTCCGGCCTGCTCCCGGGTAGCTTCCGGACCGGCAACTCCGCCCGCCCAGGACTGCGACAGCCGCCAGTGCTTTATCCACGGCGCCTGGTCCGGCATTTGCCGGAACCACCCCGCCTGTTCAAAGATCACCGGGTCATGGTCGGCGAAGAACAGGATGTACTTGTTGCCGCCGCCGGAGGCCCACAACCCGGTCAGGTAACGGACGTTCTCCTTGCTCCAGACCAGCAGGGCAGGAAGGCCGTGCTTGCGCATGATCTTCCTGGCCCTGGCCGCCCGCTCTTCCCTCAGCCGTACGACATTGATACGCTCCTGCCAATCAGCGATCGTGCTGCCGAACATAAGTTTCTGCGCCATTTTTACCATAGAAAAGTCCTCTTTCTGATTCTAATTCCTGGTACCGCAGGCCGCCGTGCCTGCGAGCGCCGGATCGCTATCAGGTTAAACAGCTTCGAGACTGGACTGTTCCCAAAGCCATCAACAAGATGTATCGACATCGGTGAAATCCAGCTTTCGCAGGCACGGTGGCCTGCGGTACCGGCGATCTGTGTCCAGCTTTCGCCCCGACGCATCGGGACGGTAAACTGGCATTGGGGATTCTCATTTCCCCGAGACGACCACTTCTTCACCCTCCACGGTAAGGGTGGTCCCCACCTCCCCCGACCAGCGCTGAAGATAACTCACCACCTCATCGAACCTGGGGTCGCTTCGGGGAAGGAACTCCGGCTCCAACTGCTTGTTGATCCACGCCGGGAGAAAGGACACTCTCTCGATGCCTTTTTTGGTGGCGACGCATCTGGCCATCATGGAATACTGCCTGTCCCTGGGGCCATCTTTGGCCAGCGCCGGCAGGCTCTGGGCGCCCGACGGCGGTTTCAGGCCGTGAGGCGTTTCCTGGGCAAAATTGCCGAGGCTGTAGAAAATGGCCTTCCCCTTATAGATTTCGATTCCCTTGACCAGGTGGGCATGGTGACCGACGATGATGTCCGCCCCGGCGTCGATGGCCCGGTATCCCAGCGCCGGCTGGTACATGGCCAGCACTCCCGGTATCTTGTGAATTCCCCAGTGCATGGAGACGACAACGATGTCTACCTGGCGCCGCAACTTGCGGATGTCTTCCTCCATGGCCCGGGCGTCATCTTCCCACGGAATCGTTATGACCTTAGGCGGCGTCCCCGCCTGGTATTCCTGGGCCTCATAGTAGGTTGAAGCCCTCAAGGGCGTGCAGCCCGCTTTCCCTTCCCGCGCCTCGTATTCGACGTCCATCACCGAGCAATAGGTCAGAAAGCCGACCTTGATCCCTTTTCGCTCTATGATCGCTGGTTTTCTGGCCTCGGCGATATCTTTGCCCACGCCGATTATGTGGATGTTATTGCGCCGGACCACGTCGATGGTTTCCAGCAGTGACTCGGGGCCGTAGTCAAAGCAGTGGTTTGCGGCATGGGTCAGCACGTCAAACCCGGCGAAGACAAGCGACTTGACGTTGTCGGGGTGGACGCGCCCCTGCCAGGTGCTGTGCTCC
Source organism: Chloroflexota bacterium (assembly GCA_016210565.1). Classification (GTDB taxonomy): domain Bacteria; phylum Chloroflexota; class Dehalococcoidia; order JACQUA01; family JACQUA01; genus JACQUA01. The sequence continues at coordinate 44,405 of JACQUA010000112.1, forward strand.
CGGAATTGCATACAGCCCTTGGTCGAGAGGTTGTATTCTAGCTGAGCGACGGAGATGTCCGCTTCTCTTATCTTCTGGTGGCTCAGGGCAAAGAGGGATTCCGGCGGCTTGCCGAATTCGATGCGCCTGGGGCCGACGTCTCCGGTGGCGTGAATAACGATTCTGTGTTCTTGTCCGCTCAATCTTACTCCTTTCGGTTTACTCGGCTGGCGATGTCACACTGGCCGGATGAAAAGAAAATCCGAAATCCGAATCGCCGAAATCCCAATGACCGTGAGGATACAAGCCGTCGGTGCCCGCATGAGGGGTCATCGGCTATCTTCATCCTTGCTAGCCCCCTGGTAAACCAGGCGTGAAGATCGGTTTTCGGTTTTCACCATTGGTGCTTTGGATTTGCTCTGAAAATAGGCTGTCACCCTGAGCGAAGTCGAAGGGTCTTTCGTCCCGCGCCCCGCCCCGAAAGATTCTTCGACTACGCTCGCTGCGCTCGCTTCGCTCAGAATGACATTTTCATCCTTCATGGTGCGCCATC
>JACQUA010000124.1 GCA_016210565.1 Chloroflexota bacterium
CAATGTTCGTGGCGCCGGCCTCTTCCGGTCCTGCCCCAACCCCGGTCCCCACCGCCACGGCCACACCACCCGCCGGCTTCCTGCCGGGGGACGTCAACCGCGATGGCGCCGTTAACCTTGCCGACCTGGCGCTGCTCGCAGCTTCCTTCAACAAGCGGAGCGGAGAAGCCGGGTTCAACCCTGACGCGGACTTCAACGGAGATGGCATTGTGGACGTGTATGACCTGACGCTCCTGGGTGCAAACTTCGGCCGCACCCGGTAGGGCGGCCGCGGGCGTCGCAGCCGCGCCCTTTCCTGCCGGTGAGGGCAGACTGCCAGGCATGCCACGCGGGGGGAACGCCACAGTCCCGGAATATGCCCATGGCCCGGCGGGGCGTCCCGATAGAACCGGGATGGCTTCAGCCTTGCGGGGTGCTTGGAAGTGAACGCTCCGGATTATGCATGCGTAATTTGCGATAAATCCCAATCACGCATGCGCCCGGCCACGAAGCGGGTTGTCGCCGCCTCCAACCGTCACGGGAAGCGGGCCGGCCTGGAGCGCACAACCATGCACATGGGGGCCGCGCCGCAATCGATCCAGCGCTCCGGAAAACCCTCCGGGACCACCCCGCTCATGTGCTCCCCCATTACGCGCCGCCAGTGTTCGTCATCCCTGAACGGATCACCGACGTCTGACATGTCCGTGTCGCCAAGAAACCCGAGATAGACGAGAACGACGGGTAGGCCCAGGGAAGCCACCTTCCAACTCCATGCGATCCGGTTGGCAAGCTGGTAGCGTTTATCGCGCGAAAGACTTACGCCCGGGACGACCTTTTCCAGGGCCCGGCTCGCCTGGGCTATCGCTTGTCCTATGCGATCATGGTTCTCCCGGGAGTTCTTCGAGGCATTGGGGGCCAGATACTTGCCCTCGGTCTTCAATTCCTGGGTGTGCGCTTTGGCTTCAACCAGCGCGATCCCGCGAGTTCCTTGCACTGTGCAGGTGCTGGCCAGATCCCAGTTGGGTGTGTTTGCTCCTCGTTTGTGGACCAGCCACCAGTCCCGGAGATCCCGCCTGTTTGCGGTGGACAAGACCTGAAGATCCCACCTGTCCAACCGAGCTTCTTCCGGCTTGTCATGCCCCTTCGGCATCCACAGGTCGTTGGCCTGCACAGTCGCTTCGGTTGGCCGCAGCAGTTCGGACAACTGACCCGCAAAATCAGGATGCGCCACCCAGTCCAAGATGTGCTTTCTGCTTCCGCGCTCCATTTGGCTCCTTTCACGTTCGAATGACGCCGACGCGGCGGGAATACTCGACACGCGGGACCTACCCGCTTGTCGAGTGTTCCCCCATCTTTCCGCATCGTAGCACGACTCGTCCACCAAGGTTCCGTCCTTGACAGACCTCTGCCTTTTTTCTTAAGATGTAGCACCACAGGAAACCGTGGTAATGCGGGCCTCGTTCAGGTTGTAGAGAGGAGGCCAGAAAGAAAGTCTGTGCAAAGACATGATTGCAGGGAGTTTGGAGCGCTAATGGGCGGAGCAGGGAATCTGCAGAACAGAGACCGCGTTTTGGCGCGCCAGGATGGGGTTCGACATCCATCGGCCCTTTCTGACATAAGAGTGCTGGACCTGGCAGACCAGAAGGGCGTTTACTGTACGAAGCTGCTGGCCGACCTGGGGGCCGATGTCATAAAGGTCGAGCCGCCGGAAGGCGACCCCACCAGAAACATCGGCCCGTTCTTTCATGATGAGCGCCATCCCGAACGAAGCCTTTACTTCTTTCTGTACAATACCAGCAAGCGCAGCATAACCCTGGACCTCCGAACCCGGGCAGGACAGAATAGCTTCAGGGGACTGGTGAAGACATCGGACGTGGTGGTCGAGACCTTTCTCCCGGGCTACCTCGAAGGGATGGGGCTGGGCTATGAAAGCCTGAGAAGGCTCAACCCAGGTTTGGTCATGACCTCCGTGACTGGCTTTGGCCAGACTGGACCGTGGAAGAACTACAAGTCTTGCGACATCGTGGGCATGGCCACAGGAGGCCTGTTGCTGAAGTGTGGCTGGCCAGACTTGCCGCCCCAGCGGATGGCCGGGTCCCAGGCATACTTCATGGCTTCCGTCCAGGCCGCGGCCGGCACGCTCATGGCCCTTTACCAGCGGCCGGCCACCGGTGAAGGCCAGCACGTGGATGTATCTGTGCAAGCATCCGTGCCGGTATCCATGCAGACCGTAATACAAATCTTCGAAAAAACCGGACGTATCCGGCAACGGGCAGGGAATTCCCCGGTGCGCGACAACAGGTCTGCCGACACGGTCTTCCCTTGCAAGGACGGGTACGTTGATATCGGACAGCTCACAGGCATATCTTCGTGGGAACGGCTTGTCAACTGGCTTGACAGCGGGGAGGCGGCGGGCGACCTCAAAGAAGAGAAATATCAGGACCCGTTTTACCGGGTCAAACCGGAAGTTGTAGACCACATAAATGGACTCCTGGTTGCCTTTCTGTTGCAACACACGAAAGCCGAAGTATTCCACACCGGACAACAGAAGGGCGTGGTGATTGGCCCGGTCAACACTCCGGAAGACATCGTTGATGACCCGCAACTTAGACTTCGCAATTTCTTTGTTCCCGTGGCCCATCCGGAGCTGGGGGCGAACCTCCGGTACCCGGGGGCACCGTATCGCCTGTCCGAGACCCCCTGGGTCATTTCCAGAAGACCCCCTCGCCTCGGGGAGCACAATTCCGAGATTCTGGAGCAGGAGATCGGCCTTCGTGGGGCCGTAGCCGCAGGCTTTAGCCTGCGTAGGAGCGCACCCGTAAAGGGTGCGGCTACGGCCCCGCCGCTGCCGCTGGCGGGGATAAGGGTTGCAGAATTCGCCGAGCACGTGGCCGGGCCCATGGTGGGTAAGGCGCTGGCCGATTACGGCGCCCAGGTCATCATTGTGGAAAACCAGGAAAGGGCGAGAAAGGGCTCCACCAGCAGGCATCCAGGGACCGGGGCGGCAAACCTTTCCAGCCTGAACGTGTCGCACCATTTCAATAAGTTCTATATGAACAAGCTGTCGCTGACCCTCGATCTGACCAAACCCAAGGGGGTCGAAATCGCCCGGCGGCTCATTGGCAAAAGCGACGTGGTGATCACCAACTTCATGCCCCGGGTGCTGGACCGATGGGGCTTCTCCTACGCCGCGCTGAGAGAAATCAGACCGGACATCATCTTCCTGACCATGCCTGCCTTCGGCGCCGAGGGCCCTTACCGGGACTACCGCACTCTGAGCTGGAACCTGATGGCCATGTGCGGCCTGGACCAGGCGAGCGGGTTTCCCGATAGACCTCCTATCAGGGCCAGTCCCTGGTCGCACCCTGACACGAGTTGTCAGCCCTTCCATGCCCTCATCGCTCTTCTGGCTGCTCTCAGATGGAGAACGAGAACAGGCAAAGGACAGCACATCGAAGTTTGCCAGTACGAGTCCACTCTGTACCTGGCAGAAACGCTCGTCTTCGACTATCTGGTCAATAAACGTCTTCCCAAACCGCAGGGCAACCGTCTGGACTATGCCGCTCCTCACGGGGTCTACCGGTGCTTGGGTGATGACCGCTGGTGCGCCATTGCGGTTTTTGATGAAGCTGAATGGCAAGGCTTCTGCCGGGTCATCGGCAGACCGGACCTGATTGCAGACGAGAGGTTTAGCACGCTGGCCGACAGGCTGGCGAATGCCGATTTGCTGGACAGTGTCACTACCGAATGGACAGAAAAGAGGTCACCCTGGGAAGTCATGGAACTAATGCAAAAAGCGGGCGTTGCCGCCGGGGTCGTTGAAAACGAGGAAGACCTTTTGCTCCGTGACCCCCAGTTGAAAGCCCGCAGCCACTGGATCAGCGTCGACCACCCGGAAGCGGGAAAGCTCACCGTCGAGGACTGGGGATTCAAGCTATCGGCCGTCCCAGCGCGGAATTGGCGTCACGCCCCCCTGCTTGGCGAGCACAACGATCTTGTTCTAACCGGAATCCTGGGAATGTCGGAATCGGAAGTGAACCAGCTCATTATTGACGGAATAGTGGCCTGATAAACCTTTTTCCCCTTTTTCAAAGGGGGAGGTGTGAAAGGAGCAACTTGCACCTGCAATACCTTATTTTCGAAAAGCATGACGGCATAGCCAGGATATTGTTTAACAGGCCGGAGCAGAGAAACGCTTTTAGCGCGGAACTGCGAGATGAGTTCATATCGTGTCTCGAGGAAATTCGTGAAGACCCTTCGATAAGTGCGGTCATAACCACCGGCGTTGGCGACGTAGCCTACTGCGCCGGGGGAGACATCCGGGGTCTGGTGCGGCGCGTGCAGGGTGATAAACGCCTGGCCAAAGCTCCGAATATCCATGAGTTGGTAAGAAATTTCCCTAAAGTGACCATTGCCGCGGTAAACGGCTATTGCCTGGGGGCCGGTCTGTGCCTGGTGCTATCCCACGATATTGCCATCGCCTCCGAGGAAAAGGCCCAGTTCGCAGCGCCCGAGGTCCTGCTCAACGTCCCGCCAGCCCAGCCCACCGCCTATCTGTTGAAGGCCATCCCGCAAAAGTGGGCTTTTGACATGATTCTCACCGGAGACAGATGGGACGCCAGGACGGCGTTGCAGCGGGGGATAGTCTCCAGGGTAGTGCCTCATGCTCAGCTCCAGGAGACCGCCCTTGAACTGGCCAAACGCCTCTCCCGCCTGGACCCGGTGACCCTGGAATACTCCAAGCGAGCTGCCAATGCCGCCATGGACCAGCTCACCCGCGTCCAGGCATTGGAAATATGTTCAATCCTTCACAAAGAGCACAACCTGGTCAACCCGAGAAAAGGCAAAGGCGCCCAGGATTTCCTGGCCAGGACAAAAACTCCCCCTTTTTCAAAGGGGGAATAAGGGGACTTATGGAAGCGCTCCGCCTGCTAGGGAAATCCCCCTTTGTCCCCCTTTACGAAAGGGGGAGGAGAGAAAGACGCGCATGAGCATGAGCGACAACTTCCGCCGCCGGTATGCCATCGTAGGTCTGGGGAAAACGAAGACCGGCTACCTGCCCCAGTACAACGGCCGCATGCTCGAAGCCGAGGCCGCCAGGGCAGCCATCGAGGACGCCGGTCTGAAACCCTCCGACATCGACGG
>JACQUA010000113.1 GCA_016210565.1 Chloroflexota bacterium
CCATGCCCCCGGGACTTGCCTTGCCAGAGCTAATAGCTTTTCTCGGGTTACCTCGGTGTGCTCTATATGCAAAGCCTTCATGGGGCCGATTATACACCACTTCTGGTTAATGTACAACTATTTACTGCGTTCGTATTAGTAAAGGAGGCAACACCATGGACCCGATCGTGAAAAACTACCTGCAGGGCCTGCAACTCGGCCACGTTCTCGTGTTCGGTAACATGGCGACGGTTCCAATCTTCGCCGGCGAGGAGGCCGGGCCGGACTATCTGACGCTGGACGACGCCCTCAAACATCACCTGAGCCAGGTCACGGAGACCAGCGAGGGCGGTTCAGTGCCGGAGTTGAAGTTCACCAACACCGGAGACACGCCGGTGCTGCTTCTGGATGGCGAGGAGCTAGTCGGCGCCAGGCAGAACCGGGTACTCAACGCGTCCATACTGGTCAGGGAGAAATCGGAGACGGCGATTCCCGTAAGCTGTTGCGAACAGGGGCGGTGGGGCTACATCTCAAAGAGGTTCAGCGGCTCCCCGCAGGTTATGCCGTACTCACTGCGGCAGAAGAAAATGGAAGACGTGGCCGCATCTCTGGGCAGCCACCGGGGATACCGCTCGGACCAGGGGAGAATCTGGGAGGAGCTTGGCCTGTCGGGCCACCGTTTCAAGGTGAATTCACCCACCGGGGCGATGAAAGACCTGTTTGAAGCCAGGGAGGAACAGCTCAAGGAATGCCTGCAGGCTTTCGCGATCAAACCCGGGCAGAAAGGGGTCGTGACGTTCGTCGCCGGCGAGGTGGCCGGTCTGGATGTTCTGTCCCGCGGGCACGCCTACGCCACGCTGCACCCCAAGCTGGTCCGCAGCTACGCCGTCGAGTCCTTCGAAAGGAAAAGAGTGAGGGCAAGGGCAACGCTGGCCAAAGCAAAAGCCTTCCTGGCTGAGGCGGCGCTCTGCGGGGAAGAAAAGTACCCCTCCGTTGGCTACGGCTCTAACTTCCGCTACAAAGGGGAAGGGATTGTTGGCGCCGCCCTGGTGCATGATGGCGCGGTAATCCACGCCTCGTTCTTCCGGACGGAAAGCGCCTGCGCAGCCGGGCTTTGCTCCTGAGCCTCATGGCGGGAAAACCGCGGGAGGACCCGGCTGGGTCTCGCCGCCTGGCTGAACTGCTGAGTCGTGGCGACGGTATTCCCTGCCACCAACGTGCGAGAGAAGGGAGTTTAAGGACCGGTGGCCTACCTCATAATTTCTGATATTCACGCCAACGCCGATGCCCTGCTGACGGTGCTGGAGGACGCCAGGAAGTGCGGCAACATCGAAAAGATACTATGCCTCGGCGACATCACCGGCTACGCCGCGGAACCAGGCGCCTGTATTGCCATCGCCAGGGAAAGCGATTGGGTCTGCATCAAAGGCAACCATGATATGGCCGTGTCGGGAGAGATGGACGCGCGCCAGTTCAACGACGATGCCGCCGGTGCCGCTGCCTGGCAAAGGAGGCATATTAGCTTGTCAGACAGGCAGTGGCTGAAGCATCTTCCCCGAACCCTGGAAGTCGGAGACTTTACACTGGCGCACGGCAGCCCCCGGGACCCAGTGTGGGAATACGTCACCGAACCACGGCAGGCGGCGGGCAGCTTTGCCCATTTCCGCACCCGGTTCTGCCTGGTGGGGCATACCCACTGCCCGGTGTACTTCGTCGCCCGGGGGCGCGGAGCCGAGGGGCGACTGTTCAAGCCTGGCCAGCCGTTGAAGCTTGAGGGCAGGATGTTGATCAATCCGGGCAGCGTCGGGCAGCCCAGGGACGGCGACCCCCGGGCCAGCTATCTGGTCTATGACGGCCAACAGGGAGAAGTGACCAACTACCGCGTGGCCTATGACATAGAATCCGCCCAGGCCAAGATCCGCCGGCAGGGCCTGCCCGTCTGGCTCGCCCAGAGGCTGCAGTCCGGCACATGACGCAGGAACGGTCCCACAGGCCACCGTGCCTGTGAGAGCTGCACTGGACCAATGCCAATTTGTTTGGTCAATGACGATTTGCCTCGTGCGCGGCCTGGGTCGACGCGCGCAACCTATAGGTTCAGTCCTGCCATGGTGGGGAAAAGTGACGGAACCAAACGGCCCCCGGAGTCCATTGCAGACTTTACCAGGGTGATAGAGGTTGACGGCTCCGATGCCTGGGTCTACAATAACCGAGGTCTTTCCTGCTACAGGCTCGGCAGGTTCAGCGAGAATCTGGCGGACAGCGTCAGGGTAATTCGGTTGGTCCCCCGGCCAGTGTCGCAAATGCCTCACACAAAAGGCGCAGCCGGTTTTTGTCAGGAGGAACGATAGGATATGATGGCATTGTCCAAACCAGGCAAGGCGCATAACCTGTTCCCATACCAATCGGAGGTGCAAAGTGGTTGACAGCAAAAGGGTCGCCATTGACCGGAATATCTTCAATCAATACCCGGAGGCACAGACAGAGAATCGCGTTACGCACGCTCTGGCCCATGCCGTGGCATCGAGCCAACGTTTGACGGACGATTTTGTCGTTTTTCTGTTGAACCGTGATTGCCCGCGCGGCTGCTCCATAAAAGAGCAGAAGTCAGGAGTGAAGCTGGCACCGGCAGCCCCGAACGGCAATGTGGCGGGGGCCGGCCGGACAATACCCGACTTGTGGATATACAACGAAGAAGAGGGTTTTACCTGCGTGATTGAGAACAAGATCACAGCCCCCCTTGAAACACAACAGTTGGTAGAGCATGGAAGAGGCGCCAAGAAAGAGTTCACCAACGCCAATGTGGTGGCTTTAACTCCAGATGGGCGGGAGGACGATCATCGCGCTGTCGCTGGCGCGGAGAAGGAGGGCTGTCCGGTTGTCTGGCGCAAGTGGCCGGAGGTGTATTCCTGGCTGATGAACCGGGCAGCGAGCCACAACAAAGAATCCAGTCTGGCCAAGAAGGAATCCTGGCTGGTAGAACAGTTCTGTGAATTTTTACAGCTCACTGAGGAGCAGCTTCTGGAGAGTAAAAGCATGGAAGGAACGATCACGAAATTCTGTGGCATTCCATTTGGCAAGGACACGCCGTACGAAGAAGTGCAAGCTAAGAACTTGCTTAGACGACTTACGCAGTTCTTGAGACGTTCAGAGGAGCTGAAAAACGCGAACGCGTATCCCAACATGGAGTCGGAACCGAGCGGGCGAATTGCCGCCTGGGAGAATGGCGCATGCGACTTCATAAAGCTGGAAAGTGGGGTGACGAACAAGGTGAACTGCCTGCACATAACTGTGGTTATCACCGCCGCGCAGGTGGATTTCCAATTGACGGTGCCCAACGCTGTTGGAAACAAGACATACTGGCACCGGGTGATGGATGCTAAACTTGATGACTGGCAAAAGATGCTTGGGGAAATCGTCAGGAACGCATCGGAGCTCACCAAAAGCCCGAATCAGAAGAGGCCTAAGGGGCCTCAGCCGCACCTGCGGATATTACAGCGCCATTTTGATCATCAAGGTGCTGACGCAATTGACGACGGCGTCCTCTTCTTTGCACTGGGTGCCGTAGCCGGCGGCGCCCCCGGGGTCAAGGTTGTGCCTGCGTGGATAAACATACTGCCGGGACTGATTTCACAAGTAAGGGCGGTCAGGGCCAATACGCAGTTGGACGTTGGAATAAGCTACATTTACAGGGAGTACAAGGAATGGGATGCCATATTGAAAAGACCAGACTTCAAGGAAGAAGCAGTGAAGGCCTGCCTCGCCCTCAAGCCTTTTTACGACTTCCTACAGGCACCTGGCGTTCCTGCCGACTGATCCGTACAGTCCGTACAACGGCAGACGCCCGAATCGAAGGCCGCAGGTATGGCGCAGCTAACACTCTACCGCGGGATAAATGGAATCGGCGGCAATAAGATGCTGTTGGAGGATGGAAACGAGGTGGCGGGGAAGATGCCAGGTGGGGCACGGTGGCAGTTGTAGATCGGTTCCACGAAAGATACGGTTTAGCGCAGCGGAATGATCCGCCTTTCGACCACTTCTGTCGGCACGATTCACGGGTGCTTAAAGATTATGCCGGCGAGAACAGGTTGAAACCGCAGGTAGCGGTTTTCTACTTCAATCGGGGCTGGTGCACCATCACAGGCATGAATACCGTGAGGTCATTCTGGAGTACGATGGGGCTGTCAAGTTGGAGCCTGGTGACCCGGAGGTCTACAATTACTGCGGAGTGGCACATGTTAAGCTGGGTGAATACGCAAAGGCGGTCTCCGGTTTTGACCAAGCCCTGGCCCCCGACCGTTGCGGGATTGAAGCCTATGCCCACATTGCCCTGATCGGCGGGCCCAACAAAATATGGGACTGTTTGCAAAGCCAGGAAATTGAAAGGGAGACGAAATGGACAAACACCTGAACGTATTCCACGCATACGCACACGGGAAAGTGGGTGATGCCTACGGGGAGAAACTCCTCGAGGACAACGTCACTAGGGCGCTCATTACCACGCTTCATAACTCGCCTCCCATCTCTAAGTTCCTAATAGAGAAGGTATTGGGGATCACATTGACAGGCGAATGTAAACACACCTTGCAGCAGAAGCTACCGATCCCCGCTTCATGGCAGAAGAAGTTCATACTCTGCATAGCCCCTGACAAACACCCTCCTTCCAATGAGGCAACAAATTCAGTAGAGAGACTGGTAGCTGATAAGATAGAAGGCTTCCTGAAGGACAAGGCCGAAAAAGAGAGGCTACAAGCCTTGCTGCGTCAATGTGTGGAGAAAGGTGAAGACGGGAAACCAAAGAGCAGCCACGCAGTTTCGGATCTTGCCCGGTTCTTAAACGCGGATGAAGCCGAAATCAAAGGTCTCGATGAGCCGACGTTGCGCTATCTGTTTGAGTTGACTCTTGGTAGCAGGCCGGACGCGGCGATGATCGATGAGAAGAGTAAGTTTGCCGTTTTGGTCGAAAGTAAGATCCACGGGGGCATCGTGGGCGCACAGATTATCAGGCATATTAAGGAAAAGTTCGGCGGCGTGTATGTTCCCAAATATTGCGTGTATCCGGATCCGATTCCGACACCGACCGCCGAAGAAATCGTCGTCCAAATATGCACATGGAGTGACATCTTCTCATTGTGCAAGGCCGCCCCCGCTGAAGCGGACGCAAAGGTAACATTCTTGAAAACCCAGTTCTTAGAATATTTGGAGGTTAACAACATGGGCGAAATAAGGTTCACTCAGCAAGACTTTTTGGATTGGGAGAAGGAATGGAAAGAGAACAGAGCGAAGGAGGTCACCGGGGTACTGAAGGAACGGGTGGGCAACCTGGCGGAAACCCTCGCCGGGCGCATCGGGAAACATCGGGTAATTCCCATGAACGCGGGTCAGAATGCCCTTGGGTGCAATATCGTCAGCGATAAGTATCCAAAGGGCCAGTTCAAGCCGATAGACGTGCCTCATTTCTCGCTGCACATCCAGCAAGCTAGCCGCGGTCTTCGCCTCTATGTCCAGTGCGAAGGCAGCAAGCCAGTGGGAAAGATATTGTCGGCCGAACACAGCGTCATTACGGGTCAGCTAGCGGATGCGGTAATAGGTCTCGGCCAGGGCTTCGTATTCAGGGTCGAGAGAAAGTTATTCGTTATGCCCGGAGGCTTTGGAAAGTTTGAAACTCAATGGGATGTTTACTGGCAGATGCCCTTAGATATGGTCAGGGATGAAAACGCACCATTTGTTGTGGAGCAAGCTTTCCAGGCAATCTATGCAATAAAGGCGCTGCCCAAGCCAGCCAAAGGTAACTTCTTCCCTGTGTTGGTTTTGACGTGCCACCTTGACTGGCAGAAATTAGAATCTCTCGGAGTTGGGCTAGAAGAAGAACTGATGAAAATATATGAAAAACTTGAACCGTATTACACTGTCTTGACCAAATATGTATAGGAGTCAGAACTCAAGGACCCGGAGCGGCTCCCGATGACCGTCTGGCTTCGGAGACGGGGCGTTAACCTATGACCTTCAACAACAAATCCCGGAGGACGAGTAATGACTGATCAAAAGAGACCGGCTACAGAGCATGTCAGGTGTGCTATTTGTGGTACTCCATTTCCTGATCCAGAGTTTGCACGCAACTACCCGAATCTGGTGTGCCGCGAATGCGACGGGCTCGCACTGACCGGAGGTGGTGATAAACCACGTCACGAAAGCGCATACGATGACGGCGATAACCCCGTTTTCATTGGCGGCATAAAATGCTGGCGGAGATACAGGTTCGGCGGTTTTGTTACCATGCGGGACAGTTACAATTGCGGGGATATCTCGGAGTTCTACGAGAGGCACGGGCGGGTCGGATGAGCATCGTTGATCTACCTTTCTGCGGCGGCATAAATGAAGTAGGCGGCAACAAAATTGGCCTGGACGATGGAGACGAGATGGTGAAGAAAACTCCGGGCCAGGCACTGCGGCAGTTGTAGATCGGTTCCACGAAAGATACGGTTTAGCGCAGCGGAATGATCCGCCTTTCGACCACTTCTGTCGGCACGATTCACGGGTGCTTAAAGATTATGCCGGCGAGAACACATGGTGCCTCATCCCAATTCGGAGCCACGTCTCCTCTGCTATGATCGCGGCTTTAAGGGCAACCTTTCCGTCCAGATAGGGACGGCGCGCGAAGGCCAACCAGACACAGAGATTTTGGACTGCCCGGAATGATTCGGTTGTGGTGCAGGTGGCTCCCCGATCGGTCATAGGCACAGAAGCCATGAGTCTGTCTAACGTTTGTGGCGGGTGACGGATAAACCAGGGGCAGCCATCAAATGGTGGTTCGCCAGCAACTTGATGAGGTATCTTAAGAACGGCGGGAACAATGACCAGTAGATTCCTATCCAAGTCCAGGTACATGAACGGACTGCAATGTCCCAAGCTACTGTGGATGGCTTGCAATGCTCCGGACAAAATACCTGAACCCGATGCTTCCACCCAGCATGTTTTCGACCAGGGGCACTTGGTGGGGGAACTGGCTAAGTACCTGTATCCCGGTGGCATAGACGTGCCTCATGATGACTTCAAAGAAAACGTTGGCAGGACCAGGGAACTGCTGGCGGAAAGAAAAACCTTGTTTGAAGCTGGGTTTATGTCTGGAGGTCTTTTTTCACGACTGGACATACTGAAACCTGCAGGACGGGACGCCTGGGACATCGTAGAAGTGAAGAGCTCTACCAGCGTCAAAGAGGAGAACCTGCACGACGTTTCTTTTCAACGGCATTGCTGCCGGCAGCATGGACTGAAGATAGACAACTGCTATTTAGCCTATGTTAATAACCAGTACGTGAGAAAGGGAGAGTTGGACCCCGCCGGGCTCTTCACAATCCAGGATATCACCACTGAAGTTGACGCGGCAGCCAATGGACTGGAGGATAGGATCCACTCCATGTTTGCTACCATCGCTTCAGCGGAATGTCCTGATGTTCCTGTGGGCGGCCAGTGCAGCAGCCCTTATGATTGCCCGGTGAGCACCTGCTGGGAGGAATTGCCTGCGAATAACATTTTCACGTTGTATCGCGGTGGCAACAAGTGTTGCGAGTTGTTCCACCAGGGCATTCTGTATATCAAAGATGTCCCCGGGGCAATCAAACTTAGTAGGTCCCAACAAATTCAGAAGTGGTGCGACATCAACGGCATTCCGCACATTGAGCCGAAACCCATAAGAAACTTCCTCGCCTCTCTACAATACCCTCTCCACTACCTGGATTTTGAAACCATTAATCCCACCGTACCTCTTTTCAATGGAACCAGGCCGTACCAAAAGATACCCTTCCAGTTTTCGCTGCACCTGGCTGAGGACCATGGCACGGTGAAGCATTACTCGTATCTGGCAGAGGGTACCGGTGACCCCCGGCCGCAATTTCTGGCAAGATTGAAAAAGGCCTTTGGCAAATCCGGCACGGTCGTCACTTACAATCAGGCGTTCGAAGAGGGGGTTCTGAACGACCTGGCCAGGACTTTTCCCGAGTACGCGGATTGGATTAAGGGCGTGTGCGGCCGCATGGTGGACCTTCTTGAGCCGTTTCGGAAATTCCATTATTATCACCCTGATCAAAGCGGTAGCGCCTCCATCAAACATGTGATGCCGGCTTTGACGGGGAAGGGGTACGAAGGGATGGAGATTGCCGACGGAGCGGCTGCCAGCCGGGAGTTCCTGAACGTGACTTACGGCGGTGCTTCTGAAGAGGAAAGGCAGCAAGTCAGGGCCAACCTGGAAAGATACTGCGGCCTGGATACCGAGGGCATGATGTGGATCGTGGAGAGACTGAGGCAAGTAAGCAACTCTTAGGTGCTTGCTGAACTGGACAAACGGTTTTCCGAGATAAATACCAGGGTCAAGACGATATCTTCCATGCCAAAGTTCATCGAAGACACGGCTGAACAAATGAAAAAGGATATGGAATTGCGTCTCGGCTCCATTACACGATCAATCCGGGGGGTAGCTCCATCGGTGCCCGGCGAGCCCGGGGGGACTTCCCCGGTCAAACCCTGACCACGTGGGATGCCACGGCCGGGATGCGCCCTTGCGCGACGCCCCGGCTGGTCGGCCACCCACCGTATGTTGGCGCAAAGATAAGGCCTCGTTGCCCCCCCTTTTTGTCCTGGCCTGGCGGCTCGTCTGCTATAATATCGTACAAGTCAGGTGAAATGCCTGAGAAGCCACACATGAAGACGTTAGAGGAAATGGTCAAAGAGTTGACGCCGGAAGAGCAGGACGAGGTCCGTGACTTCGTCGAATTCTTGCTGTACAGGAAAGCGAAGCGCAAACAGAAGTTTCTGCGCATGGATTGGGCGGGCGCCTTGAGCGAATACAGGGACCAGTATTCCTCGCTGGAACTCCAGAAGAAAGCGCTGGAGTGGCGGGGTGACTGATAGAATAAACCCGGATTATGGGTGTCTTATCTGTGGCCTCGCTTTCCCCACCCCCGCAGGCTAAAGACCTGTCCGCCTTGCGGACTCTCGGAACGGAGCGGCTACAACCCCGCCCGGCGGGTGCGCAATCCGGGGTAAACGGCGCACGATGATCAGCGCAGAAGGCACGGTTTTAACCGCAAAGAAACGCAAAGGGGACGTCTTACAACAAAACGGAAACAGGACAACATGGTCAACCTGACTTTTTACGGCGGCATAAATGAAATTGGGGGGAACAAGATACTGCTGGAAGACGGGCACAAGAGGCTGCTGCTGGACTTCGGGTTCCCCTACAAGAAACACAAGCAGTTCTATGAGGAGTACCTGAAGCCGCGGGGCGGCGCGGGGCTGCTCGACCCGCTGCGGATGGGACTGGTCCCACCCCTGGAAGGGCTTTATCGGGATGACATAACACCGGTGGGGGTGGCCGGGGTTCAACTCAGATAAGCACTACCGCGTCCTGGATCGGGTGGACGGGGGCTTGTTTTTTCGTTCGACGCTCCGTATAATGAGCATGTACTCCGAGTTTGGAGCGTATGATCAAGTGTTTGGCGCCCATATCATCTTTACGGTTAACCAGAAGGTCCTCGCGCTTCTTGCCAAGTTCTCGAATGAGGAATTCTATGAAAGAGAGATCGCTCGAAGGATTGGCATAGGTTGCGGCTCTGCCCACCGTGCTGTTTTCGAATTGTACTTCACAGGGGTGATCAAGCGGCGGCAGGAAGGCAAAATGTACTTCTACTCTGTTGACCCATCCAACCCGGTAATCGTTGAATTCAAGAAGCTGGTGAACTTGATATTAATCGAACCTCTGGTGGAAGAGCTCAAAAAGGCTTCTAGCCGCATCGTCCTCTACGGTAGCTGCGCCCAGGGAACCGATACCTCTCAAAGTGATGTGGACCTATTTGTCGTGTCGAGTAATAAGAGCGAAGTCCTGGAAGCGGTCAGCAATTTCAAATTTCCTCGCGGATTTGAAGATGTTCATATTCAGGGCGTAGTTAAGATCCCCGTTGAACTGCTGGGGGCGAAGGGGCCAGAACAAACCTATGTTGATGAGGTGGAACGGGGTATCGTTCTGTGGGAGAGAGTCGCCGGTGAATGAAGAGTTCAGGCGGTGTCTCGAGAGGGGAAGAATCGTTTCTTTCCCGACGGGTAAGGGGCTCGTTGGGAAGGAATTAGGGGTTGCCCGAAGCGACCTGCTAGAGGCGAAGGCTGGCTGCGAGAACCAGCGCTACAAATGGTCAACGATTCAGGCCTATTACGCCATGTTCCACGCCACCAGGGCGCTCATCTACTCTCGCGGCTACCGGGAAAAGAGCCACTACTGCCTGGCCGTGGCTCTACGGGCACTCTTTGTCGAAGAAGGTCAGATGGAAGTCAAGTTTGTGAGGGATTTCTTGAATGCCATGAATCTCCGCGAGGCAGCCGATTACGAAGCCGAATTCTCCGCGGACGGGGCAAAAGCAGCAATTGCCGCCGCTGGGGAATTCATAGAAGAGGCAGCTACGATTCTGGGGGCAAAGACTAACGAGTAATGTCTGCGTGGGCTATTGTATCCTGCGCAAGAGGTTAGATCAATGAGTGAGAAGGGCTATAGCGTGGTCAACCTGACTTTTTACGGCGGCATAAATGAAATCGGCGGCAACAAGATACTGCTGGAAGACGGGCACAAGAGGCTGCTGCTGGACTTCGGGTTTCCCTATAAGAAGCACAAGCTCTTCTACGAGGAATACCTGAAGCCGCGGGGCGGCGCGGGGTTGCTCGACCCGCTGCGGATGGGGCTCGTCCCGCCCCTGGAAGGGCTTTACCGGGAGGACATCGCGCCCGCCGGGATGTGGGAGGGGTTAAAAACGGCCGAGCACTACCGCGCCCTGGACAGGGTGGACGGGGTGCTGCTGTCCCACGCCCACCTGGACCATTCCGCCCACATTTCTTTTCTGAGGCAAGACATCCCTGTCTATTCCACGGCCACCACGGCTTTCATCGCCAAGGCCATCCAGGATTCGGGCAAGTCGGACTTCGACCAGCAGGTGTGCTACTTCACCAGCTACGAGCCGGGCTGCCCGGCAGGCTGGACCCAGGAGTGCCTGCTTTCCAGCACCGAAGCCAAACAGCAACGGCAGTTCTGCATCGGCGACGTGGACCCGGCAAAGCTGGGAATCGACGCCCACAGATTCTGGAGCTCGGGCTTTTGGGAAAAGGGGTCGCGGCAAAAGGAGCTGGCTTTCTGCCCGCTGGCCGGGCATGACAAGTCGCCTCTAAAGGTACGCTGCTTTCCGGTGGACCACTCCATCCCGGGGGCCTGCGCCTGGGGCATCGAGACCGGTTCCGGCTGGGTCATCTACAGCGGCGACCTCCGGATCCACGGTAAACGCGCCGCGCTCACCAACCGCTTCGTTGAAAAAGCCGCCACCCTGCATCCCCGCGCCCTGGTAATCGAGGCCACCAATGCCACCAGGACCACCAACGTTTCTGAACTGGACGTGTACCAAAACGCTGTCAAGGCCATCAGCGCCGCCACGGGACTGGTCATCGCGGACTTTTCCGCCAGGGACGCCGACCGGCTGCTGACCTTCTTGCAGGTCGCCCGGGAGACCGGGCGGAAACTGGTGATCCTGCCCCGGGACGCCTATCTGTTGAAGACCCTGCGCCTGCTGGACAGCGCCATTCCGGAGATCGCCGCCGGCGCCGGCCTGTGCATCTACCAGGACACCACCGCCAGCAAAAGCCCTGCCCTGTGGATGCGCCATCTCTTCGAGGACTATGCCGGCCAGACCGTCCTGGCGAAAGATGTCCGCGCCAACCAGGACAGGTTCGTTCTGTCCTTCAGCTTCTTCGACCTCAACGAGCTGCCCAGTATCTCACCCGCGCCGGGAAGCCTTTATGTGTTCAGCTCCAGCGAGCCGCACGACGAGGAGCAGGAAATCGATTTCCGCCGCCTGCACAACTGGCTCGATCACTTTGACATGAAGGGTTTCGGGCTGCCGGTGGAGACTGACGGGAAGTGGGAGATACCGGACGGCGAGAAGGGCCTCCACGCCTCGGGCCACGCCTGCGGGCCGGACCTGCTGGACATCGCCCGGCGGATAAACCCGGAAGTGGTGATACCCGTCCACACCGAACATCCCGAGCTATACACCGTGGGGCTGAAGGACACCGCGATCAAGGTGGTGCTTCCGGCTATTGGCAAAGCACTCAGCATTTGATAGATTGACCGGGAGATCTCACCGCAGAGGACGCTGAGGCTCGCAGAGGACTCTTAACCACGAAAGACACGAAGGACACGAAAGGGTAGCATATTTCTTTTCGTGCAATTCGTGTGTTTTGTGGTTTAGCGTTTCCCGGTTTGCCGGCCTGACCACCGAGGTCAGCAAAGAAACGGCATGGTCGTAGTCCAGCCCGCACAGGCACGAATATCCAGATCTCACAGGCAAGGAGGCCTCCGCCCTCCTCCTTGCAGGCGTCATCAAACGCCGTTATACTTAGACCAGAATTCGCGGGAGGCCCGCAGAAGAGATTAAAATGGGCAGCGACGAAAAGGTACTCGCCAAGATACTGCGAGGGACGTCGGATGCCAACGTACCTTTCCGGGATGTGTGCCACGCGCTACAGAAGCTCGGCTTTGCTCAAAGGATTCGAGGGGACCATCATATCTTTACCAGGGACAACGTGGAAGAAATACTGAACTTGCAGCCCAAAGGATCGAAGGCAAAGCCGTATCAGGTGAAACAGGTTCGCGGGGTCAATACTACGCTACAAGCTAACACTGGAGTATCCCAATGCTCCCCAAGTATGAGGTCATAATCTACTGGAGTGAGGAAGACCAGGCATTTGTCGCCGAGGTGCCAGAGCTGCCAGGGTGTATGGCAGATGGCCGAACTTACCAGGAGGCGCTGGCGAATGCCGAGACTGTTATAGGGGAGTGGATCGAGACCGCGACTGAACTGAAGCGCCCAATCCCGCAGCCCAGAGGCAAGCTGATGTACGCCTGACGGCCTCCGCCGCCGCACCCAGAACCTGGGGTCCGGTTGACCACGAAACACACGAAGGACATGAAAGACACGAAAGGGTAGCATGTCTCTTTTCGTGTGCATTCGTGTGTTTCGTGGTTCGAGGCTTCCCGATGTTGCAGTCGGACAACGGAGACCAGAAGTAAAAGAGTCGACCTCTCGCCCCGACCGGTCGGGGCGGTACCGGACGCATTGCAATCCTTCGAAAAGAGCGATAAATGAATATTCAGGAGATACTTGAAGACCTGAAATACCACACCGGGGACTTCCCGGTCGAGGCCCTGCGGGAGGCCGTCGCCAGGAAAGAGGAGATAATCCCGGAGCTCCTGAAGATTATCGAAGACGCCATTCAACGGCCGGAAACGCTCGATGTCGATACCTACATGGCGCCCATCTATGCCATGTACCTGCTGGCGCTGTTCCGGGAGCGGCGCGCCTACCCCCTGCTTGTCCGGTTTGTCTCGATGCCCGGCGAAGTTATGATGCGCTACCTGGGAGACATCGTGCCGCAGCACCTCCACCGCATACTGGCATCCGTGGCTCACGGCGACTCCAGTCTCATAAAAGGCCTGGTGGAAAACGAGCAGGCAAACGATTTGGTAAGGGGTGCGGCCTTGCAGTCGCTATTGACTGAGATGGTTCAAGGCGAGGCGACCCGGGAGGAGGTTGTGGCCTATTACCAGAGCCTCTTTCGAGGAGGAC
This sequence comes from Chloroflexota bacterium, assembly GCA_016210565.1. GTDB lineage: Bacteria > Chloroflexota > Dehalococcoidia > JACQUA01 > JACQUA01 > JACQUA01. The sequence goes on from JACQUA010000113.1 coordinate 13,632, forward strand.
TGAAGAGGGATGGGTCGGATCTTTGGAACGAATTGGTTAGCTACAGCACCGCTTTGCATCCCCATGGCCTGATGAAAGACGTCAGGCAGGCCTATGCCGATGGTCTGGTTTCTCCCGGGTATATTGATCTCAGCGACGTGACCGAAACGCTGGAGCGCGGCAGGGAAACGGTGTTGCGAGAGCTGCGGGAAAGCGGGGAGCACCGGCTCATTGAGGACTTAGAAGAGGACATGGGCTGGTGGCCCTGTTTCGGGGAACTCACCAGGTGCTCGCTAACGACGCGGAGGGAAAAGATGGCAGGCGACGGTCCCGGCTTCGACGGGACCCCCAAGAGTCAGCCAGCGATCAAGAGGCAGAGGATAGGGCGCAATGAACCCTGCCCCTGCGGGAGCGGCAAGAAGTACAAGAAATGCTGCGGCGATCGGCGGTAAGGGGCGCCGATACCGCCGCGGAACTAAAGGGTCCGTATAACCGCGAAGAACACGAAGGACACGAAAGGGCCACAAACCTGTTTTCGTGTTTATTCGGGTGTTTCGTGGTTCGCGTTTCCCGGTTCTGTGGTTTGACCACCGAGGCCAGGAAAGAAGCAGCATGGCAGTTATCCGTGTCTCGCAGGCACGGAGGCCTGCGGTACCGGGTCCTTTGCCATAGGCGGGATGCCTGTGCCACTGGCTGCTGGCTACCGGGGCACGCGGCAGCGTGCCGCTACGGCTACTGTCTACTGTCTGTCTACCGGCCTCCTCGCCCGGGCCAGCTTTTCGCCGGTGGTGAAATGGTCGCCCCTCAGGGCCAGCTCCGCTTCTTCTTCGTTTTCTTTTGTCCAGTGCCCCAGGGAGTAGCCATACCAGGGCACCCTCGGCGTGAGTCTCGGCAGGCCTTCTTCTTCCCAGATGTGCCTGGCCCGTTCCATAAACTCCTTTCCGGGCAGTGAAGTGGGCGGGTAGGGCCATTTCCTGGTGGCGTCAATCAGCAGTCCTGAAGAGCCGACCGGTTGGCCGTCATGGGCCGCCGTCCCGGGAGGGGCTGCCGATGGGTCGAGACCGGGGACCTTGCCCTGGGTGACCTGGATGTCCCGGTGCGGCTGCATCCGGAAGCACATGGCCCAGAAGACCGAATCGGCGTCGTTGGGGTCGATGTCTTCGTCCACCGCGATGATGATCTTGCCGGTGCCGGGCATGAGCGCCGCCGCGCCGTTCAGCGCCTGCCAGGCCTGGGAGGGATGGGTCTTTTTCATCCGTATGGCGATGTACTTGTTCGCCCCGCCGGACTCCGGGGTGGCCACCTCGAGAATGCCGGGGATGTTGCAATCGTGTTTCAGGAACTTGAAGAGGATGCCCGCCGTGGAGTACTCGCGCAGCTTGCTGCTTTCGCTGGGCGGGAACTGGCTGATAAAGGCGTTGTAAAGCGGATTCTTGCGATGGGTGATGCAGGTGACATTGAAGTACGGTCCCCACTGCTCCAGGCCCATGTAGCCGGTGAACTCGCCAAAGGGGGCTTCCCTTTCCAGGCTGTCGGTGGGCAGCTCGCCTTCCAGGACAATCTCGGCCCGGGCCGGGACGACCAGATCGGACGTTTTGCATTTGACCACTTCGATGGGCGCCCTGGCGATGCCACCGGCGATGGCGTATTCCTCGACGCCGTAGGGGAGCTTGGCGGTGCCGGCGTAGGCCACCGCAGGCGTGGCCCCGATGACGATGGCCGCTTTCAGGGGAATTCCCCGGGCGCGGCACTTCTCCCAGTGGGTGTATAGATGCTGGGGAGGGCCGCACTCGATGCCCAGCCGGGTGGGACTTTTCACCATCGCCCGGTAGTTGCCGATGTTTATCGAGCCGGTCTCGATGTCCCTGGTCACCCAGTTGGCCGCGGTTAGATAGGGCGCGTTATCGAAGCCAGGGGTGGAGATGGGGACGGGAAACTCCTCCAGGCCGCCGTGTTCCAGAAGGTTGGCGCCGGTGTGCACCTCTTCGTGAATGGGGCCGGACTCCACCTGCCGTGGGGGGATGGGACGAAGCTGGGCTTCGGCCCAGCGGTCGATGATTGCCGCCGGGTCGCACATCATGCCGATGCCATAGATGTGTTTCGAAGCGGCATGGCAGGCCAGCAGGACCGGAATGGTGTACTTCCGGCCCCTGGCGTCGAACACGTTCTCGAAAAGAAAAGCCTTGCGCTGCTCCTCCGGCAGTCCCCGGAATTGCCAGCGGACAATGGGATGAAGCTCGGTGTCCTTGTTGACCGGCCTCTTGATTCTGACCAGCCTGCCCTGGGTTTCCAGGGCGGCCAGGTGTTCTCTCAGGTCCTTGTAGTACGACATGGCGCCCCCTTTTCGGGAAATTCCAAACTCCAAAAACCAAATTCCAATCCGTAGCGGCACGCTGCCGCGTGCCGCCGGCGCGAATGATCTGCGTTGCTTGTCCTTACGGTTCCGGCCGCGGTGGTTCTCCGCGGCGCACAGGCACGGAGGCCTGTGCCACCCCGGGGTGGTGGGTTCGCCCGGCCTCACCACCCCCAAACGCCGCCTCCGGGCTTAACCCACCCTACGGTGCTCACATATTCAGCGCTTTGCCCCACTTCGCTTTGATCTTGTTTTCCAGCTCCTGGCTCATCTTGATAGCCCTGGGGAATTTATCCTTCCATTCGTAGGGCTTGCAGGCGTTGATCAAGGCGCGCGAGGTCTTGTAATCATCCGTCGGTTTGCGGACAATGGGGTCGAGGGGAATGCTGCGCATTTCGCGAACGATGTCGATATCCCTGGCCGGGTCGGTCCGCGTGCACATGGCCCAGAGGACCTCGTCCATATCGGTGGGGTCGACGTCCTCGTCGACCACCACCACGTACCGGCCCATGGTGTAGCCGGGACAGGCGGCCAGAGCGGCCTGCCTGGCGTGGCCGGCGTAACGCTGCTTGATGGACACGGTGATCCAGAGCTGTCGGCCCACGTCGCTAATCCAGGCGCCTTTGACCTCGGGCACCCCAGCTTTGACCAGGTCGTTGTAGAGTTTGGCGCTGCGGACGATATCCATCATCTTGCTGTATTCGTCGGGCGGGCGGTTGGGCGGGGCGCCCAGCATGACGGGATTGTCGCGGTAATAGACCCGCTCGATTTCAATGACAGGTTGGGGGGCCTCGTCTTCGGCGCTGTAATAGCCGGTGAACTCGCCGAAGGGGCCTTCCTTGCGCGTCTTGCCGGGAGGCAGCCAGCCCGCCAGCACGATGTCCGAGTCCGCCGGCATGGGCAGGCCGGTCAGTTCCTCTTTGATTACCCGGATTGGCTCGCCGCGGACCGCGCCCATGAAATGGTATTCCGATTTCGGCTCGTGGGGTACCTCGCTGCCGGCCACGGCGAAAAACAGGGGATGATGGCCGATGGACAGGACGATAGGACTGGGCTTGCCGCGGGCGTGGTACTTTTCGTAGTGAAGCCGGCCGTGCCGCCCCGGGGTGATGTGGATGCCGCAAGTATTTTTGTCGTGGAGCTGGACCCGGTAGCAGCCGAGATTGACGTCCCCGGTATCCGGGTCCTGGGTGATGACGGCATGGCCGGAACCGATGTAGCGGCCTCCGTCCATCTCGTGCCAGCGAGGGGAGGGGAAGACCGTCAGGTCCACCTGAGCGCCGCGCTGGACGTTTTTCAGGACCGGACCGTCCTTCACCACGGTGGGGGGGAACCCGTCGAGGGATTTCTGCCATTCTTCGTACTTGACCCGGTACACTTCCAGCATTTCCCGCCAGTTGGCGGCCCGGGGCAAATTATACGTGTGGGCGAAGCGGGCGGCGGTGGTCAGGGCGCAGGCCACGACGCCATATTCTTTCGGGTAGCCCTTGATGCCCTGGAAGTGCAGGGCCGGGCAGTTCTTCTTCCTGATGTTCAGCTCGGCGATAGCGCCGAGCTCCAGATTCCAGTCCACCCCCTCCACCGCCTGCAGCTCACCCAGTTCTCCGATTTCTTTTAACCAGCCACGGATGTCATTGGTAGCCATTCTCAATTCCTCCTGATGGATTGCAGATTGCAGATTCAAGATTCAAGATTCAAGATTCCCCACCGCCCCGGCGGCGCTACCCCCGCTCGTCCTTAGCCGTTTAGGAGCGTGGGTTCGCGCCGCCACCCGACACCACCGAGCACCATCGGCGCTTAACCCACCCTACTCTCACTACCCTTCCTACCCTTACTACTCTTGCTACTCTTGCTACTCTTACTACCCTTTACTACTTCCAATATTTTCTCCCTGGTCAGCGGCAGGTCCTTGATCCTCACGCCGACGGCATTGAACACCGCGCTGGCGATGGCCGGCGCCGTGCCGATGAGCGCCAGCTCCCCCACCCCTTTGGCCCCATAGGGACCCTCCGGTTCAGCCACTTCCACAATGATGGCTTTGCTGTCTTTCCGGGCGGGCACGTCCAGTGAGCCGGGGATACGGTAGTCCCGGAAGCCGTCATTAGTGACCCTGCCCTGCCGGTCGAACCGCACCTCCTCATGCAGGACGCTGCCGGCGCCCATGATGTGCCCGCCCTCTATCTGCCCCTCCACGATGGCGGGGTTTATCGCCCGGCCGACATCGCAGGCCACCGCGCTTCTCAGTATTTTCAACTCGCCGGTTTCCGTGTTCACCGCCACCTCCACTCCGGTGGCAATATGGGAATAGTCGAAGGCCGACCTCTCGCTCTGTCCCGTTTCCGGGTCTTCGGGGGCCGCCCCACCCGTGAAAACCCCCCGGCCGATAATCTCGCCGCCCTCCAGCGGGACTCCCATGGGACTGAACAGGTCCGAAATATTAATCGACCTGTCCGGAGCTTCTTTGACGTAGATTTTACCCCGGCTGGCAGCCAGGTCAAAGGCGCCCAGCTTCCGAGCGGCCATACGGAACAACTGCTGCTTCACGTCGTTGCAGGCGGCAATCAGGGCATTGCCATTGTGGACCAGGGTCCGGCTCGCCACCGTGCCGTAATCGAAAGGACAGAAAGCGGTATCGCCGCTGACGATCTTTACCCGCTCGATGGGTATTTCGAACTGCTGGGCGGCGATCTGGCTCAGGGTAGTCTCGATGCCCTGTCCCAGCTCCGCGGCGGTGCACCGGACCTCCAGCGTCCCGTCGTGCCAGAGCTTGACGATGACAACGGAAGTCGAGCCGGCGATGATGGACTTGTTGCCGATGGCGATGCCTTTGCCCCGTTTCCAGGGCCCAACTGGTGGCACAGGCGTCCCCGCCTGTGATTCGCCCCACCCGATAAACTCCGCCACCCTGTCCAGGCACTCGCCGACCCCGATGCTGCGGGTCAGCATGCCGCTGACATCCCTTTCGCCCTCATTCAGGATATTTCGTTTCCGCACCAGCACGGGGTCCAGGCCCAGCTTTTCGGCGATAATATCCATCTGCTGCTCCACGGGCCACTCGATCTCCGGGCAGCCAAAGCCCCGCAGCGCTCCCGTCAGGGGCAAGTTGGTGTAAACCCCGTAGGAATCAAACTTGAAATTAGGCACGCGGTAGGTCCCCGCCACCCCGGCGGCGGCCCGCCGGACGATGAGAATAGCATAGTCGCTGTATGCCCCGATGGCCAGCATGACGCGCATTTCCCGGGCCACTACTGTCCCGTCCTTCTTGACCCCGTCCTTGATATACGTCGTGAACGGGACGCGGTGGCCGCCGGCGACGAACATCTCCTCCCTGGTGTAGAAGAGTCCCACCGGCCTGCCGCTCTTGTGCGCCAGTAACGCGGCGATGGGCTCGCCCCGCACCCCGCCCTTGCCGCCGTAGCCGCCGCCGACATAGCCCGTGAGCACCCTGACCTTCGCCAGGGGCAGCCCGAACAGCCGGCCGAGGCAGATCTTGACCATATTGGCCATCTGGGACGAGGACCTGACGGTCAGGCCGCCATCAGCCTCGAACCAGGCGATGGCCATGTGGGGTTCGAGCTGGCAGTGTTGAATCCGCGACGTGGTGAACCTGTTCTCCACGATGAGATCGGCTTCACGGAACCCCTTTTCCACGTCGCCGCACCGTATCTTGTAGGTCTGGCAGACGTTCGGCCTGTTCGGGTCGGGACGGATCGGGACTCCGGCCAGCGGCTTGTATTTGCCCATTTCGGGATAAACCACCGCCGGCGGGTCCCGGCGAAAGGCTTCTTCAACGTCAAAGACCGCTGGCAGCGGCTCGTATTCCACCTTGATGAGGCGCAGGGCGTCTGCGGCAATATCCGGGGTATCGGCGGCGACGGCCGCGACCGGTTCTCCGGCGCACCTGACCACGCTGTCCCGGCACAGCGCGTACTGATCGGAAAAGAACGGAGAGATGGAAACCGGCGGCGCGTCGTCAGGCGTGATGATGGCCCTCACGCCCGGCAGACGCCCGGCGCGGGAGGTGTCTATCCTGATGACCCTCGCATGAGCATGAGGACTCCGCAGCACTCGGGCATGGAGCATTCCGGCGACCTTGAAATCGACGCCGAACATGGCCTTACCGGTCGCCTTTTCCACGGCATCCCGCCGGGGAACGCTCTTGCCGATAAAATCAAGCTCTGCTGGTTGCATAACCGGTGGCACCCCGATGCATCGGGGCCTGTGCGTGCTGGGTTGCCGGCCCGGTCGGTACCGGTACCACAGGCCACCGTGCCTGTGAGGGCTCAATTACTGACCCTGACGGTACCACAGGCGTCCCTGCCTGTGAGGGATCGATTACTGACATGTCAGTCCATATTTGCCAGCGGGGATCACGGCCATTAGAAGCGATCCTGGAACGATTATGGCAATGCCGTTCATTGTTTCATCTCTTACAGGCACGGCGGCCTGCGGTACCGGTGACTCTCGACACCCGACTCCAGACTCAGGGACTAATTCTTCGGTTTCCAGAACATGTCCCAGTCTTCGGGGGCGATGCCCAACTGGTTCAGCAGGCGCGGCGCGACGGGCACGCGGACGCCGGTCTGCTCCTCGAACTGCTGGATGTGGCGGCGCATTATCATCACCATGGTCTTGGCATGTTCGATGCTCATCCGGACGGTGGCCACCTTCACGGGAGGGGCGGGGCTGCTGGGGTCCGGGTGCGCCGCGCTCATCTGAAAGGTCAGGCTCGCCCCGTAGGGACCGAGGCTGATCATGAAGGAATCGGTATAGGCGTCGATGGGTTCGGTCATGTATGTCCCTCCAAGGAAGATTCAAGATTCAAGATTCCCCGCCCCTGGTGGGTTCGCGCCCCGATGCCGCATCGGGACGCTTAACCCACCCTACCCGCCGAGGCACGCAGCAGCGTGCCGCTACGGCTACTGGCTACTCCTTCCTACCTCTTCCTACTGCCCCAGGTACTTCTCCCTCACCCTTCGTTCCAGCTCCGGATCTATCCTGATTTCCTTCGGGAACTCGTCCTTCCACTCGAAGGGCTTGCAGGCATCGATGATGCCCCGGGAGCTGAAAAAGGCCTCCGCCGGTTTTCTTATCACCGGGTCCAGCGGCGAACTCCAGCAGCGGCGGAGGATGTCGATGTCCTGCACCGGGTCCGACCGGGTGCAAATGGCCCATAATACATCGTTGGCGTCAAACGGGTCAACATCATCATCCACCACGATGGCGTACCGGCCCATGTGCACCCCGCTGCGGCCCTGGGAAGCCAGCAACGCGGCCTGTTTGGCGTGCCCGGCGTAAAGCTGCCTGATCGAGACCACCACCCACTGCTCGCCGAAGGCCTCGCTGATGGACGCCGCCTTGAGACCGGGGAGCCCGGCCTTTTCCAGCTCGTTGTGGAGCATGGCGCTCTTGACCACGCCACGGTAGTAGCGGAAATAAGAAGCCTGGGCGGGATTGACGTTGGGCACGCCGAGCATTACGGGGTCAGGCCGGTAGTATACCCGCTCCACTTCGATAACCGGCGCCGGCGCCTCCTTGCTGGCATAGTAGCCGGTCCACTCCCCGAAAGGACCTTCCGGCATGGTCTTCCCCGGAGGGCAATGCCCGGCCATAACTATCTCGGCGTCCGCCGGGACGGGCAAGCCGGTGATTTCCTCAGTGAAAACGGGATAGGCCTCGCCGCGGACCGCTCCCAGGAAGCCGTATTCGCCGCCCGCCGGTATTTCCAGCGCGCCGGCGGCGAAGACCAGGGGATGATGCCCGAAGGAGACGGCCACGGGACAGGCACGCCCGCGGGAGTGGTATTTCTCGTAATGAATGCGGCCATGCTTCCCCGGCGCCACGAAGAAGCCCAGGGTCTTTTCATCCTGCACCATGATGCGGTAGGTGCCGACGTTTATTTCGCCGGAGTCCGGGTCCCGGGTAACCACCGCATCGCCGGTCCCGATGTACCGGCCGCCGTCCAGCTCGCACCAGAGGGGAGTGGGGAACTGCCAGAGATTGATGTCCCGGCCTCGCTGGATATTGGTCAAACAGGGCGCGCTGTCCACCGGCTGCGGCGTGAACTGGCTGAGCTGCTTTTCCCAGGCCGGAAGTTTCTCCCGGAAAAGGTGGATTAGCCGGCGATGGTTCACGCCGGAGGGAAACCCGAAGGTGAGGGCCACCCGTCCGGCGGTCGTCAGGGTGCACGCCAGCACCCGGTAGCCAGCCGGGTAGTCGGGGATGTCGTCGAAAAGGAGGGCCGGGTGGTCCTTCCGGGCCGACACCAGGGCGCTCACCGCGCCTATCTCGAATTTCCAGTGGGCGCCTGAGACCCTCTCGAGTTCACCGAGTTGGTCAACCTGTTCCAGCCAGGTCCTCAAATCCTGCATCGTGGCTCCGTTGTTGAGTTATTGGGTCTTTGAGTTATTGGGTTATTGGGTTCCCCACGCCACCGCCGACTGCCGGCTATGGACTAACGACTGACGACTAGCGACTAACGACTAACGACTAACGACTACTACAGCCCAAGCTGCTTCCCGAATTTCGCCCTGACCTGCTTTTCCAGCTCCGAGCTGATCTTGATCTCCTGCGGGAACTCGTTGAACCACTCGAAGGGCTTGCAGGCGTCAATGATGGCCCGCGAGTTCATGAAATGGTCCGCCGGACGCCGGATGATGGGATCGAGGCCGCTGCTGGGCGCCCGCCGGATGATGTCGATGTCCTTTTCCGGGTCGGACCTGGTGCACAACGCCCAGAGGACTTCCTGCATGTTGGTCGGGTCGATATCATCATCCACGACGATGACATATCTGCCCTGGACCGCCGCCAGCCGGCTCTGGGAGAGCAGGACGGCCGCCTGCTTGGCATGGCCGGCGTACCTCTGTTTGATGGCTATGGTGACAAGCTGCCGCGCCCCGATTTCGGAGACCTGCACGGCTTTGATGTCCGGGATTCCCATTTTTGTCAGCTCGTGGCATAGCAGGGCGCTGCGCAGCGTCTCCTTGAAATAGGAGGCGTCGGACGGGGGGCGGTTGGGCGGCGAACCCAGCAGGACCGGCTGATTCCGGTAATAGACCCTTTCCACCTCGACGACCCGCGCCGGTTTGGGCTGCGAAGCGTAATAGCCGGTCCATTCGCCGAAGGGTCCTTCCGGCTTCCACTTCCCCACCGGAATCCAGCCCGCCACCAGGATTTCGCTATCGGCCGGGACCGGCAATCCCGTTATCTCCTCTTGGATTACCTTCACCGGGGCCTGGCGGATAGCGCCGATGAAGGCGTACTCGCTGCCGGGAGGCATTTCCACACAGCCCATGCCGAAATAGAGGGGATGGTGGCCGTAGGAGATGCACACGGGGGCGGGTTGCTTTCGCGCGTGCCACTTTTCCGTGTGGAAGAAGCCGTGCTGTCCCGGGGCGAAGAACAGCCCGATGGTCTTTCTATCGTGCAGCATCATGCGGTAGGTGCCTACGTTGATGTCGCCGGTGTCCGGGTCCCGCGTGATGATGGCGTCCCCGGTGCCGATGAACCTGCCGCCGTCCAGGGCGTGCCACTTGGGCGTGGGAAATTTGAGAACATCCACGCCGTCGCCGCTCATGGCGTTTTCCATCACCGGCCCGGTCTTTACCGTTTGCGGCGGGAATTTGCCCAGTTCCCCTTCCAGCGCGGCGAATTTCTGCCAGAGGGCGCGCACCATCTCCAGGTCGGAAAGACTGGCCGGCAGGTTGAGGGTGTAGGCCAGGCGCTCCGGAGAGCAGTTGGAATTGGTCAGGACCCGGAATCCCGCCTCGTGGTCCTTGATGCTATCGAACAGCAGCGCCGGACCTTTTCGGTTGGGTGCGTTCAGGTTGGTCAGGCAGCCGATCTCCAGGTTCCAGTCGGCCCCTTCGATCCGTCTTAGCTGCCCGATTTTGTCAACGTAATTTAACCAGCCTCGTAAGTCTTCTTCCAACGTATGCCTCCTTAGATAATGGCTGCCGGCTATCAGCAGCCAGCCGGTACCACAGGCCACCGTGCCTGTGAGCCGTGGCTGTGAACCCTGGGTGTGCTTTCCCTGCCAGTCATGAACAATGACCAAGCAAAAGGGTGGCGCAGTGCGTCCCTGCCTGCGCGCTGCGGTTTTCATCCTTGATGGCGATTTGCCCACCAATCATGGTTGGCTCGTTTTCCTCATTCGGACTTCGTCATTGATTCGTCATTCGAATTTCGTCATTCGTCATTTCCCCGCTAAGGCCTCTGCAGGTGAAACACATCCGTTGTCCGGCAGTAGATATTCCCGTCGCCGAGCCGGCCCACGATCTTCGCCTTCCGCGGGTCGATCTTACCGGCGGTCATGATCTCGTCCTTGACGTGTAACATGACCACTTCACCGAGGATGATGGTGGACCGGCCCGGGCTGTTCCCGAACTCGACAATTTGCATCAGCTTGCATTCCAGGCTGATCGGGGCCTCCGCGATCCGGGGCGACTTTACCTTGTCGCTCTTCATCGGCGTCAGACCGGTCTCCTTGATTTCATCCACCTCCGGCGGCCACTCTGTGGCGCACTTGTTCATGGCCTCGGCCAGGTTCTCGTCCACCATGTTGATGACGAAGTCCCCCACGGCCTCGATGTTATTGACTGTGTCCTTCTTCTGGCCCTTGCGCCGTCCTATGCCCACTATCACGATTGCCGGGTTCAGGGTCAGGCGGATAAAGGAACTGAAGGGCGCGGCGTTATACTGCCCCTTCGCATTCACCGTGGAAATGAAGGCAATGGGCCGCGGCGTGACCAGACTGGAGAAGAAATCATGTATTTCTTTCGGCGGAATGGCTGCTGGTTCTACTTTCATTCGACAAACTCCTTCGTAATATTTTCAGTGCTACAGGCGTCTCGCCTGTCTGTATTCCCGGTACCGCAGGCGTCCCTGCCTGCGAGGGCCGGACCTTGACCACTGACCTACTTTCAATGACATCAATGATGGATGCCCCCTCCGCGTCAGCCCCCTGCCGGGGGGTGCGGGTGGCGCAAATCGACATTGGTCCGGTATGGGGATCTCACAGGCACGGAGGCCTGTGGTACCGGTTAGCCGCCGTCTCACATCATGTCAATGATGGTTCCGGAACAGCTAAGCTGGAACTGGTCCGGGAAGACGCGGGCCATTTCCGTAAGGGCGGCGAAGCCGGTGCAATGGCCCCCCACCAGCAGCGCCGGGTTGATCTTCTTCAGGTTCTTCAAGGCCTCGCCGATGTTTTCATCCGGGGCGCCGGTCAGATGAAAACCCCCGATGACGGCGTAGACCCGGTCCACGCCGGCGACCTCCCGGATGTGGTTCAGGGTATTGATAATGCCGGCGTGCATGCAGCCGCCGATGACCACCAGTCCCTTGCCTTCGAGGTTCATCACCAGGGCCTGGTCGTCCAGGAACTCGTCGTCCCGGGTGACGCCCTCCTTGATTATCTTCCTCGAACCCGCTCCCGGCCACTCCGGGCTTGCTGCCTGCTTTATCTCCCCTGTCGCCATCGCGCCCGGGCAGACCATCGTCTCATTCCGGGAAAGCAGCACCACCGCCCCCGCCTTTTCCACGGCGCTCCGGTCCAGGAAGAACGGGCCGGAAACGTCGCCGTCTGGCAGGACCACGTATCTCGGACAGAAGGCATCCGGATGGGTGACCAGGTACACCGGTGACTTCCTCTGCTCCAGGAGACCGACCAGACCGCCATAGTGGTCGGGGTGCCCGTGGCTGAGGAATATCCGGTCTATTTGCTGCGGATTGTAGCCCAGGACCGCCATGTTGTGCAACAGCGGACCCGGGGAATAGCCCGTGTCCAACAGCACCGTCTTCTTCTGTCCGGCCCGGCTCACTTCAACCAGCACGGAGAGGCCGTGTTCCGCCTGGAGCGGCTTCGATGCTTTCATCCCCACGCGGCTCACCGGCCACTTAGCCCGGAGGAAGACGTCGATGTAGTTATCCACCAGGATGGTGACTTTTACCCCGCTGACCGGGGCCAGTTTCCGCACCGGGGCCGGGGATGGTTTTGGAGCCTTGCTGTCAGTCTTTGGCACTTATTTCCCTCTTTGCTTAACACGGTAGAGCGACTTTTGGCGGGCCTGGTTTCCCTTTCCGTTTGGGGGGCTTGACGGGATAGCCGACGACTAGAGCCAGTGCGGTGTTCATATACTGGTTAAGACTGATTTCTTCAGCTTCCGATCTGTTAGACAATAATTTATGAAGGGCTGGCGGAATTCTCAGTCTGATTTGGCCGCTATACTTATGGGAAATGGGCTCAGGTATGGTCAGACCTCTTTCCAGGTTGGATCTTATCCAGTCCCTTTTGACTTCCTGGATCTCTCTTACTGCTTCTTCTGGAGAGCTACCATGAATTAAGCAATGAGGAAGTTCCACCACTCTTGCCACCCAGTAAGTCCCGTCACCATCATCCCATTGCTCGACAATTATGTTATATGGGAGACTCATATAATATGCCAAATCCATTCTGATATTTTGTTTCAGTTTTCTTCCCTGCTTTGTCTCCATAGGTTTCTCTTACAAGCTATCAATAATATCCAGGAGTTCTTTTACATAACAGGATTTAACCGGGTTTTCCCTTTTGTAGGGCATGGTATACTCACTGATGATTGCTTTAGGGTGTTTCCCCTTGAGTTCAATATAGCCGTAGTGATTTATCAATGCTTCGAAATCATCGAGTGACACATTCCTGGGGCTGCGACGAATTCTGTCCAGGAGTTTACTCTTCTTGGTCATTATACCCAGGCTAGTGCGGTCATATAGACGTTATGGTATCACATATGACACCATTATTCAATGCAAATTGAAAGTCCGGATATCGCTATCGGTTTAGCTCCCAAAAGCCAGAAACGCCAAACAAGGGGGCCAAAATGCCTGATTCCGATAAAGTAATCGAAGATTTAGTTCTTAGGATAAGTGCGGACATATCCAAGATGGGATTTATTGAACGCAAAACAGAGAAAATCCATAATAGCGATAGCAATAAACTTGTCAAGGTTAATGCCGACGCCTCCGCCAATTTCGTTTTTGGTCAACTCTGGATTGGCTAACAGAATGTTTTTCACGACTTCGCTTAATTTGGGGATGGTAGCTTGATGGATAAACAGCAATTCCTCCAACGTTTTGGCTTCTTCCGTCATGGTACGACTCCTTGTCAAGGTCTACCGATATTTTGGGAATTAAACCGATGGGTATGTTAGTTTTTTTATCTACCTATGGTAGCCGGACTATCTTGTCCAGATTTTGCTGAGCCTTGGATTGCTGCAAGATCCTGTCCACGTCTTTCTGGTGAAAATGTGCGGGACAAGACAATTGGAGCGTTTGCCGATGTGTCCACGCGTTTAGAGACCCAGCAATTGTTTCTTTTTGGCTTCAAACTCGGCGTCCGTGATTATGCCCCTTCGTCGGAGCGCATCCAGTTTTTCCAATTCGTCAAGGTTTGATGAATCGCGGCCCTGGGTAGTTTCCATGCGGCGTGTTATTTCCTCTTTGATGCTGAAGAAATCAGGCTCCTGTTTCTTTGTGAACATGATACTGTTTTCATCTTTGGTGGCGTCGAACAAGCCGCCCTTTGATTCATGGCTACCTTGAAACACGAATTGAACATAGCCGTTTGTGAATAGCCCCGTTCGTTTGAACTGTATTGATGAAAGTTGCGAGATGAGGATATCCTTATCGCCCTTCAGTCCATGAGCGAAACTACCGAGCCATCCTTCGCGCGATATGCGTATTTTCTTCTCAAACAACTGCAGTCTGCTACCGTAGATTCCAGTTGCTTCCATCAACGGCATTTCCATAATAGCGACGCCGCAAACGTGACAGAACTTTTGCTCTGATTTGAGAGTTGACCTACACGAAGGGCAGTAGCTCATTTTGGCCTCCTGATCACCTCGATTGTGACTCGCGGACGTTGAAGTCCTGGCTTTTCCCGCTCTTGCTCTTGAAATGGACGCAGTCATTTCCGTTGTCTTGGCAACACGTTATTGTATTCCGGCTGGGCGGCCCGACGTCATCCCTATATTGACTGTGTCATCGAGGTATACCATTCCTTCGAGGCACGCGCGACTTCTTGCCTGAGCGTGGACAGGTGGTCCACTCCCAGGATCTCAGCATACGAAGTATCCGGACAGAGGTCAATGCCCCCTTCCCAGGCCACCGTCTGGCTTTCAGGGTCGATGAAAACCGATTTGAAGAACTTCGCGTCCTTCCATGCTGCGAAGACACCCTTCCCGGCCAGGTGCGAAAGGTCCACATTCCCTTCCACGCCATCGGAAAATTTGAGCCAGAGCCTGTAGTTTTTTAGCGGCTTTACCTGGACTATTCTATGCAAATTCGTGCTTTCTTGAGTTCCCTGATTACCGGTCTCGTTGGAGACGCGCGAGCCCTGTGATGATCCCCATTTTGTCCATGAGGTGGCTGGTCGATTGACTTTCCCCACCCCCGCAGGCTAAAGACCTGTCCCGACGCAGTCGTGGACTCTCGCAAAGCGGAGCGGCTACGCGCCGCCCGCAAGTCCGAAGCCGCGCATACGCCCCGCCGGGCGCCTGGGCATTGCCGCATAATTATAGCACCTGCGCCGGCGGTTGGAACCGGGGATTCGTCACAGGCGGGGACGCCTGTGGTACCGGGGACACTAGGCGTCGGCGACGATATCGGTTTCCTGTTTGACCACGATTTCGCTTTCCAGCAGGGTCAGGCAGTTGGGGCAGGCGGTCTGGTGGAAGAGGAACTTGCCCTCTTTGTGGTAGGGGTCCACCTGCCGGCCGGCGTCCGAAAGAGGGCCCTGGTGGGACAGGACCGATAGCTGACCGCCCGGGCGGACTTCGCCCAGGACATGGTCACACTGGTGGCAGGCCGCCAGCTTCCGCCCGTCTTCTTCTTTGAGCACCAGGTATTCATTGAGGACGCGGCGGCCACCATCCCCCCCTTGCACCTGGGCGGCTGCCGCCGAAGCTACGAGCCCCTCGGAGACGCCCATCTGACTCCGGGAAAATAGCAGCTTCCTCATTTCCATGATCTGCTGCCGGCGGGTCAGGGTGCCTTCGACGTCGATGCGGGGCTTCTTATCCCGCGTCAGTATGACCCCGCAGGTTTCTTCAGCGGCCTCGCGGGAGACGAGGTGATTGAGCACGTCCTGCAAGACCAGGTTCGGGTCGCGCAAAACCGGGTCGCCGAACCCCCCACCCCCGGTGTTCTGGCGCGCCCACACATCGCCTCGCGCCAGCTTTCCCAGGTAGGCCGAGGGAAGAACCGCCAGTTCGCCGCTGACCTCGGAGAGGTCGCCGGGCATTATCCCCTGTTCGAACAACTGATAGATATTGGAGCCCTGCTTCACGGCGAAGATGGCCGAACCGCCGGGATAGCCGCCCGCCAGTCCCGGGGCCTCGGTGTTCTCCGGCGTGAAACCCAGAACAAGGTTCATCGCTTCGTTGACGCCGTGCAGCATGTACATCGCGCCGTACCCCGTCCCGCCCCGGAACCTCCCCGCGCCGCCGGAGTCCTTCTCCTGGCGGCTGTACACGTACAGGATGGGGTAACGCGACTCGGTGGTCTCGACGTTGGCCTTGCAGCAGCCCACGGCATGAAGCATGCCGGCGGTATCGATGCCGTCCTTATAGGGCAATGCTCCCCCGCCACCCACCATCGATTCCAGGAGCACGCAGTTGAAGGGTATCCCTTTTTCATCGCGGCCGGAGACCTCCTGGCTCCAGATGCCTCCCATCCACCCCGCCATCGCCCGGTCGCGCAGCGCGTCCGAGCTGGCCATCATTTTAGAGGCGCAGATGCTCGTCAGCACCAGCACCGCCTGGGCCGCCGCGGTAGTGCCTTTGGAGACCCCGGCGGGCCACGTCGCATCGACAATGGAACCCGGCGGCGTCTTGACCTCCGTCACCCGCATCACCCCGCCGGCAGACCAGGGCATGTCGTAAGCCAGGTACTGGAGAAGCACCGTGAGAATGGCCCCCCTGGTCGCGGCCACGCAGCAGTTGGCCACCGCCCTGGCCTGTCCCGAGCTGCCGGAAAAATCGAAAATAAGCCTATCATTCACCTTCTGCATGGTCAGGTTGCAGCGGTAGCACTTGCCTTCGTATTCCAGGTAGCTGGTATGCCGCCAGACGCCGTCGGGAAGCTCCTTCAGGCGTTCCCGCAGGCGGAACTCCACGTAGTCGATGATGGCTTCGATGGCCTTCTTCGTCTCGGCGATGCCGTATTCCTGCACCAGTTCCTGGACCCTGGCGATGGTCGTGTTATTGGCCGCTATCTTGGCCCGCAAGTCAAGTTCGACCAGTTGCGGGAAGCGGCAGCGCCGGAGGTATTGTTCCTTGATATCGCGGCGGATGGCGTTGTTCTCCACGATCTTTACGGGAGGCATGGGCACTCCTTCCTGGTAAATGGAGTCGGCGCCGATGCAGCACTGGCTTCCCCGGACGATGCCGCCGACGTCGACCTGGTGAACGGCGACGCCGGTCCAGGCGATAAGCTCGCCTTCCCAGAATATGGGCGCCACCAGGGCGACGTCGTTCTGGTGCGCTGCTCCCCAGTAGGGGTCGTTGCAGATGAACATGTCCCCCGGCCTGATGCCCGGGTTTTCGGCGTAGTTGTCCAGGATGCCCTTGATGATGGCTTCCAGGGTGATGGCGTGGACGCCCACGTAAATGCCGGTGGCGACGACTTCACCCTTCGCGTTGGTGATGCCGGTATTGAAGTCGTAGGCCTCGTTGGCCACCGGAGAACCGGAGACGGCCCTGAGGGTGGCCGCCGCTTCGTCATTGATGGCGAAGAGCCGGTGTCTCAGTATTTCGAAAGCGATGGGGTCGATTTTGACTTTTTCAAAGAATGACATTTTCTTGCTACCCCCGGTACCACAGGCCTCCGTGCCTGTGACAGCGCCGCTGCAGCTCAGGTGTCCCTGCCTGTGACAGACTGGCATTTTGAGGTGTCAGTGATTTCGCGTACCCAAGAAAATAATTGGCATGGCCGGTAATCCAACTCTCACAGGCACGGAGGCCTGTGGTACCGGGTGCTCTATCTCAGCTTCAGCACCAGGTTCCGGTGGCGGTCCACGGTCATCTGCTGGCCGGGATGGATCACCGCGGTGGTATCCGGGGCTTCCACGATGGCCGGGCCGTCGACCACGTTGCCGGTTTTCAGCCTATCGTACTCGTACACCTCGCTGAGCACAAACCCGCGGCTTTCTTTGAAATACACGGGCCGCTTGCCTTTCAAGGCCGCCGACGGGTCCGGGCCGGCCAGTTCCACCGGTGGCGGGGCCAACTCCGGCCCTTTGACCACACCCATCACCCGGAAAGTGGTCGCTTCCACGCCGGCTTCTTTGAACGCCGTTCCTTTGCCGTACTTCTTTTCATAGATGCTGTCGAAAGTCCGGACCATGGCGTTGGTATCCCGCCCCAGGATTTCTTTTTTCTCCACCGGACAGTACAGGGCATGCACCTGGCCCTTGTAACGCATTTCCAGGAAATACCTCAGGCTGATCTTTCTGCTTTCGGCCCCGTGTCCTTTGAATTTCTCAACGACTTTTTCCTCCAGGGCCTCGAAGATTTCCGCGATGCGCGGATTTTGGGAAGGCATGGTCATTGGCTCGGACAGGTCCTCGATGTAGACCGTATCCGAAATGGCGATGCCGTAGGCGGAAAAGACCGCCGCCTTCTCCGGGACGATGGCCAGGGGTACACCGACATCCCGGGCATAGGCGCCGAAGTGTCCCGGCCCGGCGCCGCCAAAGCTGAACAGGATAAAATTGCGAGGGTCGTAGCCGCGGCCGATGGTCATTTTCCGGACCAGGTCGGCCATGTGGGCGTCGACGATTTCCACAATGCCGGCCGCCGCCTCGACCACGCCCATCTTTAACGGCCGGGCAATCTTCTCTTCCATCGCTGCCAGGGCTCTTTCCTTGTTCAGGCGCATGCGGCCGCCCCAGAAGTAGTCCGGATCGAGGCGGCCCAGGACCAGGTCGGCGTCGGTCACCGCCGGTTCGACCCCGCCCCGGTCGTAACAGACCGGGCCGGGCTCGCTGCCCGCGCTCTGGGGGCCGACCTTCAACATCCCGGTGCCCTTTTCGATCCAGGCGATGCTGCCCCCGCCGGCGCCTATGGAGACCACATCAACCATGGGGACCAGGAGATGGTACTTGCTGATCACCGGCGCGCCGGCCAGCACCGGTTCGCCGTTGACGATGAGTCCAACATCGAAGCTGGTGCCGCCCACATCGCTGGTGACGATGTTCTTGTAGCCCAGGGCTTCGCCCAGCGCCAGGGCGCCCATGGCGCCGCCGGCCGGCCCTGAGCCGATGGCGAAGACCGGCTTCTGGACCGTTTCGGCGACCGACATCAGTCCTCCGGCGCAGCTCATGACATTGAGGGAGCCATCGAAGCCGTTTTCGGCCAGCCGGGCGTTGAGCTTCAGCAGGTACTTCTCGGTCAACTGGCCGATGTAGGCGTTCATCACCGTGGTGGCGGTGCGCTCGTACTCCTTCAGCACCGGCGACAACTCACTCGAGATGGTGACGGGCAGACCGGGAAAGGCATCGCTGATGATATTCTTCGCCGCTCTCTCGTGGTCGGGATTGATGAAAGACCACAGGAAACAGACGGCCAGGGCTTCAACCCCTTCGTCCAGCAGGTACTTCGCGGCCTGGCGCACCCCGGCGGTATCCAGCGATACGACGACCCGGCCGTTCCGGTCCATCCGCTCGGTGACGCCAATAGTCAGGGAGCGGGGGACGATAGGCGGGTTGGCTTTTTCCAGCATGGCCACGTTGATGATCTCATCCTCGGTCAGGCCGGCCACTTTCTGGTGCACCCGGCCGATAGCCAGGGCGTCCTCGTGCCCTTTGGTGGTGATAAGGCCGACTTTCGCTCCCTGCCGGGTCAGGATGGCGTTGGTGGAAATGGTGGTGCCGTGCCCGAAGACCGAGGCGCGGGACAGCAGCTCCCGGCCGGTCATATTGAGAGCGGCCGCGGCGTTGCCGGCCGCCTCGACCACGCCCAGGGAGGGGTCTTTGGGGGTGGACAGGGCCTTGCCGCGCACGGTCCGGCCCCTTTCCCCGATGACCACGCAGTCGGAGAAAGTCCCGCCGCTGTCAACGGCGACGATATACGGTTTCATCGATTCTCTGCATGAGACAGGCCTTCAGAGGGCAGGTGGCACAGGCGTCTCTGCCTGTGGGGGCGCAGAGAACCAAGCAGCACCCCGACTGGTCGGGGCCTGTGGGGGTTATTCTGCACTCACAAAGTATAACCATTTGTAATCCTCCGGTCTTTCCACCAGCCCCGCTTTCACCGGGTTCGACACCACATAGTTAAGTTTCTCCATCCAGTCGTTGTCACTCCTGATGATCCGGTCAAGGTTCTCGTCCAGCCAAACGGCGCCCATCCACCCGGTAACCCTTTGTATCCTGTTGGCCGAATAGCTCTTGATGCTGTGCATGATTTCGGCCAGGCTGTAGAAAGAGCCGGGAGATTCCTCCAACGGCCTCAGAATGAGATGCACGTGGTCTTCCATGACCACGCAAGCATCGAGATGGTACTTCTTGTCTGCATGAAACATCACACTGTTCAGGGCTAATGTCCGGGCCTCGTCGGAAAGTGTGAATTCTTTGGCGGTTCTGAAGGTTATCAAATAAGAGCTTCCCGGCTGCTCCCAATGGGGCAGGTTTCTCCTGTATATCCTGAATTCTTTGGCCGGCTGGAATCCGGCCCGAGGGACGTGTCCTTTGTTAGAACCTTCGATTCCCACGCGATTGCCCGGTTTCATAGAGGCGAACCAGGAGGCGGTGATATTCCCGATGGCCCTTGTCCCGCCGCCCCCACAGGCAGGGACGCCTGTGCCACCCCCACTGGTTTTGTCATTCGCCATTCCTGCAGCCTGTCACCCTTTCCTGGCCATCAATTTAGCATAGTCGCTCTGCTGCGCCTTGATGCGGCTGATGTCTTTTTCGGAGACCCATTTCTTCAGGTCGACTTTGTCCACCGGATGCTTCGAGCGTTCGAAGTTCCACTTGTTCTCAAAGGGGACGGTGGCGTCGAAGGCCATGCCGCCCTCGAAGCTGTACTGGACATTCCCCTGGGCCATCTCGATCCGCTCCATGGGCATCAGGACCTGCCCCATGCCGCCCCCGGCCCCGACAATCATGTCTCGCCTGGGATTTACCCGCGTGGTGATGGCCCACAGCACGTCATCGGCGCTGTAAATATCGATGTCCTCATCTACGGCCACGGCCATTCTCAGGCCGATGGCATTGGCCTGCGCCGCCGAAAGAATCTGCCTCTGGTAGCCTTCGTCGGCCCTGCTCCGTTTCCGGACCTGGAAGACGATGTTGCCGCCCCAGCCGGCCACCCCCTCGATGATATTGACGTCAGTCACCAACCCGGGACGTATCCGGTCGGCGATCTCCCAGAAGCAAGCCTCGCGGAAAGCGGACCCGACCATGTCGCCTTCGAAGGAGTTGGCCTGGGGCGTGAAGAAGATGGGCCGGTCCTTGCGGTGGGTGATGGCGGTGCACTTGAACAGCAGGAGGCGGTAGGCCCGGCCCAGATATCCGGTCCATTCGGGGAAGACCGGCGCCACGCCCTCCTTGCCCAATTTTTCCGCCTCGTCCGATTCCCATGCCTTCTGCTTGGTATCGATATAGCCCTCCAGCACCCATTCGGACTCAGCCAGGGCATAGGTGTCCTGGGTCCTGGCTTTGACGATTTCCACGGGCTTGCCCTGAAGTCGGCCGGCAAAGCCGAGCTCGTCGCCCCCGACGGGTACCAGGGGATGGAGGAAACCGGCCCCGGCGATCATCATGCAGGCCGGCGGAGTGCCTATGTTCAAGGTCACCGGTATCTGTTCGCCGCGGTGCAGCAGGTGGGCCGCTGACTCCAGGTGGCTGCCGGCGCCGATGGCCAGGCTGCAAGCGGCCGGCCAGCGAAAATTGAGCCGGTTGAAAGAAAGGTGCGTGCCGCCGCCGTGCCACTTGCCGCTCAGGAACGTGTTATTGCCGCCGATGATCCGGGCGCCGTCCCTTTCGGTATACTTGGTGATAGGAAGATAGCCCATGACGTCGATGTCTTTGGTGATGACCACCTCCTGGCTGGGCGCGTCCTTGACTACCTTCGGCGGCAGAGGGTGCGCCAGGGCTTCGCGGCAGGCCAGCCGCAGTTCCGTGACGTTGCTAAAGCCGAAAATCTTCGGCGGCCGGTCTTTCCGGGAGAAGATGTTCCCCACGTCCCGGGCGTGGGGATAGCCCCTGATCTTGTTGAACAGGATGGTCGGGCCGTTCTCCAGGACCTTTTGCACCCCGGAGATTTCGTAGATCGGGTCTATGACTTCGTTGATTTCCAGCAGTTCCCCTTCCTTCTTCAGGAAGTCCAGCGTTCCCCTCAAACTGGTGATGTCCTTTTTCGCCATTGATTCTCCTTCTACTGCCTAGTGAATTGAACCACGAATCGACACGAATTGCTCAGAAAATGTCACCCTGAGCGGAGTCGAAGGGTCTTTCGTCCCCCCCAACCCGAAAGAACTTGTCCTGAGCGGAGCGAAGGGATTCCTCGACTGCGGCTCGCTTGCGCTTGTCTTCGCTCAGAGTTTGTGAATTTATTGAAAACCCAGATATGAGCGAGACAACTCGCTAGATAGGGACTAACCAATTTCTTCACAAGCTCTCAGAATGACGTTTTCATCCTTCATGGCGCCCCCTGGCAAGGGGGCATGGGTGATTAATACCAAATACTCGGCAAGTGACTGTGGATGCAAGCGGCAAACATCGCATTATGAAACGATAGCATTCTAACGTTCGAGTCCATTCGTGTCTATTCGTGTCTATTCGTGTTCATTCGTGGTTTGAAATATTCGAATCTTGGAATTTCGGATCCCCCCTACCCCCCGCCGAGCAATTCGAACCAGCGGAACAACTGCACCTCGTCGCCTTCCGAAAGCGGCGTTTGCAGCTTTTGCGGGAGGAACTGATAGGCCGAGCCATTCAGCAGCACGGTGTACCCTTCGGAATCGACATCTCCGGTTTCCGGGTTGAACAGCCGGCCTCCGTTCTCATAGTCCCGGGAAACACGTTCCAGGACGGTCTTCAGGGTCGGATTCGCCAGGTCCAGCTCCACAGTGTCCGTCTTCTCCTGCGCGCCGCCGGAGCGGCTAATCTTGACTCTTACTTTCATCCTGGATTTGGCCTGGCGCGATTGATGGAACCACGAATGAACACTAATAAACACGAATCATTTGATGGGTAACTTCTCGCGGTTTGATTGGAGCCTATCAGCGTTTATCCTGTTCCAGGCATGGCCTGTGTTCATGCTTCACCATTCTCTACTCCCACAAAGGCACAGAGACACAAAGTTCGTTTCCCTTCTCTCTTTGTGCCTTTGTGCCTTTGCGTGATCCAGAAAGAGCGATTCCAAGCGGCTAATCAAAAACGTCGTCGACTTTGAGGCGGAGGCCAGGGAGGACTTCAGAGACCAGGATGTTCCCCTTCTTGTAGCTACCGATGGTCTCCAGGCCGCCTTTCTCGAGTCTCGCCACTTCAACGGTCTCCTGTTCGGGGTCCACGAGCCACATTTCCCTGACGCCGTGCCGGGCATAGATCGCTCTCTTGATGGCGCGGTCTCTGGTAGCGGTCGCCGGGGAGAGTATCTCTACCACGAGGTCGGGTGCGCCGTGTACGTTTTCTCTGGTAATTACGCTGAGCCTGTCCCGGGAGATATACATGGTGTCGGGCTGAAGGACGTTTGTTTCTCCAAAGACCACATCGAACGGCGCGGGGTAGACCCTGCCCAGCTTGTTATCCCTGACAAACGTGCTCAGGATCCGGATGAGGTTGCCTGAAATAGACTGGTGTCGTTCGTTGGGCGAAGGGACCACTACCAGCTCTCCTTCCAGAAGTTCGTAGCGTTCGGTCTCGCTCTCCGGCAGGTTCTTATAGTCCTCGTAGGTGAACTTGATATCGGACCTTACCATAGACTAATCTCCCCGAGTCGATGGTCTCATTATAGGGTCACAAGATTGAAG
Source organism: Chloroflexota bacterium (assembly GCA_016210565.1). Classification (GTDB taxonomy): domain Bacteria; phylum Chloroflexota; class Dehalococcoidia; order JACQUA01; family JACQUA01; genus JACQUA01. Next base: position 36,970 of record JACQUA010000113.1, read on the forward strand.
ATTCAAGGTTCAAGATCATGGTTGCGTAGGGTGGGTTAAGCGCCCCGATTCTATCGGGACGCGAACCCACCACTTTCGGTTGTAGTTCGTACCCTGTTCTTCCGCTTTCGGTCTGGTGGGTTTGCACAGCCGCCCGGCATCCCCGGTGCCCCGCTGTGCTTAACCCACCCTACATAACTTAATCCCCCTTTTGCAAAGGGGGAGAGGGTTTGAGCTTCAAAAACAGTTTTTCCGCGGTGATGGGCAGGTCCTTCAGCCAGACGCCGGTGGCATCCATCACGGCGTTGGCGATGGCCCCGCACACCGCCGGACCGCAGGTGACTCCCGCCTCCTTGGCCCCGTACGGGCCCTCCGGGTCGGCCGTGGGAACGATGACCGACTTGATGTCGCCGAAATCAGAGGCGCCGGGGATCTTGTAATCGCGGAAAGAAGATGTCAGGAGTTTGCCGGTCTTCTTGTCCAGGATATGATTTTCGTAGAGCGTCTCCCCCAGGGCCATCAGGGATATGCCTTCCATCTGACCTTCCACCGCCATGGGGTTGATGGGAACGCCGCAATCGCTGGCGATGACCAGGTTGACCACGTTCACCTCGCCGGTCTCGGGGTCCACCTCGACCTCGGCCACCACGGTCCCGCCGGTATAGGCCCCGGTCTGCTGCCCCTGGACGCGCCCGGTGAGCATATCCGTGTCGTCGACCTTCAAAGTGTACGAACCCCGGCCGATAACCGGCGCGTTCTTCATGAAGGACATCCGCACCACGTCTTCCACCGGAATCCTTTTCTGGCTGCCAGTCACGCTGTACACCTGGCCCCGCCGCACCGCCAGCCCCTCGGGGGCCACATTGAGCATGGAGGCGGCGACGTTCAGCAATTGCTTTTTGGCGTCGGCGGCCGCCAGGCGCACCGCGTTGCCGGAAACAAAGACCGCCGTCATGGTATAGCTGCCGGGGTCCTGGGGGGTGTTCTCCGAATCGGCGCAGATAAGCTTGACCTGCTCCATGGGCAGACCAAGCTCCTCCGCGGCTATCTGCACCAGCATGCTCTCGTTGCCCTGCCCGTTGTCCACGTTGCCGCTGTTCACCGTGGCGCTGCCGTCCTCGTTGAACTTGATGATGGCCGAAGAGCCTCCCCGGAAGCCGAGGTTGAAGCCGCACATGCAGGCGGCGCAGCCCATGCCGATGCCCCGGAATGTGCCGGGCTTGCCCCGCTTTTCCCGCCACTTCGCCGCCCTGCCGGCTTCCTCGATGGTTTCAGCCAGGGCATAGCTGGTGACTTTCGACTGGCTGGGCAGAGTTTCGCCCGGCCGCACAGCGTTCTTCAATCGAAGCTCCACCGGGTCCAGCCCCAGCTCTCTGGCAATGACGTCCATCTGGGTATCTTCGGCGAAGTGGAGCTGGCTGGGATGGGTGCGCATCATGGAGGCCGGCGTCTTGTTGGTGTAGACCCGGAGACCCTCGTATCTCAGATGGGGCGTCCGGTAGACCACCTCCTCGAGCTGCCAGGGGACGTGGGTCGCCATCGGGCCGGAACTCATGTAGGCGCCGCCATCGAGTATGCCCCGGATGTCCCGGGCCATGATCGTCCCGTCTTTCTTGACGCCGGTCTTGAGCCAGATGATCATCGAATGCTTCTGCCGGGTGGCGAACATGGTCTCTTCGCGCGAGTAAACGATTTTCACCGGCTTACCGGTCTTCATAGAAAGGAGGCCGGCGCAGAACTCCGCCGGGAAGGTGTCCGACCGTCCGCCGAAGGCCCCGCCGATGGCAATGTGGTGGACATGGATGCTGCTCAGGGGGAGGCCCAGAGCATTGGACAACGCCCGGCGGCGGGTGAAGGGGGACTGGTTGGGCATCCAGACGTTCAGCTTGCCCCAGGAATCGAAACTGGCCACCGCGGCGTAAGGCTCCATCTGGCAGTGGCTCACCTTGGGGGTGCTGAACCGGTCTTCCCTGACATAGTCCGATTGGGCGAAGCCTTCCTCCACGTTGCCGAAATGGACCAGCGCCCGGAAAGCGTTGCCCGGCATATGGTCGTGAATCAGCGGCGCCCCCGGCTTTACTGCCTCTTCGGGAGAGAAGACCGCCGGAAGGACCTCGTATTCGACCTCTATCAGGGACAGGGCCTCCTCCGCCGTGTCCTCATCGACGGCCGCCACCGCCGCCACCTCCTCGCCGGCGTAGCGCACCCTGTCCAGGGGCAGGAAATACTGGTCCCGGGTCTGGCGGAAGACGCCAAACCGGAAGCCGGTCGTGTCCCTGCCGGTAATGACGGCTTTGACGCCGGGCAGGCGCTCGGCGCGGCTTTTGTCGATGTTCAGGATGCGGGCGTGGGGATGGGGGCTGCGGAGTATCTTACCCTGCAGCATACCGGGTAAATTCAGGTCGCCCGTGTACTTTGCCAGTCCCGCGGCCTTGTCCCAGGAATCCGTGCGGGGCACGCGCTTGCCTATAAGTTCATAGTCCAATGGTCGGCTCCTAAACTGTCATTGCGAGTCCCGATTTCGTCGGGACGAAGCAATCCCCCAGTTGGCTGGCCGTCCAGGGGATTGCTTCGTCCCGACGAAATCGGGACTCGCAATGACGGCGTTATAAGTCGTCAGACAAGTCTTTCCATTCCGGGTTCATGCTGTTGACCAGATCGATCTTTCTTTGTCTCGATCCGGCCTTTATCTGTTTTTCTCTTGTGATTGAACTCTCCACGTTTTCAGATATCTCGTAGTAGACCAGCTTCTTAACATTGTACTTCCGGGTAAAGCCCTTCACCACGCCCTCTTTGTGCTGGCCAACCCTCTCGACGAGGTTGCTTGTTACACCCGTGTAAAGGACGGTATTCCAGTTGTTCGTCATGATGTAGACGCAGTAGTGTTTGTCCTGCATAGCTTCCTGGCTTTACCGCTTGGTCAGCCATCCGGGGGATTGCTTCGTCCCGACGAAATCGGGACTCGCAATGACCGGCCATCATCCGGGGGATTGCTTCGCTACGCTCGCAATGACATCCGGCAGGTCCAGGGCTTCGAGGGCCTTGCGGGTTGGCGTTCCGTTCCGGTCCCAGCCCCAGTAGTCGTAGTATTCGTCCAGCATCTTCTGGAACTCTTTTTCTTTGAGAACATGACCTTGCAGCGGGCCGGTGTTGAAGGCCTCCTGGAAAAACATCTTTGGAATTGTATCATCTTTCCGGCTCAAACCCAACCTGTGGTTATAAGCCTGCTCCAGGGTGTAGACCCGCCGGCAGATGGTCAGAAGTTCTTCCGGTGAAAAGTCGACCCCCGTCGCCAGGGAGGTCATCTCCGCCCAGTCCTTTTCCATCAGGCCGTCGAGGGGATTGAACCAGCGTCCGACGAACTTGCAGACGCCCAGGAGATCGCCCAGGGTGCACATCAGGCGGTAGTAGACCGCCATGGGTATTTTCCCCTCGGAGCTTCGGGGATTGACCACGTGGGGATTATCCCAGACCTTCCGGCCCATCTCCGGGGAGAGGTGACGGCGTTCGAAAGAGGGAAAGCCCTTCAGGTGGTCGGCGCCCCTGGTAGACGTGGCGCTCAACAGGGCGCAGGCGTACGAGGCCCTGGTGGGCTTTTCCTGGCTCTGCTTGCGCTTGATGGTCGGCGCATAGTATTCGCTGCCTTTGCCTATCTTCCGGGAAGCCCTCCACAGCCCCTCGGCCAGGACGTCCCCGAAACCCTCCCGGTAGACTATCCGTCGCATCAGCTCCATTCCCATCTTCTGGTCGCCCCAGTTCAAGACCAGGCCGCCGGTGTCCTCAGCGTTGATGATTCCCCTCTGGAAACAGTCGGTGGCCCAGGCGATCAGCTCGCCCGGTTCGGTGGAGTCCAGCCCGTAATCGTTGCAGAACTTCGTGGCGTGGATGCCATAGGCCAGGTTCAACGAGCCGCCCCACAGGATATAGCCATCCAGCGACCCGTATTCGTAGCCCTCGCCCTGCGTCCCGGCATAAGGACCTTCTTTGATCACACAGAAGTGGGAACAATGCATGGCGCAGCCGTAGCAGCCCAGGCTCTTCTGGACGTATTCTTGGGCGAAACGGTCGCCGCTTACTCTTTCCATTTCTTCCGCGGTGACCTGCGTCACGCCGTAGTTATGTTTGTGCAGGTAGCCGCCCAGGTGCATGTTGCGGATGAGCATCATGGTGCCCATTTTGCGCATCACCGGCAGGGACTGGAGGGCGGTTACCCTTTCCCTGGCCCGCCAGCAGGCGGCCTCGAACTCGGCGGGACGGGCAATCCTGACTCCTTTGGTGCCCCTCACGGCCACCGCCTTGAGGTTCTTCGACCCCGCCACCGCCCCGCACCCCGTCCAGCCGGGGGCCCGGCTGAGGTTGTTCATCAGGATGGCGAAGCGAACCAGGTTCTCCCCCGCCGGTCCGATGCAAGATACCTGGATCCATTTGTCGCCTACCTCTTTCTTGATGGCTTCGTCGGTCTCGGGGACGGTCTTCCCCCACAACTGCCGGGCGTCCCGTATTTCCACACTGTCATCGTCAATCCAGAGATAGACCGGCTTGTCGGCTTTGCCGCTGATGATGAGCAGATCATAGCCCGCGTTCTTCAGTTCCGGGGCAAAATGACCGCCGGCGTTGGTATCTCCGAAGATGTTCGTTATCGGCGACTTCGTCACGATTTCCAGCCGGCCGCTGCTGGGGGCCAGCGTCCCCGTCAGCGGCCCGGTGGTATACATCAGCAGGTTGCGGGGGTCCAGGCCGTCTTCCACCTCCGGCCCCACTTCGTCCCACAGGTATTTCGCCCCGAACCCCTCCCCTCCCAGCCACTTCCGGGCAAAGGATTCCTCCAGGGGAAGTTTCTTTGTTTCCCCCGTTGTCAGGTCTACCCTCAGTATTGTTCCAGCCCAGCCATGCATATCAGGTTCCTTGAGTTGATTGAGTTATTGGGTTATCCGGTTGGAAAATCCGTAGCGGCACGCTGCCGCGTGCCCGACCTGGCGTAGGCGTAGGGTGGGTTAAGCGCGGATGGTGGGGTTGGGGGCAGGGGAGGCCGCGCGGACCCACCG
>JACQUA010000110.1 GCA_016210565.1 Chloroflexota bacterium
CGTCGAGCGCGGGTGCTTCAGGTAGGCCTGGACATCGTAGCGGATCAGCTCACCGGCCAGGGCATCCAGCGCCTGAAGCCGCTCGAGCAGCCGGCGCTGCAGGGGATCGAAGAATCCCTGGAGCCGGCCCAACCGGGCCTCGGCCGGGGCATCGTGGTGGGGCACCTCCCACTCCTTCATCCCCGGTTCCGCCCAGTCCGGGACCCGCTCCGGCATCTTCGGGTCGGAACCTCACACCCGGCCATCTGTTCATCCAGGTAGCCGAGGAGCAAGGCCAGGGCCACCGTTCGCGGGGTCTCATCGCCCACCAGCCGGGTCCACCGGTTCGGGGGAACCACCCCCTTGAGCAACGAGACCGCTTGCTCGGCCTGGCCTTGAGGGCATTCCCGATCGGCTCGTTGGACGATCTGCTGCCAGAGGTTGGCCTGCTCCTTCAAATGGGCTTGTACCTGGCCCAGGAAGGGCATCAGGTCAGAGACTGGCCGCGAGAACAGCCCCAACCCCGAGAGGGAGAGGGCCACGTTCTGAGCTCCGTGGCCTTCGAGGAAATCGGTGAGGACCAGGAGCACGAGGCCTTCCCCGGTGGGAAATTCTCGCCAGGGCCGGACCGGGTCCTCCTCGAGGAGATGCCCGGTGGCCGTGAGGACCTCCCAAAGCATCTGCTCATCTTCAGCGTCGAACGGATGCCCGGCGGCCAGCGCCAGGAACCGGGCGATCGCCTCGGCAGGATAAGCGTGGGATAGCTCCAGGTCCCGATAGTCGAGCTCCCGGGACTTCGCCAGCAGGAGAGCGGCCGCGATATGATGGCGGCCCAGGGGCCGCTCCCGCCCGATGGCCGCCCGCATCCGCCAATAGCCCTCCACGAATCCCTGGAGATCCCGGCCGATGCGGGCTGCATGCTCCTGAAGGCCTTCCGGCCATACGGCGGGTTCCGTGTGGAAGGCCACCACCGCGTCCGTCCGCAGGTCGATGGGTTCGCCTTCCACCCGTCCCAAGAGGTCGCCCAGAAAGGAGAGCTCGACCCGGTGCTCCCAAGGAACCAGCTCGGGCATGGCCACCCGGAGGAGGACCGGGGAGTCGGCGCTCCACCCCCTGGCTTCCAGCTCCCGAACCGCCAGGCGGAAGGCCAGATCGTCTTCCCGATAGGTCAGGACCTGCCAGAGGCGGCCAGCATCGTCCGGGATGCCCTCCAGGCCCTCCAGGTCCCCCTCCGGGTCGAAGCAGAGGGCGAGCTTGGCCCCTGGGGGGATTGCCTCCCTCAGGCGGTGGGCCAGATGGGCCCGCTTATCGGAACAGGCGGAGCTGGCCGCTGGGGTCTTCATGGTCTATCTCCGGAAGCTGCGTTACGCAGAACTCATAGAGGCGCCTGGCCTTTTTGCGGTCGGCCTCGGAGAGGTGGGTCGGGTTCAGCCGCTGGTAGATCTCCACCACCGCCCGGTGGTCGGCCAGTTGCTGGTAGGCGAAGAACATCCATTCGAGGAGCTCGGAGTCCTTTGGGAGGGCCTCCAGCTTTCCCTCCCGGAGCCGCTGGATATTTCGCCGGATGCGCAGGGTCCGCTCATCCCCCATCTGCCGGCGCTCGGCCTCGGTGGGCAGGCGCCAGCGGTTCGTGTCCGCATCGTGCCAGAAATTCTCTTCGAGGAGCTGGGGAAGCGTCTTCTCCAGCCGGTCTTCCACCTTCAGCGTCGCCTTGCGCCACGGGGGAATCAGCTCAGCCAGGGTCATGGGGTGCTGTACGAGCTGCGCCCGGATCCATTCGATGGCAGACCGCTCATCCTCCAAAGTGGTCCGCTCGGCCCGGATCTCCTCCGAAGGGAGGTACCACCGCCCGTCGATCTTCTTGAAGCTGCTCCGGCACAGCTCGTCAATGTAGGGGAGCGTCAGCCCTCGATTGGAGAGCTTCCGGTTCATTAGCTCCTGGAGGACGACGTTGTACAGACTGTCGGTAGTCCGGAGGGCATCGGAGTACCGGGTCGGGTCCAGAAGAGCTTCCAGATGTTGGCGGAGGATGCCCATGACCGTCTCATCCAGATCGGAGATCGCCTGAACGGCCACCTGAGCCCGCGGACGCTTGTGGAGGTTCATGATGATGTCGGTCCCGACGACGTTCTCATCGCCCTTTTCGCCCTTGATCTGCTTAAAGGAACGTTGCTTTTTGTCGAGGGATATGGTGTTAGAGAGATCAAAACCCGCATCGCGGGCACCATCACGAATGACCTGCCAGACATGATCGTCGGAGTTGGAAAAGACCATGGAGACCCAGCGCCCAGGCTTCAAGACACGGTGCATCTCCTCAAAACATTTGGTCATGATGGTCGCATAGTCAGTAAGGGATTTGCCCCCTTCTTCTGGCTTGAGGGATTTATTCCAAACAGCTTCATGGTTAATGTCCGTAAAGTCCTGAAGCCACGCTTCCCAGAGTAGCGAGCAGTCAGAGTAAAAAATATTGGAGCCAAATGGCGGATCAGTCCAGATATAATCTATAGATTCAGTAGAAATGTCCAACATTTCAGCCGCGTTGCCTTTTCGGATAATTGTGCTCCCAGTCGGGAGGAGAGTAAGAATCGGTACAATAAATTTCAAACGGTTTCCGAAATAGTAGGGGACATGGCCTTCGCCAAAAAGAGACGGAATATATAAAGTGCCCAGCAACGGATTTAGGGAGAACTTATATTTCCCGGGGCGATATCGGTTCAGCTTGCTCAACCCTGTAGCAAGACCAGTAAAGATGAACTTCAGCCCCATCTGCACTTCAGTGCATGCCCTCTCGATCCGCTCGTTGATTGCCGCCAGCGCCCACAGGTTCCGCTTCGTGTAGAAGTCGCAGAGCCGGGTGATACCCGCATCGCGATGGCCTCCGCGCCACATCTCTCGATCGGAGCCAAAGGGGTTGGTGGGGTACCAGTAAGGAATCTCCTTCGCCTCGATTTCCCGGATCTTGGCCAGCTCCGCTGGCGTAGTTCGATGCTCCGCCCGTTTTTTCTTGCCGGTCTTGGGGTCCAGATACTCATAGTTCGTGATGACCGGCACGGAGTCCACCCGCTTGTGTTTGGTCTTGGGGCCGTGAAAGCCGCAATGAGGGCAGTTGAATTTCTCTGCTACCTTCCCCGACTTGGGGTCCACCGCCACATCCCACAAGAAGAACGTTTCCCCGCACCGGCAACAGCGGAACAGATCGGACCAGATGGTGTACTGGATGGTGGCCGGGGTCCCGTCGTCATGGGTGGTCCCGTACAACCAGTCGAACTCCTCGTTCAGCTCAGCGACAATCCGTTTGAACTCCCGCTTCAGAAGTCCGATATCGCAGGGAGTACAGTAGTTGTAAGCGATGTGGCAGGCGGCGGGGGATAGATCGTTGAGGATTGCCTTCCGCGCCCCCAGCTTGGCTCCGGGCGATACCTCGATACCAAAGGGCGGATGGGCACACATCATCGCTGCCACGCCCGTCATCCCGCTCCCGGCAAAGGGATCCAGAATAAGGTCGCCGGGTTCAGTGTAATGGAGGATATAAGGGACGATTCCCTCGGGCGGGACCTTCGTATGATAGGAGTGAGCATTGTAAATCGCGCTGTTCTTTCCGACCTTTGTATCCCTGGCAAACGGCTCCCGGAAGTAGTTGTCAGTGGCCGGGTCGTAGGGGGTGGCATGCTTGGCGATGAACTCCTCAACCGTGATGTCGCTGTTATAGGCTCTCATGATCCATCTCTACGACTACTTCCAAATCGTTTGTACGTGCTGCGATGCCATCATCACAGGGTCACTGGTGAGCATCGGAATACCAAGCCACGTTGCTGTACCTGCGATCAATCGGTCATGCAGTTCTGGAACATCATCAATAGCTGCCGCGGATTTGACCACCTGAAAGTCAACAGGGACTACGCCATAGTTGCTACTTTGGGCAAGAAGGTTGCCAAGAGTATCCAAATCAACAGGGATGCGCTTACGTTCGAACAGATAGAGAATCTCCATCAGGGTTACTCCCGAGATCGCAATGGTGTGGTGCCCTTGATCCGATTCCCGGAGTATTTTCCTCGCCTGCCTTCCAAGCCCTCGACCTCCACGTAGGTGCCGCACGAGCGCCATCGTATCTGCCAGATAGTGCATCAAAGCCCCTCAGTACGGCGTCTAATCGCTTCCGATAACTCCCGTCGTGCCTTGCGTATATTTTCATTGCTTACATCAAATTGGATGTCTTTCCAAAGCCCTCCTAGTTGAACTACACGCTTCGGAAGTCCTTCTTCGACTGCTCCCCAAAGCTTCTGGCCGGCTCCTTCAACCTCCTCATCTGCAAAGGTCTGCCCTTTGGAAGAGTTCCGTAACAATTTTTGTTCACCCGGCTTTTGGGCTTCGATGATGGGCTCTAACTCGCGCAGTACATACTCTATCAACTTGAGCTTCTCAGCAGCGTTCAGCCTCTTTGCCAACCCCAGGACCGTCTCCAACGTTATCATTTCGTGGTTTTCCATATTTCATCCACCTCCTCCGGTTACGCCCCTCGGCTTACGCGTACTGAAGCCTTCTTCCCTTCGGTTCTGGGACGGTCCTGCCGAACTCCTTTAGATAATGAATGATTTTTGTATTTATACATCACTCATCCTCTTCGGCTGCCTTGTTCGGCTGTCGTTAGGTTACTTTAATCAAGGTGATAGCCCCTTGGCGAAAGTCAATGTTCAGCACTTGTTCGCGTAGAAAATCTAATCCGAGAACCCCGTCAATACTCGCACTTGGCGGCAATGTATGAGCCAACACAGGAAAGTTGTTGCGTTCCTGACCCAAAGCCTTGACGCAACTGACTACGATACGAGGAGCATATTCAACCCCGCTTCCGGTCGTAACCTGCACACGGTCAGGCACTAAAGATGGGTCATAGCCTATTGTCGTAAGCGGAGCGACGTTGACCATTGTACCTGTTGCACATGTATCCAGCGCCAGCCGCAAAATGATACTCCCTGAAAGGCCAAATAACTCACCTTGAATGATGATGAGACCCCGCTGGGGATTGAACGAGTAGCTCACAGTACAACCGCCGTATCTTCAGGAATTTCGCCCGTGTAAAGCACAGCGCATCGCCTGGGACGGAGAGCAACAGCTCTGCGATAGACCTCGTCCCGATCCTTACTGTGATGAAGTACCTTGCCTCCCAAGATTTCAAGTGCCTCGTTCGTTCGTGGGTCTCCAACTAATACCCACTCCGAATCAAACTGCGACTCGATTTCCTCAATCGTCATTTCTTTCTCCATCACTGTATTTCCCATGTAAATTCAGTTATCAGACAAGCGTCCACGTTGCGGGAAACAGCCGAACGTTCCAGCTAACCGGACGCCGCTTAAGCGGCGATTCGTGTTGAGCCGGTGGTTATGCCCCGCTTCTCAACATCTTGAGGATGTGCTTGGCGAGGGGTTCCTTGATCTCGCGGTGCCGTGGAATGGGTTGAGCGACCTTCGTCTCCGGATTCTGATACCAGTCGTGACGGCTACCATGACGAATCAGAATACACCCCAACTCCTAGATCATGCGGATCAAGTCGGTTCGCTGCATGCGACGTCCAACTCGCCTACGTGACGGACGTGAGGGATGGTCCCACTGGTGATCTCTTGATAGATATCCCTCAGGTTCTCCTTCAGTTCCTCAAGGGTCTCACCCTGAGTCTTGTAGTTTGGGAACTCCTCAAGACAACCAATTAGCATATCTTCCTCTTCGAAGTAGGTGAACTTCTTCGTTTCCATTTTGTATTCCTTCTTGTTGTCAGTTCCTCTGGCCTATGCTTTTCTCTTGCGCCAATAGTCGGGCTTCCTGTTGAGTTGCATGACGGCTATGATGATTATATGATCACCCTTAGATTGATAAACCACCCCGTATGGGAAACGTTTGAGAAGGCACCTTCGGGTGTTGTGGGAAAGAGGAGTCCATGCAAGTGGGAACTGACAGATGTTTTCTATTGTAGCATGGACTTCCTTTGCGAATTCTAGACCAAGACCTTCTTGACATCCATCGTAGTATTTGACCGTCTCATTGAGCTCGGCTTCTGCTTCCGGGTGGAAATGGTACTTCATTTTCTTCGCCTGTCATGTAGCTTCTGGAATACTTCGTCTCCCGGTACAGTTTTGACTTCACCCTTCTCTATTTCAGCTACTCTCCTTTCTGCCTCGATAGCCCATAACTCATCTATGTCCTTGTGAGAAGGATTCAGGCTTTCGAGGAGTCTCTGAACAAGTTGAATTCGGATTTCGACAGGGAGGGAGACCGCTTCAGATATAAGCTCGTCCTTAGAAATCATGGAATTACCTCCAAAATTGAGTGTTCAAAACAAATTATAGCGCAATTCTCAATTCCTTTACACCTCATCCCGCTTTCAGGTTCAGCCGGACGATCTTCCCCGGGTTTGCCTTCTGGGCCTCTACGATCTTCCGGGTCAGGAAGTGTCGGAAGGCGGCCATGACCTCCTCCAACTCCTTCGGACCATCGCCGAGCTGGGCCGGGCCGTCGTAATCCGAGAGGCGCACATCCACGGTAACCAGCCGTGCTTCCTGGAGCAGTCGGCGGATGAGATTGGCCACCTCGGGGGTGAAATGCTCCGCCAGCTTCATCGTGTCGGCCGCCTGGATGGCCTCTAGCAGGGCCTTCAAGGGGGCATCGTTTTGCCGGTTGAGGACGGCGGCAATCGCCTCATCGGCCAGTTGCCAGAGACGACTCTGGAGGGCTTCCCCCAGCCGCCCTTCCAGGTCGTCAACCTCCCTCTCCGGCGCTTCCGTCTGCAGGGTGATCTCTCGAAAGATTGGGCGCTCCTTGACCTCTGGAAGCTCCTCGGGGAGATCCTGGAGGGTGCACCGGTCCAAGAGATTCCGGTATTGCATCGGAAGCTCGGCCTCGACGGCCCCTCCCAGCTCCCCGATCTCGTTCATGCGCGCAAGCCCCTCCACCCTTCGCCCGAGCTTTTTGAGCCGCGCTTCGAGGGTTGCGAGCTGTTTCCGGTACTCCCGGTAGTGGACCTGGTATCGGGTGCTGTAGCCCTGCTGGAACCGTTCGAGCTCTGCCAGCACCGCTCCGGCCTGGGAGGGCTGGCGGCAGAAGGCACCCAGATCAAAGCGAGCCCAGAGGAGCTCCCGCTCTGTCTCCAAGGGATCTCCCTCGGGAATACCTTTCATCGCATCCAAATA
>JACQUA010000122.1 GCA_016210565.1 Chloroflexota bacterium
GTCATTCCCGCCGCAAGCGGGAATCCAGGCCGCTAGTCGTGCGTGGATGCCCGCTTTCTCGGGCATGACGAGGCGCAGGAGCGCAAGTCGTCCCCTCGAATCTGAACTCCTTGATGACGTGAATTCTTTGCAGTCGGATCAAGATTCAGGCTTTGGCGGATGAAGCCAAGAATACTTCGTTAAGCGACGATTGAATCAGGTCTGACACAGTAGTAAGCGCTTGGGCCAGCTTAGAAGGGAACAGTTGGTCTGGGACTAGGGCCGCCAAGCCGGGCTGGAAAAGACGGTTGTACAGTTTGGTAAAGAAGACTGCCACCTTGGTGCCCAGTTCGGTTAGGGCATAAGTATGGGAGTTGGGAATGCGCGAGATCAGGTTCTTCAGCCTGAGTCGGCGCAGATCATATGACATCTGTGCACTGGAGTACTCGCTAGCAGGAAGATTCAGTAATTGGGCGACCTGCTCTCTGAGGGGCTTGTTGGAAAGCCCTCTCTGGATGTGGGAGAAGTTGGATAAGGCGGACATAACAGCCATTACTCGCTGGTCGCCAAAACGCAAAGCGGAGGCCCGGTGGCCATCATGGCTTAGGGTAGATTGGCCCAAACGCCGTATTTCGCCCAAGGGCACAAAACAGTCTTGACTGAGATGTTCCTGCTCTAGCAGTCGGTCGTTGAAAGCACGGCCGGCAGCGACTAGTTTGGGAAAATGCTTGAGGCTTCGCTTCATGTTGAAGTCTGAGGCATTGTTGATCATCATCTCAGTACGTAGGGCTCGGCCTTCTTTGAGGTATTGTTTGAGGACACTATGTTTGTAGCGAATCCGGATACTCGGCATCACCCCGTATTGAATCACCTGCGTGTGAAACTCACTGGGAGTCCGTTTGGTCACCTGCCTATCGAAGATCAAGCTCACCCGGTCGGGGCGGCCCAAGTCGAGGTTATCGCGGATCAGAGTCTCGACCAAGGCTCGTCCTTGCTCGGGGTCTACAAACACTTGGGTCCGGCTCACTTCCAACTGCCAGACACTCAGTTCATGTTTGTAACCCGCCTCCCTTTCCCTGGCAGTCAGCGGCCAGGGCAATTGTCCGACCCAGCGGTCGAAAAACGCTTGAATCTTCTCCGGGTTCAACTGGTGACAAAGAGCCTGCAAACGCGCAGGATCAGCGCAACTGGCAAATCCGTTCTCCAGAGCTTCAAAGGCGATGCCTTCCTTGCTCAGTTGCCGTTTGGCCCACTCGTGTCCGTTGAAGCAAACCTTGACCTCAAAGGGCAGATAGGTGCAGGCCTTGATAAAGGTCAGACCGAAGTCCTCGTCAAAGATATAGAAATAGTAAAACGTCACCAAGACGCTCACGGGGGTGTACACAAACCAGACCTTGCTCCCTCGATCAGCACGACGACCTTTGAAGGACCTGGCCTTTTCTTGCGCTTTGCCGATCAACACCACGCCGCTCTTTCTCGAGTACTGGGCCAAACAGGCTTGCGCAATGGCATCTTTATCGTCCTCCTTGCTGAATGTAACGATCTCCAGCCCTTGTTCGGCAGCAAATTCCTCTACTGCTTTACGGAAGGTCCTTGTCATGATTCCCAGCATCGCTGGCGAGGGAATCGGCCATTCCTTTTGCTCTCGGATAAAACCCACGACGCCGCCGGGCATCTGCAAATGCTTGACGTATCCATTCAGTATACCCGATCAACGCACTCAACGTCCAGGCATACTTTGTCGCGCAACACTTCTTTGACGTTAATCATCGTCTAACTCCGTCGGCTAGTTAATAGACAACGGATCATACTATACCAAACTTGTCGGTTTGAGGCGAAGCTTCGCTAGACACTTACTCGCCGGATTGGGGGCTTGACAACCGTGGGGTTGGCGGTATAATGGCCCAAAAGTCCTAAGACAAAAGTCCTGGGAACAAAGTCATGGGACAAGGTCATGAAGTACGTCATCGCCGCCATCGTGCTGTCCTTGCTCATAGTCAGGCTCGTCACGCTGCTACCCGCCGAGGCTGCCGATAAGCGCATTGCCGCCGGGTCCCCGGCCTGGCAGACGTCTGAGGCAGTCGAAGACGACATGATCCCGGGCGCCGTCCTGGCTCAACAGCCATCCTCCAATCCCCACGCTGCTCAGGGTCAGGTGGTGGTCAGCGCAGAGATCGTCCCCATTCGCCTCCTCGTCATAGACGAAGAGGGTAACCTTGCGCAAGTCTGGAGCAACGGCGGCGAGACAGCGAAACTGGAAGCACGCCAGTCCGGTCGCAATGGCCCTGAGGCGCCAATTAGCGTTGCCCTCAGGGCCGCCTACGAACAGATCGCCCCAACCATCCCCCCCGGCGCCAAAGGTCTCGTCTACCAGCGTCCGTAAGAGGATGTTGTCGGTTCACGGAGCTCTTGACCAACAAGGCAGGGGAGACACCTCGTGCGAGTCTCCACGCGTTCTCTACCTGAACAGCTCCCAGATGCCCGGGTCCTCCTGGCCGAGGCGCCAGCCGCCGGCGCCAGCCAGGCCGTACTTGTCCACCAGCGTCAGCTTCGCCTTCATGCTTCTGACGTCCTCAAACCATACTTCGTGAGCTTGCCCGTTCTGGCTGTAGGAGAAGTAGGCCGTTTCGTCTCTGTCGCTGTATTTGACAGGGACGCCAACCTGTCTGTATATGTCGAGGACATCCGAATAGCGCAAGGCTCTCGCCGGAGGACCGGTGGTGGTATTCCAGTCATAGCCGTACCAGGCAATCCCTACCAGCAGCTTGCTCGCAGGAATCTGCGAGGCAGCGTAGGCCATCGACTTATCCACCCAGTCCTGCGGGGCCGTGGAGCCAGGAGTGGAGCTGTTTGCCGTGCGATAGCCATAGGCCATCATCAGGACAAGGTCGTTGCTCTTTCCCAGAGCTGCGTAGTCGTAGCCAGCAGCCCA
>JACQUA010000111.1 GCA_016210565.1 Chloroflexota bacterium
CGTACACTCTGATGAACGAGGCGTGTCCCTCGCGGCTCAACAGCCAGTTCACGAAGAGCCTGGTGGCGTTGGGATTGGCCATCCTCGCTACTACTCCTAGCCCGCCACCGGATGTGCCTGTAATTCCTCCCTCCGCGGCTTTTACGAACACAATCGGAGCGCCGGCTCTCATCAAGTCGATGACTACACCGCGGTCCGGGGCTATCCCTACCGGATGCTTTGCCCGAGCTACCCATTCGGCGGAAAGCCTTTTTTCACGGGTAAAAGCGGGGTCCTGTTTTGCCAGTTGTCGCATGAAATCTTTGGTGCCTTCCAAACCCCATACGTCCGTGGCCAGGACCCTGATAAAAGCATTGCCCGAGCCGGTGATAGTCGGGTCGAAGTAAACCATTCTTCCTTTCCACCTGGAGTTCAAGATGTCCTTGTAGGAAGTTATTTCTCCCTGACTGACCAGGTCCGTGTTAATGAGGACGAACCTTTGGAAGCTGGCTATCATACTAAAACCAGTACGGTCTTTATCCATAAAGGGAACGGTGTCGGTGATCCAGGCTTTCGGGTCCGTGACCTCGGGAAGCACCAATAGCGGCTCTATTGAGCCGAGGATTCCTAACGGTTTCATAGTTACGACCAACACCGTCGCCCCAGCAATGACCACATCGGCGATGTAAAGCCCGGCCGATTTCTCGGTTTGCAGCCGTTGGGTCAACTCTTCGCCGCGACCAATCAGGAAGTCTACCTTGATGCCATACTTCTTTTTGAATGGTTCAACGGTGTCTCGAATTTGCGTACCGAGTTGCGAAGAGTAAATCATCACCTTCCCCTCCTTCTTGGCCGCGGCGACTAGCCGGTCCCAGTCCGACTCCTGTACTGGCTTCGCGGCCTGCCTGGTACCATTTGGAGGGGACGTTACGGGTGCAGGAGTTTTGGACTGTCCACAAGCGCCGGCAATCAGTCCGGTCAAGACCACCAAGGTCAACAGCTTGCCAATCGAATTCATATTTACCTCCCTTTAATCTCTTCTGAACGTGGGCTGAAGTAAAATCATACCTTTCGCGCCAGGATTGCCGCTAGTCCGGCTTCCTGGACTCTTTTGTGAGCATGGGCAGGGTCGGGGTTGTAGAACCCTTTTTGCTTCATCGTTTGGAAATAGGGACCTTGCCCCATGCGAAGGCCTTGTCCCGCGGGCTGTGCCATTCCCGCTTGCTCCCCGGTGGAGGCAATATAATCTCCAATGGCTATGGTCCTCGGCAACTCCAGGAGTTCTGCGCCGGCGGCGGCCCTGGCGGCGTTGTTTCCAGCCAATATGCCCGTCACCAGGCATTCCGCTATGCCTCCCACCTGGCCGCATTTCTCTCCCCCGACGAAGAGATTTGAAAGACCGGGTACTTTAAGTGTGTTGTCCCTGGGTGTGACAGCGACCAGCTTGATAAACCCGAATTTGCCGCCTCCCAAAGGGTCTTCTATTTGGGCATTTTCGAGCCCGGGAACGGTCCTCAGTTCCGATACGGAAAGGTAGCCCAACTTCACACATTTTACCACCGGGCCAATGTTTACCAGGTTTACATACTCCTGATGCTCTCTAAGACCGACACTACCGATCTTCTCAAACTTGGAGTAATCGATCAGGTTCTCAGGCATAGGGACCAATACCGCTCCTTCGTTCTCCAGGCGAGACCTCAAGCCCCTTTCCAGACTGGCCTTGTGGAGGGAAACCGCGGCACTGATCAGGCCTGGCTTTCCATCAGGTCTACATTGATCAGATTCTTTGACCCCAGCCCTACCGGCCATGCTTACCCTGTCTCCGAACACCAGGCACCGATAGCTGCCGCACATAACGCAGCCGTGTCCGTATTTCTTGCAGACAGACAGACCTCCTGAAGTGCCTGTGCAGTCGACAAAGGCGTCGCCCTTTACTTCTTTCCGTCCGTCGAGAAGAACAGACTTTATCCTATTCCCATCCACGACCGCGTCCACCACCCGCCCCTCCATAAGGACCTGCACTCCGAAATCCCTCA
>JACQUA010000009.1 GCA_016210565.1 Chloroflexota bacterium
GAATACCAGGGTCAGGTCTATCTGGACCTGCCTCATCGGGTTTCTACCTCCTTTTTTGGTGATCAGGAGTATGAAACCCGATTTCTCTTTCTATGTCAATACCTCATCACATAAGTTTGTTACAAGCCCGAATCTTCTAATCGGCTTAGATCGGCATTCTCCGGTCTGCGGTCTCGAGATTATCGAACTTGGCGAACTGGGAGATGAACCGCAGCTTGACCTCGCCGGTAGGCCCGTTGCGGTGCTTGGCGACTATGACATCGGCCAGTCCCCGGGGATAGGGCTCTTCGGGATGTTCCTTGGCCCATTCCTCCTCGGTGTAGTGCATTTCTTCGCGGGAGATGAAGAGCACGATATCGGCGTCCTGCTCGATGCTGCCGCTTTCCCTGAGGTCGGAGAGCTGGGGGCGATGGGAAGAGCGCCATTCCACGGCCCGGCTCAACTGGGAAACAGCGATGAGGGGTACGTTGAGCTCCCTGGCCAGGGCCTTGAGGGAGCGGGATATCTGGCTGACCTCCTGGACGCGGTTTTCCACCCGGCCCTCGCCCTGGATGAGCTGCAGGTAGTCCACAATGATAAGGTCAATGCCCTTTTCGTCATTGAGCCGCCGCGCCTTGCTCCGCATCTCCAGCACCTTGATGATGGGTGAATCGTCAATATAGATGGGGCACTCCGCCAGGATGCCGGTGCTTTCCAGAAGGCGCCGTTCTTCGGCTTCGTTGTCCACCCCCAGGCGCACCTTCCGGGTGTCCACCCGGGCCTCGGCGGAGACCAGGCGTTGCACCAGGGGCACCCGGGCCATCTCCAGGCTGAAAATGGCCACCCGCGATTTCCTTTGCACGGCGGCGTTGCGGGCGATATTCATGGCGAAGCTGGTCTTGCCGGCGCTGGGGCGGGCGGCCAGGATGATGAGGTCGGAGGGTTCCAGCCACCCCAGGAAGTCGTCCACCGCGGTGAAGCCGGATTTTACCCTCCGCGAGGCCTGCGCCTCCTCGTCCCCGGGACTCAGGACGCCCTGTTCCGATATCTGGTCCAGGACATCCTTGATGTGGACGAAATCGCCCCGGGTGTAGCCGTGGCGCAGGCGGAACAGGATATTATCGGCTTTGTTCAAAGCCGCCTCGACCTCGAGGCTGGCTTCGTAGCCTATCCGGGCCACCTCACCGCCGGCGTTAATGAGCCGCCGCATGATGGCGAGGCGGTGGACGATGGCGGCATAGTGCTCGGCGTAAACGGAACTGGGCACCTGGGAGATGACGCGGGACAGATAGTCGCGCCCCGTGGTCTCCAGCCGCCCCGCCCGCTCCAGCTCATCGGCCACGGTTATCTGGTCCAGGCTGGCGTTGCGCTTGTACAGCGCCAGGCACGCCTCATAGACCCAGTGGTTCTTCTCCTGGTGAAAATCGTCCGCCTCCACCGCGGCGGAAACCCTGACGATGGCTTCGGGGTCTATGAGGAGGGAGCCGATGACGGCTTCTTCGGCTTCGTTGTCATGAGGCGGCAGCTTCTCCCCGTTCACCTTCGCTCTTCTCCTCCTCGACAGAAACCTTCAGTCGGGCGCCGATCTCCAGGGACAGCTTGATGGGGATTTCATAGTCGCCCAGTTTTCTCAGGGGCTTATCCAGCCCGATCTTCCGTTTGTCCAGGGTGATGCCGAGCTGCTCCTGGAGCCGCGCCGCGACGTCCCCCCTGGTGATGGAGCCGTAAAGCTGGTCCCGGGCGCCGACCCTGGCCTGGATCCTGATGGCCTTGCCTTCGAGCTGGGCGGCCAGCTCCCTGAATTCGGCCTCGGTCCGGGCCTTTTGTTTCAGGCGGGCCTGGCGCAGCAACTCGGCGCCTTTTATGGCCGCAGGGGTGGCCGGGACGGCCAGGTTCCGGGGCATGAGGTAGTTGCGGGCATAGCCCGGGGCCACCTCCTTGATATCCCCGGACCTCGTTGCTGGGGGAACGTCCTCTAGGAATAGAACTTTCATGATGTACTCCTTAGTTGGTTAACAATCAGTCTTGGTCCCAACGCGAAAAAAATCCGAAATCCGAATGACGAATAACCAAATAAATTCCAGATTCCAAGCGCCAAATTCCAAACAATCGGCCATCCCGACGAGTCGTGACAATGAACGATGAAAATGTCATTCTGAGCGAAGCGAGCGTAGCGAACGTAGTCGAAGAATCTTTCGAGGTGGGGCGCCGGACGAAAGACCCTTCGACTGCGCTCAGGGTGACATTTTCAGAGCAAACGTTAAGAGGGTCGGTACCACAGGCCTCCGTGCCTGTGAGCCCCGGTCTTTGAGACAGCGACTTGCTGTGCGAACGATCATTGTTGGAATACGAATCGGAGGACGGTATTCGTCGTTAACAGATTAGGTTGCCTTGTTCAAAACCCTGCGCTCACCGGCCCCGATGCATCGGGGTGGTACCGGTTATCCGCAACGTCGCCTTAGGGCAGTCAACATGTTGGCTACGCCCGTGTCCCCCACAGCAAGAGACGCTCTGTGTCGGGTGCCGGAGATGTGGGCAAAGGTCAGCTTGCGAAATGGGGATACATGGGGAAATCCCCCTTAGCCCCTTTTTCAAAGGGGGAGACTAGAGTTCAGAACCACAAAACCAGGAGAACTTTCGATAACATGTTAGACGAACCGATCAAAGAAATACAGGTTGTCAAGAACTACATCGACGGAGAATGGACTGCCTCCCGGGGTGAAATCCTGGATGTGGTGAACCCCGCCAATGGAAGGACCATCGGCAAAGTCCCGATTTCCACCAGGGCCGAGATAGACGCGGCCATAGATGCGGCCAAAACCGCTTTCCCCGCGTGGAGGGCAACCACCCCCCTCGCCCGCACCAGGTGCCTGTTCCGGCTGAAGCAACTGATGGAGGAACATTTCGAGGAATTGAGCCGGGTCCAGACCCAGGAGCACGGCAAGACCATCGACGAGAGCCGGGGAGAGACCAGGCGGGGAATAGAGAACGTGGAAGTGGCCTGCGGCATACCCACGTTGATGCAGGGATACTTCTCCGAGGATATCGCCTCAAGCATCGACGAATGGGTCATCCGGCAACCCGTGGGCGTTTTCGGAATCATCGGCCCTTTCAACTTCCCGTTCATGATTCCCCTGTGGTCGGCCCCCTATGCGGTGGCCACGGGAAACACCGTCGTCATCAAGCCTTCGAGCGAGGTACCCATCAGCCAGATGAAGATCGCTGAACTCGTCGAGGAGGCGGGGTTTCCGCCCGGTGTCTGGAACGTAGTCAACGGCGGCAGGACCGTCGTCAATGCCCTGCTGGAGCATCCGGGAATCGCCGGCATAACCTTCGTTGGCTCCACACCAACAGCCAAAGAGGTTATCTACAAGAAGTGCGGCGAGACCGGCAAGAGGGTTATCGCCCAGGGCGGGGCCAAGAACTTCATGGTGATCATGCCCGACTGCGATGTCAACAGGACCATACCGGCCCTGATGACATCTTTTTTCGGCAACGCCGGACAGCGTTGCCTGGCCGGGGCCAACCTGGTTATTGTCGGCGAAGACAACCGCGCCTACGCCGGTTTTCTGGAAAAGGTCCTGGCGGCGGCTTCGAAGATTGTCGTGGGCTACGGGCTCGACGAGTCGGTCCAGATGGGCCCGGTGCGGGACAAAGATAAGAAGGACCGGATAACCGGGTACATCGAGACCGGCGTCAAGGAAGGGGCCAAGCTGCTACTGGATGGCAGGAGAGTGAAAATCCTTGGGGACTTTCCCCCGACCTGCTTCCTGGGACCCGCGGTCTTCGACAACGTGACGCCCGATATGAGAATAGCCCGAGAGGAAATCTTCGGCCCGGTCATGAGCGTGTTGAGAGCCAGGAATCTCGATGAGGCGATCGCGATGTGCAATGACAGCCCGTTCGGCAACGGTCACGCCATCTTCACTTCCAGCGGCAGAAGCGCCAGGGACTTCCAGTACAATGTCACCAGCGGCAACGTAGGGGTGAACATCGGCATCGTCGCACCCGTGGCTTTCTTCCCTTTCAGCGGGATGAAAGACTCCTTCTTCGGGATACTGCATACCCAGGGGCAGGAAGCCGTGAGGTTCTTTACGGAGAGCAAGGTTATTATCCAGAGGTGGTTCTAACGCAAACAGTGACCATGCGCACCCAACTCG
Organism: Chloroflexota bacterium; assembly: GCA_016210565.1. Lineage (GTDB taxonomy): Bacteria > Chloroflexota > Dehalococcoidia > JACQUA01 > JACQUA01 > JACQUA01. The sequence continues at coordinate 4,140 of JACQUA010000009.1, forward strand.
CCATGAAGGACAAGAATGTCATTCTGAGCGAAGACGAGCGCAAGCGAGTCGCAGTCGAAGAACCTTTCGGGCGGGGGAGCATCCCGACCTGTCGGGACGCCTAGCCTTCGCTTCGCTCAGGACTCCGGCTCAGGGTGACATTTTCTCAGCAAGGATCTGGTAACAAAACATGAGATTGCATACAGCATCTGAGACCATCAATTTTGCCGAGAGACTCGAAAACGAGTCCGCGGATTTCTATGCCGACCTGTCGCGGAGCCACAAACAGCTTGAGGACGTTTTCCGGTCGTTCGCCGCCGAAAACAAGAAGAATGTCCAGGAGGTCAAAAGGGCCTACTACGAAGTCATCACCGACGCCATCGAGGGAGGGTTTGCCTTCGATGTTGAAACGGATAACTACTCCATGTCCCCCATCCTCGGGAGCTCCACAGACCTCCCCGAAGCCTTGAAAAAAGCGCTCCGCCTGGAAGAGCTCATCGCGAGATTTTACCGTGAGTCAGCGGCGCAGGCGGCCGCCTTACTGTGCGATGTTCCCCGGGCCTTCCTGAAGGTAGCCAAACGGAGAGAAGGCCGCATAGCCAGGCTGGACACAATGCGTAGGGTGGGTTAAGCGCAAATGGGGTGGTGCTGACGGGGGTGGTTGCGCGAACCCACCAGCAACGCGAAACTCCAAATCCCAAATGCTAAATTCCAAACAATATCAAAATCCCAATTGTCAAATGCCAGAATGGGTTCCGTCGGTCTTTTTATTTGGAATTTCGTCATTGGAATTTGTTCAGAAAATAGGCTGTCACCCTGAGGCGAAGCGCTGAGCTAAGCGAAGGGGCAGTAGAAGGGTCTTTCGTACCGCGCCCCGCCCCGAAAGAACTTGTCCTGAGCAGAGCGAAGGATTCTTCGACTACGCTCGCTGCGC
>JACQUA010000140.1 GCA_016210565.1 Chloroflexota bacterium
CTACTCACTACTCACTACTCACTACTCGCTACTCGCTACTTCTCCTACTTCTTCAGCCATGACATCATTCCCCTCAGCTTCCCCCCTACCTGTTCCACAAGCTGTTCGGACTCTCGCTTCTTCATGGCGTTGAAACTGGGACAGCCCGCCTGGTTCTCCAGTATCCATTCCCTGGCGAAGGCGCCGGACTGTATCTCCGAGAGGATTTGCCTCATTTCGTCGCGGGTCGCCTCGTCAACGATGCGCGGCCCTCGCGTGTAGTCGCCATATTCGGCGGTATCGCTGATCGCATTGCGCATGTAAGTGAAGCCGCCCTGGTAGATCAGGTCAACAATCAGCTTGAGCTCGTGGAGGCATTCGAAATAAGCGATTTCAGGCTGGTACCCGGCTTCGACCAGCGTTTCGAATCCGGCTCTCATCAAGGAAGTCACCCCACCGCAGAGGACAGCCTGCTCGCCGAACAGGTCGGTCTCCGTTTCCTCGGCGAAGGTGGTCTCTAGCACCCCGGCCCGGGTGCACCCCAGGCCTTTCGCGTAAGCCAGGGCGATTTGTTTGGCGCTTCCCGAGGCATCCTGCTCCACCGCGACTAGCGCCGGTGTGCCGGAGCCTTCGGTATACAGTTGCCGGACCATGCGCCCGGGGCTTTTCGGGGCGATCATGGTCACGTCCACATCCTTCGGAGGCACGATCTGGCTAAAATGGATATTGAAGCCGTGGGCGAACATGAGCATTTTGCCCTTCTTCATCGCCGGCGCCAGGGCCTGATAGTAGACCATCTTCTGCAGCATATCGGGAATGAGCATGATGACTATCTGGCATTGCTCGGCCAGTTCCGGGGCCGTAACCACCGTAAAACCCGCTTTTCTGGCGGCTTCCCAACCCGTCGTGCCCTTCACCTCGCCAACCAGCACTTCGAGGCCGCTGTCGCGCAGGTTCTGAGCATGGGCATGCCCCTGGCTCCCATATCCCAGGACGCCAATCTTCTTCCCGGCCAGCAGTTTCAGGTCAGCATCTTTGTCGTAATAAATGGTCGCCATTCTTTGTCCCGCTCCTTAACGGATGATATGCGAAATCTTGCACGAATTTAGAAATTCAAAAGACAAAGTCCAAACTCAAAATCACAGACCAAAATGCAAAAACGGGCGGTCAGCAGTCAGCATTCAGCGATTCCCTACACGGGCCCGATTGGCCAGTAGCTGACAGCCGATAGCTGATACCCTCTTTGCATTTTGATTTGTCATTTTTCATTTTGGTTTTTGATATTTGATTCTGGCTCACCCGGCCCGGCCCTTGCCATTCTCACTATCCTCGGCTACCTTCAGCGGTCCAGCGGCTCCCCGGGTCATGGCCAGCCGGCCGGTCCGGGCGATTTCCTTGATACCGAATCCCCTCAATAGGCTGAACAGGGAGAAGAGCTTGTCCTCGTCCCCGGTGACTTCTATTGTAAACGAGTCGGCGGCCACGTCGATGATGTTAGCCCGGAAGATGTCCACGATCTGAATGATCTCGCTCCGCGTGGCGCCGGTGGCCTTAACCTTGATCAAAGCCAGCTCGCGCGTCACCATGGGGTCTGAGGTTATGTCAAACACTTTGACCACGTCGATCACCTTTTCCCACTGCTTCCTTACCTGTTCGACTTCGGCATCGCTGCCGATGACCCCGATGGTCACGCGGTAAATATTCGGCTCTTCACTCGGGCCAACCGCGATGCTTTCAATGTTGAATCCCCGCCGGCGAAACAGGCTCACCACCCGGTTCAATACGCCCGGCTTGTCGCGCACGATGCCTACAAGGGTATGTCTTCCGTTGTTCATGTGAACAATTACCTGCTGGCTAAAACGCTATTTAGTATGAAGATGACGAAATCCGAATACTGTCATTCTGAGCGAAGTCGAAGAATCTTTCGGGGTGGCATGCGAGACGAAAGACCCTTCGCCTGCCCCTTCGCTTCGCTCAGGGCTTCGGCTCAGGGTGACAGCCTGTCTTCCTGGCAATGTTCAACATTCCAATTCCAAAAGAGGCGTATCCGCATTGCCCTGGCGCTTCGTCATTTGACATTTGACATTGCTACCAAAATGTCATTGCGAGCGAAGCGCAGCAATCTCCCGGATGGCTCGACCGGCCATGGGATTGCTTTGCTTCGCTCGCAATGACAGTCCATTTTCATCCTTCATTGTCCCGACCCGTCGGGATGGGTGATTGATTGATTGGTCATTCGACATTCAGACTTCGTCATTTATTACATGTTGGGTATTTCTTTCAAAGCGTTGCCCGCCGGCACGAATTCGTCCCTGTAGGGTTCCTCGAGGATCTCCGCAAGAGACGCCCCGGGCGGCACCATGGGATAGATATTCTCTTCAGGTTCTACGACAAAATCGATCAGGAAAGGCCCGTCATGGGCCATGGCCCTCTCGATGGCCGCCGGCACCATTCTCTTGTCCGTCACCTTCACGGCCGGTATGCCGTAGGCCTCGGCCAGCTTGACAAAATCGGGATTCCACAACGGCGTGGCCATGTAGCGCTTCTCGTAGAACAACTGCTGCCACTGGCGCACCATGCCCAGGAAGCCGTTGTTCAGGATGGCGATCTTGACCGCAGCCCTCTCCTGCACGATGGTCGCCAGCTCCTGCACGGTCATCTGGAAACCTCCGTCTCCGGCCACGCACCACACGGTCTCGTGGGGACAGCCGATCTTGGCGCCCATTGCCGCCGGGAGTTCAAAGCCCATGGTCCCCAGGCCGCCGGAAGAAATGAGACTATTGGGCCGGTCGTACCAGTAATACCTCGCCGCCCACATCTGGTTCTGTCCCACTCCGGTGACCACGATGGCCTTGCCCCCGGTGGCCTCGTATATCTTACTGATAACGAATTGCGGCAGCAGACTCTCCGATTCGCGGACGACGGTCGAAGGATGTTCCTTCTTCCAGCACTCGAGCTGGGCGATCCAGGCCAACCTGCTCGCCGGGCTGACCTGCGGGTTCAGCGCCTTGAGAACGCTATTAGCATCCCCGACGATCGGCACATCGACCCTGATGTTTTTGCCTATCTCCGCGGCATCGATGTCGATGTGCACCACCCTGGCATTGGGGGCGAAGCCGGCGACTTTCGCCGTGGCCCGGTCGTCGAACCGCATGCCAATGGCGATGACGAGGTCGGCATTGTGAATAGCCATGTTGGCATAGGCGGTGCCGTGCATCCCGATCATCCCAAAACTCAAGGGATGAGATTCAGGAAAACAGCCGATGCCGAGGAGCGTGGTGATCACGGGAATCTGCGCCTTCTCAGCCAGCTCCCTCAAAGGGCCGCAGGCATCGGAGATCAGGATGCCCCGCCCCGCGAGGATAACCGGCTGCCTGGCGCTGTTGATCAGGCCGGCGGCTTTCTTCACCTGGGCGGGATGGCCCTGGACCACCGGTTTCTTTCCCGGAAAACTTACCTTGTCCGGATACTCGAATTCGGCGAGTTCCGTAAAGACGTCCCTGGGGATATCGATATGCACCGGCCCCGGCCTGCCGGTCCTCGCCAGGTAAAAGCTCTCTTTGACCACTTCCGCCAGGTCGGAGGCCTTCATAACCAGGTAGTTGTGCTTGCTGATGGGCAGGGTGATCCCGGTTATGTCGACCTCCTGGAAGGCGTCCTTTCCAATGAAGGGCCGCGCCACCTGCCCGGTGATGGCCACCATCGGCGAGGAGTCAAGATAAGCATTGGCAATGCCCGTAACCAGATTGGTAGCGCCCGGACCGGAGGTGGCCACGCAGACGCCGACTTTTCCCGTGGCGCGCGCATAGCCGTCGGCGGCGTGGGCCGCGCCCTGCTCGTGGCGCACCAGCACGTGCCGTATCTTGTAACCATAGAGGGTATCATAGAAGGGCAGAACAGCTCCGCCAGGAAAGCCAAAAATGGTTTCCACGCCTTCTTTTAGAAACCCTTCACACAGAATCTGGGCGCCGGTTAGTTTCATAGTCCTGAGTTCCTTGGGTTATTGAGTTATTGAGTTATTGGGTTGTTGAGTTCCCCCGCCCGACTGCTCGACTGGTCACTGCTCGACTGCTCGACTAATCAATAAACACCGCCCCCGTGCTGGCCGAACTGACCTTCTCCGCGTAGCGCTTGAGGTAACCGCGCTGGACACGGGGAACGAAGTCAGGCACTTTCTTGAGCCTGGCGGCTAACTGCGCAGCGGTCAGCTTGACGTTGATTTTGCAGGCCGGTATATCGATCCGGATCGTGTCTCCGTCCTTGATGGCCGCGATGGGTCCGCGGCGGGCCGCTTCGGGAGAGACATGACCGATGGCGGCGCCCCTCGTCGCCCCGGAGAAACGCCCGTCGGTGATCAGCGCCACATCCTTGTCCCTTCCCATGCCGCTAAGCAAGGATGTCGGGGTGAGCATCTCCCTCATGCCCGGTCCGCCCCGAGGTCCCTCGTACCTGACCACGAGCACCTCGCCGGTCTTGATGGTTTGTCCCATAATGGCCCTGGTGGCTTCTTCTTCTGAATCGAACACGCGGGCCGGTCCTTCGTGGACCAGCATTTCCGGGGCGACGGCCGCACTCTTCACCACAGCCCCCTCCGGAGCAATGTTCCCGAACATAATGGTCAAGCCGCCGCTGGCTGAATAGGCCTTATCCCTGGTGTGTATCACGTCACTGTCCAGAATGGCAGCGTTCTTGACATTGTCCGCCAGCGACTTCCCGGTAACCGTCATGGCGTCTCCGTCCAGTAGCCCCAGGATTTCCTTCATCACGGCGCTGATGCCTCCGGCCCGGTCCAGGTCCTGGATATGATAGTTGCCGGAAGGGCTGATCCTGCAAAGGTGGGGCGTCCGCCGGCTGATCTCGTTTATTCTAGCCAGTGAAAACTCCACCCCGGCCTCGCGGGCGATGGCTATCACGTGCAGCACGCTGTTGGTGCTGCCCCCCAGCGCCATATCCACGGCGAAGGCGTTGGCGATGGCCCGCGGTGTCAGGATGTCCCTCGGACGGAGGTCCCGGGCCACGAGCTGCATAATCTGTTTCCCGGCTTCCCTGGCAAGGCGCGTCCGCCTGGCGGCGACCGCGGGAACCGTCCCGTTGCCTGGCAGGGCCATTCCCAACGCTTCCGATAGACAGTTCATGGTATTGGCGGTAAACATTCCGGCGCAACTGCCGCAGCCGGGACAGGCCTGGGACTCGAGCTGGCGCAGGCGCTCCGGCGTCATCTCTCCCTTGACCACCTTACCCACCGCCATGAAAACGGTGTTCAGGTCGACGTCAGCGGTACCGAACTCCTGGCTGTTTTCCCAGTGACCTGCCAGCATCGGCCCGCCGCTCAGCACAATAGAAGGCACATTGAGCCTGGCTGCGGCCATCATCATGCCCGGGATGATCTTATCGCAGGTGGGCATCAGCACCAGGCCGTCAAAGGCATGGGCCTCGGCAACGATTTCTACGGAATCGGCGATGGTCTCCCGGCTGGGAAGGGAATACTTCATCCCGGGATGGTTCATGGCGATTCCGTCGCAGACGCCGACGGTATTGACCTCGAAGGGGACCCCCCCGGCCTCCCTCACCCCCGCTTTCACGGCTTCGGCGAGGGACCTCAAGTGCATATGACCGGGGATGACCTCGCTGAAACTGTTGACCACGCCGATGAAAGGCTTTTCCATGTCGCTGGCGGTGCAACCCAGGGCATAGAGCAGCGAGCGGTGCGGCGCGCGCTCAATCCCTTTCTTTACGGAGTCGCTCTTCATGAATTTCCTTTGTTTCCAATATGGCTTCTGAACGCCGGAGGGCAACGGTTTCCCGCCCGGTGAAAAAACCACGAACCTTAAAAATAGCACAGCGGCAATCTAAATGTCAAGAACAATGCGGGGCCGTGTTGGGCCGTCACGGGGCATTTTGCAACTCAAACACGGGCAAACCCGTAGCCGCACACCTTGTCCGCCTCGTCCCAACGTGCCGGGACTCTCGGAACGGAGCGGACTCTCGCCAAGTGGTGCGGGTGTCGTAACGCTGGCAACCATCCGCGAACGACCCCGATGCATCTTGGGTGGCTACAGGTGCCGAACGCCTGTGCAGTGTCTGAATTGCAGCGAGGCCGGTCACGCCAGCATGGGGCGCGGCCTCAGGCATTTGGGGTGGGCCAAACGGGCGGGGAATGGGGCAGGGGCAGAGGCGTCACGAACAGGTGGCTTCGGGCCGGAGGACCTGGTGAATCGTCGAGCCGCTGCTGCCGCCCTGGGCGATGCCGCCTCCCGGGATGAATATCAACCCATCGATGAACGCCGCGCCGGTGACGCCGTGCACTGTGACGGCCATTTTCCCCAGGCTGCTCCAGCTATCCGTTGCGGCATGGTAGACCTCGAGCTCGTCGAACAGGCCGGTGGGGTTGTTTCTGTTGCCTTCGCCGCCCCAAACATAGAAGCAGTCGCCCACGCCAATGCCGTTGATACCGCCCCGCTTTGTCGGCATGGGAGCTTTGCGGGTCCAGGCATTCGTGGCCGGATCATACATCTCCAGGACATCGGTGACATCGCTGTTGAAACCACCGCCGAAGCGCCCCCCAACCACATACACCCATCCCCCGATAGCAGCGCCGGCGATGTGGTTACGCTGCGTGGGGAGGTCGGGCAGGGCCGTCCAGGTATTGGCCCGCGTGTCATAGACCGCAAAATCATTCCCTCGCGGGGGACGGCCTCCCGCCACGTATATCTTGTCGCCGATAACCATGGCAACGCCGGCGCTGCGCTTCGTGGGCACGGGCGCGCGGCTCACCCACCTGGCCGTAGCCGGGTCGTACTCGTAAACAGCATCGAGATAGCCGGCGCCGTCAGGTCCGGCATCGGCTGTGGATTGCCCACCGATGTGGTATACCTTTCCGTTGACGCCCGCGGCCATGCCGTGGTTCGCCGGCTGCGGCAAAGGCGTGGTGATCTGCCAGCTATCCGCCCGCGAATCGTACACCTGGACCGTGGTGACCGTAACGCGCGTCGATGGATAGCCGCCGATGACGTATATCTTGCCGTCCAGTTCAGCCACGGCAAACTCCGAATTCGGTTCAGGCAGAGGCGCGCGGTTGCCCCATCTTGACGCCGGCGCCGGCGATGGGGCGGCCTGCGGCGAACGGGCCCCCGGGGTGGCAGGCAGCGGCGCGGCCGGCTGAGTTCGAGTTGCAGGGGGAGGCGTGGCGGGCGCGGGAGCTGGTGGAGCGGCCGTGGCGGCCACCGCAGGCAAGGACGGAGGAACTGCGGTGGCTCCAGCGGTCGCCTGCGGCGACCGCGGCGCCGGCGCCGCTTCCTGGCACGCATAACCGGACAGCATGACCAGAACCGCCAGGATACTGAAAAGGTGCTTTTCCATCGGAATCATCTCCTATTCCCTGTTCGCCATTCGTCACTGGTCATTGCTCGGTAGATGCCCGCCGACTGTCATTGCGAGGAGTCCCGACCTGTCGGGACGACAAAGCAATCCCACAGTTGACTAGCCATCCAGGAGATTGCTTCGTCCCAACGAAATCGGGACTCGCAAAGACAGTCCTTTTTCATTCTTGATGGTCCCGGCTGGTCGGGATGGCTGATTGCTCAGAAAATAGGCTGTCACCCTGAGCCGGAGCCCTGAGCGAAGCGAAGGGGCAGGCGAAGGGTCTTTCGTCCCGCGCCCCGCCCCGAAAGATGCTTCGACTACACTCGCTGCGCTCGCTTCGCTCAGAATGACATTTTCATCCTTCATGGTGCCCGCTGCAAGCGGGCATGGGGGATTGTTTGGAATTTGGCGCTTGAAATTTGGAATTTCTCCGGTCATTCGCCATTCGGACTTCGTCATTCCTTCGGCGTCGTTTGCACCGGCCGGGAAGAAATATTATCATAAACTATTCTCACCGGAGGTCAACATGGTAGAACCCAAGCTTGAAGAACTCATCCGCAAAGCCCTGGTGGACGGCAAACTGAACTGCGCCGCCGGCCTCAAAATAGCGCGCGATTTGAAAATACCGGCCAGCAAGATCGGCGAGGCCACCAACGAGCTCAAAATCCGCATCGCCAACTGCCAGCTCGGCTGCTTCAAATAGTGACTGCGGTTCGGACACTGGCAAAACCGTAGCGACACCCCTTGTCCGCTGTGCGGACTCTCGCAAAGCGGAGGGGGTGTCGAAACCCTGGCAATTAGCCGCGGAACGACAGGGGCAAGCCCTGTCGCTACGGGTTCCGAAGCCTTCCGCCAGCGTCTGAACCGCAGTTCAAATGGTGAATGCGCGGGTCACCGGCAGGTCCTCCGAGCATACGCATGGACCGCATTGCGGCCCGGATGGCTATGGGGCGATATCGAGACTCTTGAAGAAGCTGTCAACATTCGCCTGTTGCTTCTTCAAGTCCGCCAGTGTCATTCTCAGCGAAGCCAAGCCTTGGACAGGCACGTTGGGCAAAGCCACCGCTCTTTCGCAAGGTCTCCCTCTGCATATGGCTCGCTAAAGTGAGCCGCAGGGGAGAGACCCCTTCCTCCACTCTCCGGCGGTGCCCGAATTGCGGCCAGGCCAGTAGGACAGGCTTTCCGGCCTGTTCCCCAGCAATCCGCCGCGCGATGCGACAGGCTTTCCAGCCTGTCGTACCGGCGACCCACCGGCACCTACACCGGCACCTTCGGCATCGCTTCGGAGCGCTTACGTTCTTCGAGGACGGCCTGGGCGGCGGCGAGCTTGGCCACGGGGATGCGGGGAGCGCTGCAACTCACGTAGGAAACGCCGATGCTGTGGAAAAACTTTATCGAACGCGGCTCCCCGCCGTGCTCGCCGCAAACGCCTATGTCCAAGTTCGGTTTGACCGCCCGAGCCCACGACACCGCCAGCTCCATGAGCCTCCCCGCCCCCTTGATGTCGACCACTTCAAAGGGGTTGTCCTGGAGGATTCCTAAATCCAGATAGGTGGTCAGGTACTTCTTCTCGGCGTCTTCGCGGCTGAAGGAATATACCGCCTGCGTCAAGTCATTCGTCCCGAAAGAAAAGAAGTCGGCCACCTCCGCCAGTTTGTCCGCCCGCAGGCAGGCCCGCACCGTTTCCATCATCACGCCCACCTTCAGCGACGGGTCCTTGATGTTGCGGCGAACGTAGAGCAACTCTTGCAGAGTGATTACCTGGGGAATCATCACCGAGACGTCGGCGGGCACGCTGGACCTCGCCTCCAGAACGGCGTTGATCTGCATCAGGTAGATTTCGGGGTTGGTCACTCCCAGCCGGACCCCCCGGTGGCCCAGCATCGGGTTCACTTCCTTCAAAGCATGAATACGCTTCTTCATCTCCGGGTCCCTGGTATCGGCCTCGGAAGGAAGGAACTCGTGCAGCGGCAGGTCCAGCAGACGGATGATAACCGGCTTCCCCTGCATCACTTTGAAGATAGCTTCGAAATCATCCGTCTGCAACTGGCGCAGACGCTCCAGGGCATTGCCTTTCTGCGCGGGGGTAGCCGCCAGGATGTACTCGCGGATAACCGAAAGCCGCTCCGGGGCATTGAACTGGCGCTCGGTGCGGCAGAGGCCGATGCCCTCCGCGCCGAACTCCAGCGCCTTAACGATCATGTCCGCCGTATCGGCGTTGGCCCTGACCCCCAGGCGCTTGATGCCATCCGCCCAGGAAAGCAGTTCGCCGAGCTCCACGGTGACTTCGGCTTCGATCAAGGGAAGACTGCCCAGGTAGAGCATCCCTGTATTCCCGTCCAGGGTAACCTCTTCTCCTTTGTGGACCTTGTGCCCCCTGGCCTCGAGAACGCCCTTTTCCAGGTCTATTGCCACCTCCTCAGCGCCGCAGACGCAGGGCTTGCCCATGGCGCGGGTTACGATGGCGGCATGGGAGGTCAGCCCGCCCCGCGAGGTCAGGACGGCGTCGGCGGCGGCAATGCCCTGGATGTCGTCCGGGCTGGTCTCCGGCCTGACCAGGATGATCTTCTCGTTCTTCTTGGCCAGCCGGACTGCTTCGGCGGGGTTGAACACCACCCTCCCCACCGCCGCGCCCGGCGCCGCCACCAGCCCCTGGGCAATGGGCGTCGCCGCTTCGGGGGACCTGAGCCTTTTGAAAAGGAGCGTCCTGAGGTCTTCCGGAGTGACCCGGAGAACTGCCTCATCCCGGGTGAGGATTCCCTCTTTAACCATATCGACTGCAATCTTCACCGAGGCCTGCCCGCTGCGCTTGCCGCTCCGCGTCTGCAGGGTATACAGAACGCCCGACTCGATGGTGAATTCGATGTCCTGCATGTCCTTGAAGTGCCTCTCAAGCTGTTCCGCCACCTGCTCCAACTGGGTATACAGCTCCGGCATCTGCTGCCGCAGCTTTGCCACCGGCTCCGGCGTCCTGGCCCCGGAGACGAGGTCCTCGCCCTGGGCCTGCCCCAGCCACTCTCCGAAGAGGCCCCTTTCCCCGTTGCTGGGATTGCGGCTGAAAACAACACCTGTCCCCGACTTCGAGTCCTTGTTCCCCATGACCATCGCCTGGACGATGCACGCCGTCCCCATCTCCGAAGAAATCTTGTTCAGCCGGCGGTACTCCACCGCGCGCATATTGTCCCACGAGTCGAAGACCCGTTTGGCGGCGGATATCAGCGTCGCCCTGTCGCCCACATTCAGGACCGTGTCCATCATGCCCGGCATGGACACCGGCGCCGAAGAACGGACCGAGACCAGCAGGCCTTTGCCCAGCGCCTTCCCCACCTTTCTTTCCAGCCTGGCGATGGATTCGTCAAGCTCTTTCAAGGGCAGTTGGCCGGTCTGGTGGTAGTTCCGGTAGGCTTCTATGGAAATACCGAACCCCGGAGGCACCGGCAGTCCCAATTTCGCCATCGTCACCAGGTTACCGCCCTTGTTTCCCAGGAGCATCTTGTCTTCAATGCCGTCTTCGAAGAAGTAGATACTGGCCATTACGATTCTCCTTTAGAAGCTGTCAGATGTCATTGCGAGCGAAGCGCAGCAATCCCCTGGAAGGCCCATCAAGCTGTCAGCTAACAGCTATCGGCTGACAGCCATCAGCTGACAGCTAACAGCTTTCGGCTGCCGGCTGCCGGCCAGGGGCATAAACCTCTCAAACTTCCGATCTTCAAACCTTCCAACCTCATAACCTTATGAGCCTTACAAAGCTTACGAACCTTATAAACCTCTCAGACATTCTCCCCCTGGAACACCCCCCGGTACCCCTCCCCGGGCCGGGTCAAGCGGAAGAACACCAGTTGCAGGACCCGGGCGTTCTTCTCCAACTCAAAACCTCCCTTGTTGTAGACCACCATCAGGGCCTGCGAACGGCCTTCGTAGCCGGCATCCCACACCGCGTTGTGGATGGTGACACCGCACCTCAACAAGCTCGAACGGGGCTTGGCCAGGGCCATGATGTCGAGGGGTAGATGGACTATTTCATTAAAAGTGATCAGGTACTCGCCGAGGGAAAGGTTGATGAAGCCGAGTTTGTTGAAAGCCAGCGGGTTAACCGTTGATAAGACCCGTTCCTTGTTGCTGCGGCCCACCCGGCCTGGCGTGGAGAAAACAGAAACATCCCTGACGGTGAGGTCGACTCCGTTGGGCTGTAATTGCTCGTCCAGGTTCACCAGACCCTCCAGCAGGGGCGGCCTGGTCTTCAACATCTCCCTGATGTCAGCCGCGCACAGGACAGATCCGGACGTGCTGCTGTTCACGAGAATAGCCCCCTTTCTTTAACCAGGGACTATTGTATCACCTTTTCCATCCGCAAGTAGGGCCGCACGCCCCCAAGCAACAGCTCGTGCAAGCCTGTCTTTCAATTCGAACGCACCACATTGATGCCGCATATCTCCACCACAGAGGCACAGAGAGCACGGAGAAACCGGAGGAACTTGTTCGCCTTGGAAACCGCTGTCAAACGGCATCTTCAGGCCGTCTCTGTGTTCTCTGTGCCTCTGTGGTGAAGCCAGTCATGATTGGGGGCGTTTGGATTAGACCCAGCCCGGGTGACTCACACAGAATCCGGCATAGCGGACGATGGCGCGGGCGGTCCGCCCGAGGGAATCGTAGACCGGGATAGCGGCCTGCTGGCACTTGCGGGCCTGTTCGAAAAAGGCCGCGCCGACCTCCGGCGTGGCGTTGGAATGGAACACGACGGCCACCGGTTTGGAGGTCTTCCCGGCCGCCTCGATGTAGGCGCCGGTAACAACAGGAAAAAGCTCCAGCATAGTTTCCAGGCCCATCAGCCCGCCGATCACTCCCATGTGCAGGATCAGGACATCTACGCCGTCCCACGCTGCCACGGCGTCAATTATCTTCGCAAAACCTGCCCGGTCCCTGCTCCAGGAAACCGTGTCCACCGGGTTGCCCAGGATGGACCCGGTGGGCAACCAGTGCCGGGCCAATTCGTTTCGCAGGGACGGAGGGAATGCCGGCAGGTCCAGTCCTTCCGCCTCGCATTCGTCCGCCGCCTGGACGCTGGCGCCGCCGCCCCAGCCCACAATCCCGGCCCTGGTTCCTCGCACCGGGCGCATATAGCGAAAAGCGACCAGCAGGTCCAGCATTTCCTCCATGGATTCAACCCCCATTGCCTGGCTCTCGCGCAGGAGTGAATCCCATATATGCTTCTGGCTGGCCAACGCGCCGGTGTGACTGGCCGAGGCGCGGGCGCCGGACCGCGTATTTCCGCCCTTCATGACGATCACCGGCTTCTTCGCGGCGGCCTCACGCAGGGCCCGCCGGAACCGCTCGCCATCTTTGACCCCTTCCACGTAGGCGCCGATAACGCCGGTAGCGGCATCGTCCGCAAGGTATTCCAGCAGCTCGCTTTCATCTACGTCCACGGCATTGCCATAGCTGACCACCTTGCTGAACGTCAGCCCTCGGGACGCCCCGGCGCGAATCACGTAGACGCTGTTGCCCCCGCTCTGTGATATGAACCCCACCGACCCGGGCTCCAGGGGCGAGTCAGGTATAAAAGAGATGTGGCTTTCCGGGCAATAGAGGCCCAGGCAATTCGGCCCGATAAGGCGGATCCCGGCGTAGCGGGCTATCTCCAGGATTCGCCGCTCCAGGGATTTACCCCCTTCGGTCCCCGTTTCACCAAAACCGGCGGTGAAGAACGATGCGGCCTTGACCCCTTTCGCGGCGCACTCTTCCAGCAGCGACGGAATCGAGGCGGCAGGGGTACCGAAAACAACGTAGTCCACCAGGCCGGGTATGTCCGCGATGCTACGGTAGACCTTCAGGCCGAGGATTGTCCCCCCATCCCGGTGCACCGGATAGATATTCCCCGCGAAACCGCAGGTCAAAAAAGGGCGCATCAGGCCAAGCTGCACCGGGGTATTGGAAACACCCACCACCGCCACCGATTTCGGGTGAAAAATGGAGTCGAGGCCGCCTGACGGCCATTGACGAAGTTCGAACGACTGACCGGCGCCCAAGCTCCTAATCCGTACAAGCCAGTACCAAAAAGGCGGCCGAAATCCCGAATCCGAAGCACGAAACCCTGAACAAATTCAAAACGCCAAAATTCACATGCTCAAATGACTCTCGCCCACCTTTGACTTTTGGCAATTCCGGCCTCGGGGCTTGCTTGGGATTTGGAATCTTGGTATTCGAGATTGCTCAGAAAATGTCATTGCGAGTCCCGATTTCGTCGGGACGAAGCAATCCCCCGGTTGGCTTGACATCCAGGAGATTGCTTCGTCATCCCGATAGAATCGGGATTCCTCGCAATTCACGGCCTACCTGGTCATTCGTCATTCGGATCTCCGCCTGCGCGGGGACAAGCTTCGTCATTTCTTCTTCTATTTGGCCAGCGAGTCGATGATCGCCCTGTTCGCCTCCATCATCTTACCCCGCCACACCACGATCACTTCTTCCGACTCCGGAAACACCTTCTCTCCCGGTTTCGGGAAGAGCAGGGGATCGAGCCCCTCCGCCGGCACATCCGCCCGGGCGCTCGGATTCCCGAAGCCCTTCTGGAAAACCGTGGCGCCCTCTTTGCTCAGCACCCAGTTGATAAAGACCGTCGCCGCATTAGGATGGGGCAGGACCGCCGGAATGGCGAAGGCCCCGGCGCCGGACACCACCGCCACGCCCTCGGTGGTCGCGCCCAGCGCCAGCGGCGCCCCCTGTTTGATGAAGTCCTGGGTGACTTCCACCAGGGGGGCGATGGCGACCGTATATTTGCCCCGGGCCACCCATTCCACCTGCTGGCGGTTGTCCCGGGTGATCACCGCCTCCTGCTTGATCAGCAGGTCCTTCAGGAATTGCAACGTCTCGGCCTCGCCCCAGAGGTCCTGCGCCAGGTGGCCGAACATGGCGTTCCCCGGCCCGGTAACGGTCGGGTCGTTCAGCGTTAGCTTTCCCTTGAACTGGGGTTTCAGCAGGTCTTTATAGGTGGTGATCTCGCCCTCTTTGACGAGGTCCGTGTTCCGCAGGATGTACCTCTGGGCGGTGGCGACCATCCCGAAGCCCGTCCCGTCTTTATCCACCAGGGGCACCTTACCGATCTTCCACGCCTTGGAGTCGGTCACTTCCGGGAGTATCAGGCGCGGGGCTATGGGTCCCAGAAGGCCCAGGGGCTTCATGGTCACCATCGTGGTGGTCAGTCCCGTCCCGAAAAAGTCGGCGTTGTTTATCCCGGCGGCTTTTTCTGTCTGGGCCCTGGCGGTGATCTCCGGCCCCCGGGAAAAGGCCAGCCATTCCACGTTGATCCCGTATTTGTCCTTGAAACCCTTGATCAGCAGATTGCGCGTGTCCGGTCCCCACTGGGAGTAGATGACCACCTGCCCCTCTTTTTTGGCATCCGCCACCACCACCTCCCATTTCTGTTCCCATCCCGCTTGTCTGGGGGCTGGCGCGGCCGTCGTGGTGGCGGGGGCGGGACCCGGCTGCGCCGGCCCGCTGCAGGCAACGGTCAGTACCAGAAATGCGACGCCAATCAACAACAGATGCTTTATCATGCTCAGACCTCCTGATTGCCCCGATTCGAGTCTAACGTCTCATCTGCGTCTATTATGTTGGACAAGGGTGGTCCTTGTCAACCAACGTCACCCGTCGACCAGCGTTGCTAGGCGTAGCGGCGAGGTTCCCTCGCCGGGGCGGGCGCGGAGACCGCGCCCCTGCTGATTCTGCCGCGGCCTTCCTGGTTCAAGGGAAAAGCCCGAGCAACATCTTGCCGAGCATTTCCTTCAGCATTTCGGAGGGGGAAAAATGCAGGGTCAGGCCCCGGGCGTCCCGGAACAACCGCTCCACCGGCAGGTCCCGCGTGTAGCCCTGCCCGCCGTGTACCTGCAAAGCCCGGTCCGTCACCCTGGCCGCCATTTCCGTGGCGAACAGCTTCGCTTCGAAGGGCAGCACGGGCAGCGGGGAGGGACCCCGGTCTCTGGCTCTCGCCGCTTCAACCACCAGGCATCGGGCCGCCTCCACCTGCGAGGCCATTTCGCTGATGAGGAACTGCACGCCCTGGTAGGCGGCGATGGCCTGGGGACCCACGGTGCGGGACTTCGCGTGGGCAATCGCCGCGTCCAGCGCCGCCTGAGCGATGCCCACCGCCATGGCCCCGGCCCCGATCAGCGCCAGTCCCACCATGGGCATGGCCACCATCATGTAGCCGCCTTCCTGTCCCAGCAAATTCGCCTCGGGAACAGCGCAGGCGTCCAGAAAGACTTCGCCCGATGACGTCCCGTTGAAACCCAGACGGCGGTCCTTTCTGCCAAAACTGAGGCCGGCGGCCCCTTTGTCCACTACCACGAGGGAAAGTCCTGCCGGACCCGGCGCGGGACTGGTACGCACCGCGGTCACGTACACATCTGCCTCGCCGGCGCTGGTGGTGAAGACCTTGGAACCGCTGACGAGATAATGTTCCCCCTGCCGTTTGGCCGAAGTGGTCGCGGCGAAAACGTTGGCCCCGCAACCGGCTTCGGTGGCGGCGAAGGCCCCCAGCTTCTCGCCCCTGGCCATGGCCGGCAGGTACTGGCCCTTTGCCGACCCCTTCCCGCCGACCAGGATTCCGGAGCAGGCCACCGCGTGCGTGACGTACACCAGGGCGGTACTTGCGCAGGCCCTGGCCAGCTCCTCGACCGCCGCCACGAAGGAGACGGTATCAAGGCCGGCGCCACCCAGCGCGGCCGGTAACGTCATGCCCATCATTCCAGCCCCGGCCAGACCCCTCAGCCCCTCGCGCGGAAAACCGAATTCCCTGTCCAGGGCCTCCGCCCGCGGCGCCAGTTCCTTTCTGGCTATTTCACGGGCCGTCGCCTGAATTTGCTTTTGCTCTACTGTCAATTCCAACTGTAAACCTCCTGAGATATCGTGAATCCGCAGACACCGGTTAGGCACCCCCGGCAGGGCACGTAGCGCGTGGCTCCAGCCCTGACGCGGTGGTCACCATCCCCACCCGCAAAGCTAAAGCTACGCACGACACCTCCGAAAAGCGCAAAACGGGATTAACCTGTCCAGATTCTACAGGTCATACCTTACAGATTCCATTACAGCACGGGCGGTAGCCGTCATTGCCCCTTTATGTTTGCCGCATATCGTGTTAAAGTACACCGCAAGCCACCTCACACATCAGGCCCGTCCACAGGAGAGAAAGGATAAAACAATGATTATAGATGTCCATCACCACTGGATGCCGCGGGAACACGTTGAAAACATCCGGGACTATCTTCTTCCCGGTCAAACCCTGGTGAAGAAAGGCGAAGGAGAGGTCGTAAAGGAAGGCCCCTACGAGATGTTTAATCCGGCCAGGCTGTACTATACGGCGAAGGACCAGGTCCGTCACCTGGACGAAGCAGGGATCGATATGGCCGCCTTGTCCGTGGGCTGCTACAACGACTGGGTCACCAGCGCCACCGCGCCGGGCATCAACAACGCCATGGCCGCAGTCCAGTCCGAATATCCCCGCCGCATCATCGGACTGGCCCAGGTCAACCCCCTGGAAGATGACGCCCCCCGCGAGCTGGAGCGCTCCATCAAAGAGCTGGGGCTGAAGGGGGTCTCTTTCAACACCAACACCCGGGGTCTGTATCCGGACGCGAGGGAGTTCGCACCGCTGTACCGGAAGGTCGCCGAGCTGGATATCCCCGTCGTGGTCCACGCCGCCTGCCTCCCCCACGACGACTACATGCGGCGGGTCACCCGGCAGGACATCCCGGGGCCCCTGGTGGCCAGGGCCATCGACCACATGCTGGTGACGGCCAGGCTGATTACCGGCCCGCTCATCAGGGAATTCCCGACCATCAAGTTCATCTTCGGGCACCTCGGCGGCGCCGGCTTCTTCCCCATTATGAACAGGCTGGGAGTCCTGCCGGGGACACCGCTCTACGCCGCCATGAAATCGCAGCTTTTCTTCGACACCGCTCCCGTCGGCTGGGGCAAGCTGGCGCTGCAGACCGCAGTGGCGGCCTACGGCGCGGACAACGTGGTCATGGGTAGCGATTATCCGGCCGTCCCGAACGACGGCCCGAGTTTGAAGCAGGCAGTCCAGGCGATCGAGGAGTTGGAGCTACCGGCACGAGACAAAGGAAAAATCCTCGGAGACACCGCGGCGCGGCTGTTCAAGGTCGGGTAAGACCGGAGACGCGGCCGCACCGATTTAACGGGGCGGGGGCGGGGAAGAGGTGGCGTTTCACCGCAGAGGCGCAGAGGGCGCAGAGCGGTCCCATCCCACATTGTTTCGTATAGGTTTCTCCTCTGCGTTTTCTGCGTCTCTGCGGTGAGAAAAACGTCGGTAATCCAGGATCGTTGCTATGGGGTGAAACTATACGTCTCAGCTTAACGCATTTGTATTACCACCCCGCCACCCCACCATCTGCCTGGCCCGCTCCACTATGAGTCCGCCAGCGGCGTCAATCTCTTCTTCGGTGGTCCACCGGCCCAGGGTCAGGCGCAGAGCGCCCAGGGCCAGCTCCCGGCCCAGTCCCATTTCGAGAAGCACACCCGACGGCTCCGGCGATCCCGCATGACAGGCCGCTCCTGTGGAGGCGGCCATTTCCGGGATGGCGCCCAGCAGGTCGCCGCCCACCAGGCCGCGGATGCTTATGTTAAGGGTGTTCGGCAGCCTGTTTTCCGGGTGCCCGTTCAGGCGCACCATGTCTTCCCCCAGGCCGTCAACGATTGCAGCATGCAGCCTGTCCCTCAAAGCTTTGACCGCGCCATATTCGGGAAGCGCCCGCCCGGCGAGTTCACAGGCCGCCCCCAATCCCACTATGTAGGGCACATTCTCGGTGCCTGCGCGTCTGCCTTTCTCCTGGCCGGCCCCGTGAATCAGGGAATCCACGCTGTCGCCGCTCCTTATGAAAAGCGCCCCGATGCCCTTGGGAGCATACAGCTTGTGCCCGGCGATGGTCAGGAGGTCAACGTGCAGCCGGTCCACGTTAACATCAATCTTGCCGCAGGACTGCGCCGCATCAGTATGGAACAGGATTCCCCACTCCTTCGCCATCACCCCGATTTCCTCAACCGGCTCGATCGTCCCCACTTCGTTGTTGGCGTGCATCACGGTAATCAAGATGGTTTCCCGGGTGATGGCCTGGCGGACATCCTGCGGGTCAACCATGCCGTACCTGTCCACGGGGAGATAGCTCACGCTGAATCCCAGCGTCTTTTCCAGATAGCGACAGGTATTCGTGACGGCGGGATGCTCGATGCGCGTCGCGATAATGTGTTTTCCTTTTCCCGCGTTGGCCAGCGCCGTCCCGACGATGGCCTGGTTGTCGCTCTCGCTGCCACCGCTGGTGAAAACCACCTCTTCGGGCCTGGCGCCGATTAACGCGGCAACCTGTTTCCGGGCGTGTTCTACCGCCTCCCTGGCCCGCCGGCCGAAGATGTAATCGGAGGACGGGTTGCCAAAATGCTCACTCAAATAAGGGAGCATCGCCTCGCGGACCAGAGGGTCTATGGGCGTGGTCGCGTTGTAGTCAAGATATATCGGCGACTGTTTCATGACTAATACAAACGCACTAAATCGTGACGCATACTCTCACACGAAGGCACAAAGGGCATAAAGAAATCTGTATGACGGGCGCGCTAGCACAAATCACGTTATCTGGTGTCTAAGTGTTCTTTGTGTCTCTGGGTCTTTGTGTGAGTTCTTTTCCCATTAGTAGGCCGGCGCAGCATTCATTACTGAGTCCGTATTAATCGAACTTCTTTATCCCCACAAAAGGGCCATGCCAGGTGTGGTACCAGACCGCTCCGGTATAGCCATTGACGCTCAGCATCCCCTCTATCCGGCCATTGCTCAGAGTGTGCAGGGTGTAGTAGCCGTAGAAAACATCAGCGTCCTCCACCGAAACACCGGGCCGGGACGAGTCCAGGAACTGCCGGGCCAGGGTCCCGGCCTGTTCCCCCGACACAGGCATGTTGTTGCCAGCGGTTGGACCTGCCCCGTACCCTCCACCCATCATGTTGGTCATGGGGCCATACTTCGAGTTCCACATCATGTTCGGCCCCATCTCCGGGAACACATTGCCGCTATATTTGTCGATAATCAGCTCCATGGCATGGATGCCGGTAGACTTCTCTTCCACTTCGGCGTAGAAATTGTCCCGGAACTCCATGACCTCGGCGACGGCCAGCCCGCCGCTATAGCCGCTCAAATAGCGGCGCGCCGCATCGGCGGCCTGGTCGATGGTGATCGGGCTTGCCTGGGCGCCATAGTTCCCGGGACCTCCCATCATGCCCCCACCCATCATGCCGCCGCTACCGCCTCCCATCATACCGCCACTGCCACCTCCCATCATACCGCCACTGCCACCTCCCACCATACCGCCACTGCCACCTCCCATCATGCCCCCGCCCTGCCCGGACGGGTACTGTTGCTGGTATCCCGGCCCCCACGGAAAAGGGATGCATGCGGCGAGCGCCACTAACCCGGCGATTGCCAACAGTGCGCCAATCTTTGGCCAGTTTCTCATGAGTTATCTCCTCACCCGGACAATCCGGAAGCAAAATCAAGAATGCCCAAATTCGAATGACCAATTACCGAATAACTCGAAATGCGAATCCAGAATCCAGGACCGCCGCTCCCATTCTAACTTCTGAATCCTGGATTCTCAGTTCTTTCGTCTTTGATTCGTCACGTTTTCAGAGCAGATCCTTCTTCTTTTCCTCGAATTCTTCTTTGCTCACTTCGCCCCGGGCATACCGCCGCTTCAATACCTCAAGGGCTGATTCGGTCCTTCCAGAACGGCTGTCACACCCGCCGGCGCCCGAAGTGCCGCGTACCAGGGCGACTACGCCCCAGATAATCAGCCCCCAGAAGACAATCATGTAAAAGGGTCCCAGGAACCCCATGCCGAAACCACCCATCATCCCCGGCCCCATCATCCCCCACCCGCCGTGTCCTCCCCAACCCGGCCCGAAGACGAGGGGCAGGACGATCAGGACTACCAAGATTATCGCTCCGATAATCAGAGCGGTTTTCATGTTACTGTTCATGATTTTCCTCCGGTTCAGTTCAGGTCAATCGCCCTGAGCGGGCAAGCCAGGACGCATTTCGCGCAGCCCTTACAGATAGATTGGACGGTCATTGGCGCTTCGTAGGCTGCCTCCTGCTCAAGTATTTTTTGAGGGCAGGCCAATATGGCCTTACAAACTCCGCTATCGCAATGTTCAGGCCTGCAATCGAGCACAATTCACTATTACAGTCTTCATGGGAATTCTGATTCTTGCGTTTGCTGACCAGGGATTTAATGTGTTTCTGCCACCACAGGCGGGGACGCCTGTGCCACCCACCAGGATTGTCCCCACCTTGTCCGCTCTGTACCCCTTCTTAACCTGCTCCAGGTTACTCACGTTGGCGTTGTTCAACGTTGCCATTAAATTGTCCTATCGTCTTGTGCCGACAGGTATAAGAGCGGCATCGTGCCTGATCTGCTCGAAAAGTATTTCCCGGAGAAGGTCAAAGGCCTGGAAAAGCCGGGGATTGGCTATCCGGTAATAGACCGCGCTGCCTTCCTTCCTGGAAACCAGAATACGCCGCTCCCTCATCATAGCCAGGTGCTGCGAAAGGTTGGCCTGCGTCAGTCCGAGCTTCTCGGACAATTCATTCACGCTCATCTCTTTTTCGCGCAACAGGCTGATGAGCTCCAGCCTCTTGGGGTGCGAAAAGACCTTGCACATTTCAGCGTGGTAGGTGTAAATATAATCTTCCACTGTTTCCCCTCAAGAGCGTTGAGTATATTCCAACATTCTAATATTCTAATGTTCTAATATGATTATAGTTTACCCCGGTGGCGTTCCGACTGTCAAGTGTCAATGTCAGTCAAGATAATGTTTCACCAGCACATTGCACTCGCCTTCAGTGGGTTCCAGTATTCTTCCTCACTACTGAAAACGGTACCTACTTATACCTTTCATCTCGTTGCCACAAGGGCTGAACCTTCCTGATTGATGGGGCTGTCTCGTACATATACTTAACCACAAGGGCAGCGCTTATAAACATCACCAGGGCCACAAAATAAAAGCCGTAGTTAAGACCCGCTAAATCGGAGACCAGCCCAATAAGAATAGCTCCAAAGGCGTATCCAGAATCTCGCCACATGCGATAGACCCCGAGGGAAGCGCCCCGCCAGCACGGGTTAGAAGCATCGCCTACTGCCGATAGAAGAGAGGGGTAGAGCAAGGCCATGCCAGTGCCTGTCAGAGAAGCGGTTATCAGCCAGGAGGAAAAGTCACTGACCATCGTTGTTCCGGCTACGCCAATGCCGCAAAGAAGCAGTCCTGCTACTATTGGCCATTTTCTCCCCACTCTGTCAGTCAGAGGACCGGTGAGAAGCTGAAGAACCCCCCAGCTAAAGCCATATGATGCAACTATCTGGCCAATTTGGGCAACTCCCATTCCCCGTGCTACAAAAAATAGTGGGAAGGCCACCCAGACCAGGGCGTCGGTGAACTTGTGGAGAAGCCCAGCCTGACAGGCAGCGAACATAGCCTTGTCTCGCCATGATGTTATCAGCAATATATCCCTGAAAGGAAGTATCTTGCTGCATGGCTCCTGGGCCTCGCCCGGATTAAAAGAGCTACCCTCCTTTGCCGCCTCCGCCGAGGCGTATCCGCGGGTTTCCCTTGCCAACACAAGACTTATCCCCAGGCCCGACAATATAACCAGCAGGCCAAAATAAAAGGGCGCCGGCCTAAGCCCATAGCTGGAAGCTATCGTTCCCGTCACCAGGGCGCCAATCGCAACACCACTGTACCCGGCAAATTCGTTTATTCCTGTGGCTAAACCTCTCCATTTTGAACCTGATATATCCATCTTGGAGGTTACAGTCATGCTCCAGGTCAGCCCCTGGTTTATCCCCATCAGTAAATTGGCTCCTACAATCCACCACCAGTTTGTCGCCCAGATTATCATCAGGGGCACGGGAAGGGCGGCAACCCAACCTGCAACTAGTAATGGTTTTCGCCCCCAGGTCTCGGAAAGGGTCCCCCCAATCAGGTTGACAAAGGCTTTAACAAATCCGAAACTTATCAGAAAAGACAGTATGACGCTGGTAGAGGCGATGGCGAACTCTTCCTTCGCCAGCACGGGCACCACATTGCGCTCCTGTCCGACAGTTATGCCTACAAGCAGCACAAGAAGGGTCTGGACTGAAAATTGTCCCAGGTTTGCTCTAATACCTGGCCTTAAGCTGGACAAGGGACACCAGGGACTATCTTTAGTAGAGGTAAGTGGGCTTTTCGCCAGGCCGTGGTCCAACCCACCATGTTTCTCACCTTTTTGGATCCCAGTCGCGGCAGAATGCTCACAACGGCGCTTCCCCTTTGGCCGCGGCTGCCGGTGACAGCGATAGGCGCCTCTTCAGGAAGCTCCCCGGCTGGATTTTCTGGTTCGCCAAGCCCTACATGTAAAGCCCCAGGCAAGCGCCCCATGAATAGCTCACTTTTGATGTAAAGATTGTTCGCAAACGCAGGCACGATGGCACATTCTAGACTGTTGCCGCTAGACCTCTTGTTTGCGGCCTCCTATTGCCACAAACCCAGCAGATTCTCGATAGCCTGCAACGGAGTGTTCAGGACTATAGCAGCTCTGCCCCGGCGGCTGAAAGAGCACAGAGCGACAATCTAACCTTCCGAATCCAATTAGCCGTAGTAAGCACTCCACTTCATCTCTTGAGAAGAACGTTGCTGTGCTGTACAAAGGGTGTCCCTTTCTCCCTTTGCCAGTATAGAATTCTGCCCAGGCACTGCCTTTGGGTATCAGGCCAACCACCAGTCCACCCCCAGGTTGGAGAACCCTCCAGGCCTCCTGGAGAACCTTTTGAGGGTCTCGAACAAAACAGAGAGTTAGAGCAATCACAATACCTCCGAATATCCTACCTCGAAAGGGCAATTCCTCGCCGATAGCTTTGAAGACTTCAATGCCCCTGGACCGTGCCATCCGAAGGAGAGCCAGTGCAGGGTCCAGTCCGTATTCTATCCCCAGGGCCTGCGCGAATCGTCCCGACCCTACTCCTATCTCCAGATATGGTCTTTCATGCCTGTGGAGAAAAGGCCAGAGGCAGTCCACTTCCATGGCAAAGATGATGCTCCCTGGTTCGCTGTCGTACCAGGCGTCATATTCAAGGGCATGGGCATCAAAAGCCTGATAATGCATCACGGAAGGCTAAGAAAGGGACCAGGAGGCCACTTTGGGTCACACCAGGGCTTCCAACCGCTCCCGTTCAAGTTCCCTCCGTTCGGTATGAAAGCGTTTTGAGGGCGGTTCCAGGTACACCCGGGGCGCGGGGTAGCTGTAGAAATTCCCCGAGCCGTAGGCCGCCATGTCATCGCCCATTTCCAGATAGCAGGAACCTACGCCCTCGAACTTGCTCCGGCCCTGCCCGGCAAGAATCTCGGCGGCGATGTTCCGCGCCACGACGCGCGCCTCCTCGTCGGCGAATACCCACGCCTTGGGCAAGAGCAGGCCCGTGGGATTGGGCTGGCGGATCAATGTAATATCGCCGATGGCGAAAACCCCCGCAAATTTCGTCTCCAGTGTCTGGAGATCAACGGGGATCCATCCGCTCTCGTCAGTCAGCCCGGCCTCTCGCGCGACACGCGGCGCCGTATGCGGCGGTACCCCGACGAGAAAATCGAAAGAGGCCTCTCCGGATTCAAAGATGATCTTGCGACCGGCGCCGTCGATTCTCCTGGCTTTATGCTGCCCGTGAAACTCGATACTCCGCTCCTTCAACATCCCGAGGACGGCTTCGCCCATCGCCGTGCCGGTGGCTGGAAGGGGCCTGGGCTCGGGGGTATAGAGCGCTATCTCCACTTTTTCGCGCTTCTTTGTGGCCCGGAGGGCCGAATCTACCAGGAAGGCGGCCTCGTAGGGAGCTCCGGGGCAGGAGAATGGGGTGGCGCAGCAGAGGATGACGATCCGTCCGCTCTCAAACTCCTTAAGGGCTTCCCGTATTCGGATCGCCCCGGAAGCGTCATACAGATTGCAGGCCGACTCGGCGAAACCGGGCATGGTCTCGGGGGTCTTTTCGGCGCCCAGGGCAACAATCATGTAGTCGCCGCCCAGGGTCCCGGAAGAGGTGCGCACCGTCTTGCCGGCGGGGTCGATGCTTTGGACCTCGGCGTGGACCCAGTCAATATCCTTTCGCGCCAGGTCGGCGAGGTCCCGCTGGCCTTCCCGCGAATCCTTCATCTCTCCGGTGATCAACTGCATGTTGAAAGCATTCAAGTAGAAGAAGCTCTTCTTCTCCACCACTACGATGCGGTGCTCGGACGGCAGGATGCGCCGTAACTGTTGGGCCGCCGCCAGGCCGCCAAAGCCGCCCCCAAGTATCAGAACCTTTTTCCCTGTCATGTTTGTCTCTCTTTCCGTATTAGTAGTCCTGGAACGAACGACTTACAATCTGCTAGCAGGTTGTATCGTTGCGTCAGACCAAATCCTTCTTTTTCACTTCGAATTCTTCTTTGCCGATTTCGCCGCGGGCATACCTCTTTCTCAGTATTTCCAGAGCCGATTCCGAATGGCTGTGAGCATGTTCGGATTCCGAATCATGACCCATGCCACAGCCGACGGGCCGGAAGACGTTACAAAAAGGACCGCCGCACATATCAGCGCCTCCTTGAGTGCATTTCTATATCAAATCCTTTTTCATTTGTTCGAACTCCTCTTTCTTTATCTCCCCCCGGGCATACCGTCTCTTCAGCACCTCTATCGCGTCCGAGCCGCCCCCTCCGGAATGGCCGTCACACCCGCCGCTGCCGTTAACGCCGCGAACCAGGGCCGCGATGCCCCAGATGACCAGCCCCCAAAAGACGATCATAATGATCGGCCCAAACCCCCAGCCAAAACCACCCATCATTCCTGGCCCCATCATACCCCAGCCTCCGCGGCCGCCCCAGGCTGGCCCCAGAACCAGGGGCAGAACAATCAGCATCAGGACGACTATCCCCCCTATAATCAGCGCCGTCTTTAAATTGTTGTTCACCGGTTTTCTCCTTTTTGAAATCCTGACGACCTTCGCAGGTCCCGATTAATATCCTTCTGGTTCTTGTTAATACAAACGCATTAGTCGCTACGTAGTCGGGCTCGTCCCTGAGCCCGACATGCATACCTGATTCGGGGTCAGGGACGACCCCGACTACGGCTTTTATCCTTCTGGTTCTTGTTAGTTACAAGCGAATACACTTCTCCAGAATGCCAAATTCCTTTAACTTGAGTAGTCTATGAGATCCCCCGTTTTGGGTATCTCAATATCCTTTCCCGGGGGGAGGCCACGTAGCTCATTGGGCTATTGGTCACCCCAGGGTAACCAACTTATCGGAATCGGAAATCATCTCCACTAATTGCGCCATAGTTGAGACGGGGCATATACCGGCCTCCTGATGTCTAACCTTGAGGCAAGTGCCACAGGCCAGCAGTTTACCTCCGCCATCGAGAAAATTCGATAGGGCCCCGGCAACGTCAAAGGTCTTATCCTCGATATCCTCTACTTCTACACCACTTCCCAAAAGGAACATGCTGACTGCATTCTTTGCTTCAAGGGCTTTACTGCCCAGGCGTAGCCCATTCCACGCCGTCTCCGGATTATTGGTGTTTAGAACGATACCCAATCTCACTTCTTGACCCCCAGCGAAGTGTTCAGTTTGACCTTCTCAGTCAGGGCAAAGACCGCAGGACATCTGTCATAGGCGAGTTTTTCAATTTCCTCCAATTTTTCCCTGGAAGCATCGCTGTCTACGGTAAGAGCAATGCAGATTTCCTCCATCACCGGCTCGCGGGATAACCCGAAAACCCGCGAGAAGTTCAGATTACCCTCCAATTTGGCGGACAGCTTCCGCAACTCGACCCCCATCTGGCTGGCAAGGGCGGCGAAGGTAGAAGTATAGCAAGCGATCAGCCCGAAAAAGCAGTAATGCATGGGACCGGGCCTGGCGCCGCCTCCGCCCAGGTTCTTTGGCTGGTCCGTTTCCATGATTATTTTACCGCCTTCGAAGTTCACTTCGCCTCGGAACTGCGGCCCGCCCTCTTCCAAAAGCCACTCGCCTTCAATCCGTTGAACGCGCCTGGCCTTTGACTTGTCGGTCTGCGCTTCCTTGACTGTCTGCTCCACCGCGCCCACGTTGACATTGTTCAAGACTGCCATTGATGGTTCTCCTTTTATCCGGTCTTGCCGGGAATCAGCGCAGCATCCTGCCTGATTTGCTCGAAGAGCATTTCCCTCAATATATCAAAGGCATCGAGAAGTTTCGGATTGGCTATCCGGTAATAGACCATATTTCCTTCCTTTCTCGAAGCCAGAATGCGACGCTGCTTCATCATGGCCAGGTGCTGAGATAGGTTGCCGATGGCCAACCCGAGCCTCTCCGAGAGATCGCCTACACTCATCTCTTTTTCCCTCAGAACGTTTATCAACTCGAGTCTCTTCGGGTGAGAAAAGACCTTGCACATGTTCGCGTGGTAAATATAAATCTGGTCTTCCACTATTGTCTCCCGGCCAATGTATACTTTAGATAATTCTAAACTACTAGAATACCACAGCGTGCCCGGGTTGTCAAGGACGCTGGCCGCCTCACCGGCCAAATTCCCGGCGCGGATCACGGATGGGCCGTGTCAAATCATTTAACCAGGTAACCCAACCGGGGATTGTTTTGTCATGTAAAATGTAACCGAACAGGGCGTCTGTTTTTTCTGTGGATTGACCTTCTGGGTTGCGGTTTTCTTCTGGTAGGCCTGATAGAGTTGCTCTAACTTGGCATCGATGCTCCTTTTTAGCTGGACTGGATTTAGCCTGTCATGGAGCTCCCGGAGTTGCTTCTCC
>JACQUA010000119.1 GCA_016210565.1 Chloroflexota bacterium
AACAAGGTCTTCCACCCCGCCATGTGGCGGCAGCTCTGGTCCGAATACCTGTCATTGAATCCTGAGTTTCAGTTGGTTTCCAAACACGTCACCTGGAAGTGGGCTTGATCAAATCACATAACTTTGTTACAACGTCGAATCCTGGAATCCTTTACTCCGGTTCGTACCTGACGCAGCTTGTCGGCGATTCCCACACCTCGATGTAGGCGATCCTGGCGACGGGCTGGGGTATGCGGGGTTTGAGTTCCTCGTAAACGGCCAGGGCGATGTTTTCGGACGAGGGCGTGGAGCTTTTGAAGGGCGGGATGTCATTGAGGCACACATGGTCGAAGCGGGCCAGTATCTGTCTCAGGTGTGTCTTCAGCTCGGTGAAGTCAAAAGCGAGGCCGATGTTGTTCAGTCCGGGCGCCGCCAGCGCCGCCACCACTTCAAAACGGTGGCCGTGAAGGTTTTCGCATTTGCCGCGGTATTCTTTCAGGTAGTGGGCGGCGTCGAAGTGCTCGCGTACGGAAACGGTAAACATTCAGTCTTTTCTCTCCTTTTCCAGAGGTGGACGGTGGCCCTGCCGCCAACATCCTCCAGCAGCCTGGTGATGGTCTTTCTTGCCAGGGGATGGACCAGTCCGGGGGCGATTTCAGCGAGCGGCTCCAGGACAAAGGCCCGCTCGGTAAGCCGCGGATGGGGTATCTGAAGGCCGGCGGTATTGAGCACCAGGTCGTCATAAATCAAGATGTCTATGTCCACCGTCCTGGGCGCGTTGCGGAAACCCGGCTTGCGTCCCATGAATGTCTCGATGCCTTTCAGGAGGACCAGCAACTGCTTCGGACCGAGGCCCGATGCGATCCGGCAGGCGGCGTTGAGAAAGTCCGGCTGGTCCCGGTAGCCGGCAGGCTCGGTTTCGTACAGCGATGAGATCCGGCTGACCGTGGCGAACCTGGATAGCAATTCTACGGCCTTTGACAGGTTCAGCTCCCGGTCTCCGAGATTGGAACCGAGACCAAGGTAAATGAGTGGCATCGGACTTCGTCATTTCCTCTTTGATTGGTCATTCGTCATTCGGACTTTGCCAGCCGTTGCGCTCCCCGCTTTGCCATGGTTCGCCTGTCGCAGGCGCGGTGGCCTGCGATACTGGTCATTCGTCATTCGGAATTCGTCATTTCACTATGCCGGGCTCGAAGCCGCGCACGATGGCGTCTGCCATCCGGCAGACCAGTCTCATTTCCCTGACATCATGGACGCGGACCACATCGGCGCCTCCGGCGATTCCCAGGGCCACGGTGGCCGCCGTGCCCTCCAGCCTCCGGTCAGGCGGAAGATTGAGCACCAGCCCGATCATGGACTTGCGGGAGGTGCCCAGAAGTATCGGCCTCCCCAGGCATTTGAACCTGTCCAGGTGGCGCATGACAGCCAGATTGTGCTGAAGCGTCTTGCCGAAGCCGATGCCGGGGTCGATGACGATGTCTTCCCGGGGCACCCCGGCGGCCAGGGCGATGTCAATGCTTTCCTGCAGGCTGTGTATCATTTCCGGGATAAGGTTGCCGTAGGAGGCTGTCTTCTTGTTGTGCATCAGCACCATGGGTAACCGGTAGCGGCTGGCCAGCTCCGCCAGCCGGGGCTCGGCCTTCAGCCCCCAGACATCGTTGATCACGGCGGCGCCCGCGAGGACCGCTTGCTCGGCCACGGCGTATTTATAGGTATCGATGCTGACCGGAACTCTGACTTCCTTGACCACCTGTTCCAGGACAGGCATCACCCTCTTTAGTTCGTCTTCTGCGGAAACGGGCGTCGATCCCGGCCGTGTGGACTCTCCCCCGATGTCGATGATGTCCGCCCCCTCTTCAGCCATTCTTTTTGCCCGTTCAACGGCCCCGGAAACGTCGCCGGCCAGACCGTCCCCGGAAAACGAATCGGGGGTGACGTTGATGATGCCCATGATGTAAGTTCTCTTGCCCCATTCGAATTCGAAATCCCCGCACCGGGTGCTGTCGAGAGACTGCTTTTTCACAATGAATCCATTCTATCATACCGGGAAGCCCCGTAGCGACACCCATTGCACGCCGTCATTCCCGCGCAGGCGGGAATCCACGATTCGACACCCACAATGGGTGTCGCTAAGGGCGCGCGGCGCGCGCCCCCACGGGGGAGGAGACCTCGCCCCTGCGGCGCTGGCGGGGCTTGACAAGGGGAAAGCCCGCGTGGTTAAATTAGCCTGTCTCTGACCCCCGCGTGGACCGGCCCGGTATTTCTGTTTCGGGAGGAAGACCATGGGCGCCAATGTCCGCAAGAGAGTCTGGTTCAAGGGGCTTTATCTACTACTGGTTGTGGTTTTGGTTCTGTCCCCCCCCCCACCGGTAGTGGTATCGCTGCTATGGCTGATGCCGGAGAGCGCGGGTCAGCCGGTCTTCTAGTCCGGGACGCTGCCCCGGCCGCTCCCCAGGCGGCGGGCGGTTCCGGCGGGACGCCGGGCTCGCCAGCGGCCGCAGCGCTGTCCTCCGGCGTTTTCCCGCTGGATGTTTTCGCCCAGGTCGTCCCCGCCGGTCGGCAATCGGCTAACAGCTTACAGCAGTCGGCCAGCAGCTTACAGCAATCAGCTAACAGCTTACAGCAAGCAGTACCGCCCCCCAGCCCCTCCCCGACCCTGGCGGCGGCATCCCCCACCGCGTCCCCGCCCGCCACCCCTGCGCCTTCCCCTTCGCCATCGCCCACGCCGGCGCCCTCAATCTCCCCAACGCCGGCCGCGACTGCATCTCTGGCTCCATCTCCGTCTCCGTCGCTTTCCCCCTCCCCGGCATCCACCCCAACCCCCGCCGCCTCGCCCACACCCACAGCCACACCGATCGCCGCCCCGGCGGCAGGGGCAAGCCCTGCCGCTACGGCCGTAGCCATCGAGACCGTCACTGCCATAGTAACCACCGACAAAGAGTCCGTTTTGACCTCGAGAGACGGCAAGATCAGCCTGCGCCTTCCTGCCGGGACCTTCAATGAGGAAGCCCGGGTGGAGATGCGTCTCCTGCCGCCGCCGGCCTCCAACGGCATGAGGACCGTCAAGCTCCTGGACATCAACGCCTATGCCGTCAAACGCGATGGCGCCCGCCTGTCTTCCCTCCTCAAGAACGCCGCCATCACCATCGTCAACACCCGCCCCGAACTGCGGGGCCTGGACTACGACTCGATAAGGCTCTTTTACCTGGATAACGGACGCTGGCAGCCCGTGGCCAGCCAGTTCGATTCCTCGACCCTGACCCTGAACGCGGCCACGGACCATTTCAGCGAATACGGCGAGCTGGCCAACCCGGTTATCTCCGGCCCGCCCATGATCATGGGTTTCGAGGCCAACCTCCACTCCGGCACGGTAAAGACCAGCTATCCCATCGAGCTTCCCCCCGGGCCGGGCGGTTTCAAGCCCCGCCTCGCGCTCACCTATGACAGCGGGCGGGCCGACGGCATGAAGAACAAGCGCTCCGTGGGGGGTTGGGTGGGCATAGGCTGGTCCCTTAGCCCTGGCTTCATCTCCTATGACGAGACGGCGGACGAATACTACCTGGAGCTGGGCGGCGCGGGCTACGAGCTCATTCGCTCCTCCGCGAACAGCTACTACACGAAACCGGACCTTTTCTACAAAATCGTCCGGGACGAGGCCAACCAGCAGTGGGACATGTGGGACCGGGGCGGCGTGCACTACGTCTTCGGCGGCCACATCTACGCCAGGCAGTTCTACCAGAACGGGGCCGACCCTCCCGTGACGGTCTACTACCGCTGGGACCTGACCCTGATCCAGGACACGCATGGCAACCAGGCCGCCATAACCTGGTCTCATGACGTATTCGGCAGCTCCGTTCGCTCCGCCTATCCCACCCGGATAGACTACGGCGCGGCCAACGCCGTGATTTTCAACTTCGACCCTGGCACAGAGGTCGGGAGCAACGGCCGCGTCCGCTACGACAACCCTATTCTGCACCATGAAGGCGGCCTTCCCGTGCCCAAGGTCATGGAGAACGGGCAGCTCAACAGCGTCGAGGTGAAGGTCAGCAATGCCCTGGTCCGCAAGTACTCCTTCGTCTATGGCGGCACGGGCCGGGTCGAAAACACCCAGGAGTACGGCGGCGTCTACTATTCTGGCAAGCACATCCTGACCAGCGTTACCCAGTACGGCGCCGACGGTACCTCGGCCCTCCCCGCCCTGACCTTCGGCTACACCGAGCAGACCAACTACCTGAACGATCCCGACGGCAACCCCTACACCGGCAACCCGGGCAACCCCGCCAGCCTCTCCTGGCCGCGGCTCACTTCGGTGACCAACGGCTATGGCGCTGTTGCCAGCTTCGGCTACGCCCAGAAGCCCGCCAGTCCCAAACCGAGCCTGTGGACCCGGCAGGCGGTCGTCAGCCGGAGCATCAACCCCGGCATCGGCCCGGCCATGACCTGGAGCTACGAATACGACGGCGACCCCGAGTACCTGGGCTTCGGCCCCGACGCCCGCTTCCGGGGCTTCCGCAAGGTCAAGGAGACCGACGCGACCGGGAACTACACCTGGCGCTACTTCTACACTACGGGCTATGATACCGTCACGTCCAAAGACGGGGAGAGGCTCACCGGCCGGGAATACCGGGCGGAGCAGTACGCCGCCGGGGGCGGCACTGCGCTCCAGACCACGGTCAACGACTGGAACTGGCAGGCCTCGGACTTCTGGTCCTCGATCAACTCGCCCAATTCCAGCACCATCAACCTCCCCTACGCCTTTTTGAACAAGTGGGACGGGGACGACCGCAGCTCGGCCTACTTTAACCAACCCTGGGGCATCGCCGCGGATGGCAGCGGCAATGTCTTCGTCGTGGACGCCGGCAACGCCTGGGTGCAGAAATTCAACAGCAGCGGCGGCCTGGTGGGCCGGTGGTCGGGAGGAAACGGCGGGATTGCCGCCGCCGGGGACGGCAAGATCTATGTGGCCGATGACTCCTGGCCCAGCGGGCGGGTGACGCGGTTCGAGAACAACGGAACGCTCCCTTCCCAGTTTGCGACCGTCCGTGCCTCCGGAGTGGCTGTATCTCCCTATCTCGATTACTTCTACGTGACCGACCCTTACAACAACACGGTGACCAAGTACACGATCTCAGGAACGTATGTCCTTGCCTGGAATGGTTCCGGCTCTGGCACCCAGTTCAGCAGCCCCTACGGCGTCGCCACGGATATCGCCGGTGATGTCTACGTGGCGGACTCAGGCAACAGCCGCATCGTGAAATTCGATTCCAGCGGCAACTACGTTTCCCAGTTCAACGGCGGCGCCGCCGGCTATGCCTTTCTCTGGCCTTACGGGGTGGCCGTCGACAACGGCTACATCTACGTCGCCGACACGAACAACGATAGGGTAACCAAATGGGACGGCAGCTACGGTTTTGTCCGCGAGTGGAAGCCCACCGGCGACGGCGCCTTTTACCGGCCCAAAGCCGTGGCGGTCCGGGACGGCTATCTGTACGTCAACGACGCCGGCAACCACCGGGTGCAGAAGTTCCAGGCGGGCTCGCCTTACGGCTTCGTCACGAAGTGGGGCGAATACAGCTCCACCTATGGCAGGTTCGCCAATCCCATGGACGTGGCGCAGCATGGCGGGACTTGGGCCTACACCGTGGACTACGACACCCTCAACCAGGCCCACGAGGTCAAGAAGTTCGACGCCTCGGGCCGGGTCCAGTGGAAGAAAGGCAGCTATGGAACCGGCGACGGCCAGTTCAGCTCCCCGAAGGGGTTGGGCGTTTCCCCCGATGGCGGGACCATCTATGTGGCCGACAGCGGCAACAACCGCATCCAGAAGTTCAGCTCCGACGGCGTCTTCCAGACGAAATGGGGGTCGGCCGGCGGGGCCTCCAGCATGAACGCCCCCTACGACGTGGCCGCGGCCTCCGACGGCAACTCCGTCTACATCGCCGACTCCGGGAACCATCGCATCGTCCAGCACTCCAGCGGCAACGGGACCTTCATCCGGGAGTGGGGGACCTACGGTACCGGGACCACCCAGTTCAAGAACCCCAAAGGCGTCGCGGTCGACGGCAGCGGCAACGTTCTGGTGGCCGATACCGACAACCACCGCGTCATGAAGTTCGACGGCAGCGGCAATCCCATCTGGCAGAAGGGGAAGGCCGGCCAGCAGTCTGGCAGCGGCGACGGGGAGTTCAACACCCCCACCCGGGTGGCGGTGGACAGCGCCGGCAATGTCTACCTGGCCGACACCGGCAACCACCGCGTCCAGAAGCTGGACGGGTCCGGCAACTTCCTCCGCGCCGTCAACGGGCAGTTCTCCAGTCCCCAGGGAATCGATGTTTCCCCCAGCGGCGATTCCATCCTGGTGGCCGACACCGGCAACGACCGCGTCCAGAGGTTCACCCCGCCCTATGAGGTGAGGCTGGACGGGACAACTGTCACCAGGGGCGGCAAGACCGCCGGCACCCGCTACAGCCACGACGGCCGGGGCAACGTGGCGGCCATCTTCCGGGACGGCGATGCGGCTATCGGGACCGACGACTCCACCGTCTGGCGGTCCTTCACCGTCAACACCAGCAGCCCCAACTGGATGCTTGACCGGCCCTACCGCGAAAGGGTCTACGAGGGGTACCGGTCGTCCGATAACGAGACTGGCCTGAAGCTGGAGACCCGCTACTTCTACGACCTTCATTCCACCAACAACTACCCGCCCGCCAAAGGCGACCTGACGCAGATCGAGAAGTACGGTCCCGCCGGGGGGTCCTCGCCCAACACCATCACCTTCAAGAAGCTCTATGACAGCTACGGGAACGTCACCACCGAGACCGACGCCAATAGCCGCAATACCACCTACGTCTACGACACGACACATCACGCCTTCCCCACCAGCAAGACCCTTCCCGCGGTGGGCGGCGCCCCGGCCATGTCCGAAAGCTATGCCTGGAACTACACCGGGGGCAGGATGACCTCCGAGACCGACGTCAACGGGCGGACCACGACCTACGAGTATGATACCTTCTGGCGGCCCATCAAGCTCATCCGGCCCGGGGACAGCTCTGCCAGCCCGACCCTTCAGCACCAGTACCAGAACTGGGGCGTGGCCTCCTCCCAGAACATCTATACCATCCAGAAGGTGGACGCCAGCACCGCCAACGACCTGTGGGTGAAGAAATACTTCGACGGGGTGGGCCGGGTGGTGCAGACCCAGGCGCGG
>JACQUA010000120.1 GCA_016210565.1 Chloroflexota bacterium
GCAGCCCCACCCCAAGCAGACGGTCGAAGGCGGTGCAAAGACACCGGCGCCGTCACCCCGCAAGCCGGCTGCAGATCACCCTTGGAGGAGACCATTACTGACAAAATCGCTCAACAATTAGACTGACATTTTCCCTTGACAACGACATCTGCCTGCTGTCATCCTGCCATCCCCTTTGTTCCGCGTCCCCTTTTCGACTATAATATGTGCTGAACGACCTTTGGAAGCACCGCCTCCCCACCCGCCCAGTCCAGATTCCAGAGCCAAACCTTAAGCAAGGAGAATAATGAACACCGTCGATTTCCTGAACATCGCCGCGGCCGTCGTCCCCGACCGTCCCGCAGTCATCTTTGAAGGGAAGAAGTTCACCTTCGCGGATGTCGCGGAGCGCTCCAACCGCTTGGCCGGCGCCATGATGAAACTCGGTATTCAAAGGGGAAGCCGGGTGGCCATCCTGCAGGTGAACACCAACCAGTTCGTGGAGGCCTATTTCGCCGCCGCCAAGATAGGAGCCATCTTCGTCCCACTGAACTTCCGGGCCAAGGAAGACGAACTCACCTACATGATCAACTACGCCGAGGCGGACCTCATCTTCTGCGGCGACCGCTACGCCGACATGGTGATGAAGATGAAGCCGAGCCTCAAGACAGTGAAGCATTACGTTTCGCTGGACGTGAAGCGCCCGGATATGCTCTTTTACAACGACCTCCTGGCCCAGGGTTCGCCCGAAGAGGTCTGCACCGAGATCAATGACAATGATACTACCATCCTGATGTTCACCGCCGGCACCACCGGCCGG
Organism: Chloroflexota bacterium; assembly: GCA_016210565.1. Taxonomy (GTDB): domain Bacteria; phylum Chloroflexota; class Dehalococcoidia; order JACQUA01; family JACQUA01; genus JACQUA01. Next base: position 800 of record JACQUA010000120.1, read on the forward strand.
CCCAAGGGCGTTCCGCAGACCCACAACTCCTTCGGCGTCTATGCCCTCCAGAACGTCGAGCCCGTCAGTCCCGACGTGGCCGAGGTGAACATCCTCACGGTACCCCTTTACCACGTGGCCGGAATCCAGGCCATGCTGGCGGCTACCTATGGCGGACGCACCATCGCCATGATGCGGCAGTTTGAGACCAAAGAGTGGATGGAAACCGTGCAGCGGGAAAAGGCCAACCGCGCCATGCTGGTGCCGACCATGCTCAAATGGATTATCGACAGCCCGGATTTCAACAAATACGACCTTTCCAGCCTGAAGGTCATTACCTACGGCGCAGCCTCCATGCCCTTCGAAGTCATCAAGAAGGCCATCGAGGTCCTCCCGGGGGTCAGATTCATCAACGCCTTCGGCCAAACCGAGACCTCGTCCACCATCACCACCCTCGGACCGGAGGACCACGTCATTGAAGGGACGCCGGAGGAAAGAGAAAAGAAACTGCGGCGGCTGCAGTCGTCCATAGGCAGGCCCATGTCGGACGTGGAAATGAGGGTCATCGGCGAAAACGGCAGTCCGCTGCCGCCGGGCGAGGTGGGCGAAATCGTGGCCCGCGGCCCCAGGATCATGAGCGGCTACTGGAAGGATGCCGAGAAGACCGCCAAAGCCTTTACCAGAGATGGCTGGCTGCGCACCAACGACATGGGCTGGATGGACGAGGACGGCTATTTCTACCTGGCGGGACGCGGCGATGACATGATCATCCGGGGCGGCGAAAACATCTCCCCCGAAGAGGTGGAAAATGTTATCTATGCCCACCCGAAAATTGAAGAGTGTGCGGTCATCGGCATCCCCGATACCGAGTGGGGCCAGCAGATCTGCGCCGTGGTGGTCACCAAAAAGGGCGAGGACTGTGCGCCGGAAGAGGTCATGGAGTTCTGCAAAGCGAAGATCGCCAGTTTCAAGCGCCCGGCCTACGTGGTGTTCTGCGATGTGCTGCCCCGGAACCCCATGGGCAAGATCCTGAAGAAGCAGCTCCGCGAGCAGTACGGGCCGGTCTACAAGAAGTAGCGAGTAGTGAGTAGGCAGTAGGGGCACGGCGCCCGTGCCCTGCTCGTAGCGGCACGCTGCTGCGTGCCCCCTCCCCCTGGCGCCATGCCGCACGGCGCCTGTCTCCCCACCGGTAGCACGGGCATCCTGCCCCTACCTGCGGGCTTCCAGCCCGAACTACCGCCAACCGTGGGGCGGGGTCCCCGCTATATCAGGTTGGCCTGTCTTCCCTCGTGGTTTATGGTCGCCGCCTTAGGTGGAGGCATCGGTGAAGGGATGTTTGGCCTTTTGCCCTGGAATATGTCTGCTATGGTCAGTATCTGGAGGCGGGGAAACTTCTTTTGCCAGATTGGCGACTCATAGAAGCCAGCGGCCGCAGCTTCGGTCACCATAGGCTCAGTGGGAGACTCCAGTGTCAATAGAATCCCCAGAGGGTCGTTGTTCGCCTCGATTACCCCGCGGAGCTCCCGCAAGATACCGACCCCCACCTTGCCGCTTTTCACAGATACAACTATCCTTTTCAGTTTCTTGTCTGGTGTGTCCACCAGGGGTATCACCCCGTCCACTCCCTTGTCTGCCCCCTTCTTCTTTTCACCCATCGGCCTGGCGTCGATGAGGGATAGGGCCCACCATTGGAACTGGTACCGGTTCTGCCTGGCCAGTTCCTGAGCCGAAGGCAGGTCCATCGGCTCGCCAATTATCTCTAAACGTATGCCGGGGAAGTGGTCCTGGAGCCGTCGCTTCATCACCGCAATGGCCAGGTGGGTGATGTCAATACCTATCCACTTACGGTCAAGCTTGTGAGAAGCGACTAGGGCTGTGCCGCATCCGCAAAAAGGGTCAAGAACAACGTCGCCCTCTTTGGAACTCGCGGACACGATTCTCTCCAGCAGAGCCAGGGGTTTTTCCGTGGGAAATAGCTGTTTGATCGGGGGCACACGTCCTATGTCCCAGACATCGTCCTGCCGGACTCCAAGCGAGTCCTCTTCCATGGTGGCTGAGGGGATTCGCTGGCCGGTTTGATCGCGCCCGGAAATTATCTTTTTGGTCCCGAACCTCTGCAAAGTGGACGCCGCTCTTTCCATAAAGAGCTGGTTAAACGTTCGAGCCAGGGATTCAGATTTGGAATAAAAGAAAATGATGTCGTGGTTACGCTGGAACTGCAACCTGCCTGTCGGCCATTTCCGGTAATGCCATACGATTTCGTTTCGAAAGTTCCTGGGGCCGAATATCTGGTCTAGTACCAGCTTGAGATAGTGGCTCATGGTGGGGTCGCAATGCAGGTATACGGAGCCGGTCGCTTTGAGCACCCGGTGGAGTTCGGTCAACCTGGTAGCCATCATCACCAGGTAGGCCATGACGTCGTTGGCGCCGATGCCCTCGCGCATGGCGGAGATGAGCTTGGCCAACCTCATAGACGACGTGTCTATGACCTCCTGGTACGCAGCCTCTGCTTGGGCATCCCATCGCCAGGTGTCTTCGAAAGCCTTTACCTGCGCCGGCGACCATTGACTGTCATCCTCTTTGAAGAGAATATTGTAGTCTTTCTTGCTGTTGAAAGGAGGGTCAAGGTAGATGAGGTCGACCGACCCGTCAGGAATATATTTGCGCAGGATGTCTAGATTGTCGCCGTAGTACAGAACATTGGTTTCCATTTAGGGCCCCCAATTGGTCAGGACGTTGCGCCTTTCGCCTTTTGTTTACCGCACCATTATACTGCAATCGCCTGGCGGGGCTTCTGCCTGCCGGTGGTACGGGCAAGGTGCCCGTACTACCGGCCGAAACTTATCATCCCCAACTCGGTGAGGTGGACCCTCTGCGCCACCCCGCCCGGCAGCACCGTCAACTGGAACAAGGAATAGTGGTGCTCGTACGGCGTCCAGGACACGACGCCGTCCGCGGGCGCCACCACCTCGTAGTTGTAGCGCTGGGCGGCGTCGGTGGCCGTGTAGAGGACAGCGAAGTTGGCGGAGGAACCGGTGACGATAACCGTCTTGATCCCCTTTGCAGAAAGGATTTTCTGGAGTTCCCCGTCGACGAATTTACTGTAGCCGTCGGGATAGATCACCGGCTCTTCAGGACGGGCGTCGAAGGTGGGAAAGACAGCGCCCTCCGGCTTACCTTTCTGCTGGTGGATGATAGTGTAGACCACAAACACGCCCGCCTGCCTGGCCTTCTTCAGGAAATCGGTTATCACAGGCACCAGGCGGTGGCACGGAATGCGCGGGTCGGCGCAACGAGCGCCCAGGTCGAGCACCAGCAGGGCCGTGGTTTTGGCGTCCAGCGTGAGCCTCTCCGGGGAAGGCAGCGCGGGCCGGGCCTCGGACAACTCGTGCCGGCATTCTTCCACCTGGGCCTCCAGCACCCTTACCCTTTTTTCCAGTCTGGTGATGGTTGACCTGGCCACCTCCAGGGCCCGCCTGCCGGTTTCCCGCTCGATGGCCACGGATGTATGCTCCATGTTGTTGGTTTTTTCCATTGCTCCTCCTTTTGCAGGGCGTCGCCCTGCGCGGCTAATACAAAAGGCACAAATGATGCGGCATGGCCCAAACCGTGGCAGCTTGATTCATCAAGGCTTCGGACGGGTTTGACAAATCAAACCGCAAGGGGATCGGAATTGGGCCATCGTGCTGCAAGTCCTATTGCGTTTGTACTAGAATAGTTTGCCGGGGTTGAGGATGTTGTCCGGGTCCAGGGCGTGCTTTATCGCTTTCATCACCCCCAGCAGTTCCGGGCTGGCGAAAGCCTGGAAATAGGGCCTTTTGTCAAATCCCAGGCCATGCTCGCCGGAGATGGCGCCTCCCATCTCGATGGCTGTTTCGTAAATCGCTTTCATCAGCGCCGGAAGCCTCGTCTCCCAATCTTGGGGGCTTAATCCCCGCCCCACCGGGTGCAGGTGCACGTTGCCGTCTCCGGCATGGCCGTAGGCGATCACTTCGATGCCGTGCCTTCGGGCAAGGTCTTTGACCTGCCCGAGAAACCGTGGAATCAGGCTGCGCGGGACCACGGTGTCGATCAGTTCCACTCGGCCGAGCCGCCTTATCACCTGGTAGAACTTCTCCCTGGCATCGAGAAGGTCCCTTCCGGACTTTTCGGACGGCGGGACAAAGACGTCGACAGCGTGGTGACGCCGTACGGCGTTTTCGATCTGGCGAGAGGCTTGCAGGACTTCCTCCCGGCTGTTCCCTTCGAGGATTATCAACAGAAACGCCCCGTGCCGGCTGCAAGGAATTTCCCTGCCGGTATATTCTTCGGCAAGCTGGATGATGTCACGCTCCATGAACTCCAGGCCGGCCGGGATGATGCTGCACCGCAAGATATCCGGCACCGCTTCTATGGCCGTTTCCAGGCCGGGAAAAGGAACGAACAGGATTTCGCGGCTTGCCGGCGGATAACCCAGCCGGAGCGTGGCCTTTGTTATGACGGCCAGGGTACCCTCGGACCCGGTCAGGAGCTGTGTAAAGTCGTAGCCGGTGGTGCATTTGACGAATTTGCCGCCAGCGTTGACCACCTGTCCGCCGGCCAGGACGGCCTCCAGCCCCAGCACGAAATGGCGCGTTACCCCGTACTTGACCGCCCTCATGCCGCCGGCGTTGGTGGCGATGTTGCCGCCCAGTGTGGCGCTCTTCTCCCCGGGGTAGACCGGATAGCTTAGTCCCCTGGCTCCGGCCGCCTCCTGCAAAGCGCCGAGGGTGACGCCTGGTTCCACCACCGCCATTTGATTTGTCTCGTCGATTTCCAGGATGCGGTCCATCTTTTCCAGGGAAAGGACAATGCCGCCGTGGAGAGGGATGCAGCCGCCGCTCAACCCCGTCCCCCCTCCCCGGGGCGTCACCGGGATGCGATGGCGTGATGCCAGGCGCATGATTCCGGAAACGATATCGGCGTCCCTGGCGATGACAACCGCTCCGGGGCGGTAGGGCCGCCGGTGAGCCATCTCGTCAAGTGAGTACTTTTCCAGGTCTTCGGCCGAAGTCAGAACATTGCCGCGCCCGGCTATCCTTTCCAGCGAGGTCATCAGGGTAGGGGTCAGGTACTGATAGGCTTTTGTGCTCATTCAAGAGGGATTTCACCGCAGAGACGCAGCGGGCGCCGAGAATCTTTGCAGTGTGCCGGCATCGTCCTTCTCTGCGTGCTCTGCGCCTCTGCGGTGAGAAAAGCGTACACGATGGGCGACCAGCGCCCTGAAGCAATCGCTTGCCGTTTCAACTCCCCCGAAGGGGCCGCCTCATTCCCGCACGGGCGACACCCAGATTACCCCGGCCGTGGCGGTACCCAGGGACACCAGGCGGTCGCCCCGGGCGAGGGTCAGAGTTCCGGCGTGGATGGCTACCTCCTTCACCACAAAGAAGGCCCCCGGGACGATTCCGTTCGTCTCCAGGAACTGGAGGAAGTCGTGATGGCGCACCGATTCTTCAGAGAGCCTTTGCACGACTATCTTCGTTCCTTCCGGCACAGTGTCCAGCGGGACCCCCGTCAGGGGCTGAATGCTGTCATCCTGCGGAATCGGGTTCCCGTGGGGGCAGGCAGCCGGATGCCCCAGGGTATCGTACAGCTTCTCCTCGACCGTGGCCGAAATGCCGTGCTCCATGAGACAGGCTTCGTCATGGACTTCGTGCCAGGGGACTTTGAGGACATCGGCCAGCAGGCGCTCGGCCAGCCTGTGCCGGCGCACTACGGTGAGGGCCAGTTTCCTGCCCTTGTCCGTAAAGCCGATGGCCTTCTGCGGGCCGATGACGATAAGACCGTCCCGTTTCATCCGGCGGAGGGTGGCGGCGATGGTGGGTGGCGTGAGGCCCAGCCGCTCCGCCAGGCGGGCGGCCAAGACCTTCTTCCCCTCCAACTCCATGTTCAGCATGGATTCGAGGTATTCTTCTACCCGGGGCGTAATGACTGTTTTCTCGGCCATTTCTCTAGAAGCTGACAGCTAACAACTAGGGAAGAATCCAGAAGTCGGAATACAAGCCTGACCGTGAGTCGCCCACCCTCGATTCTGAATTCTACCGATGCTGCCTAATGCTATCACAGTTTAGTGGAAAATTCCTGCAGTACTTTCCCTGGATCTTTTGCCGAACCTGTCAGACAATAACTCAATAACTCAATAACTCAAGAAACTCAAGGAACCCTCCGACCTTTTAACCTTATAAACCTTTTAACCGTCCAGCCTCACCGCTTTGTCCAGGATGCCGTCATAACTGGAGACACCGGAAAAGAGGCGCAACTGGTCGAACTTGATCCGCGGCGGCGGACAGGGATAACCATCGGACGCCAGGGGGCTGCAGGTGATCTCTATGCGGCCGCCGGCGTTCCTGGCGATGATATGCTTGAGCCAGTTCTTGTTGTCGGTCTCCGGGAAGTCCTCCCGGAGGGAAGCGCCCCGGGTCTCCCGGCGGTGGATGCCGGCGATGCAGACAGCACGGGCCACCTCCAGGAAATTGCGAAGCGTGTGGACTCTGGCCAGATCTGCCGGGTCCCTGGCCGGAGTCCGCGGCAGGTCTTCGGCCAGCATCCTCTCGATATCGGCGACGGCCTTTGTCAATCTTTCCTCGTGCTTGACCAGGCCGATGCCTTCTCTGGCGATAACCTCGGACTTTTTCCAGGCATCGTCATAGGTGGGGCCGTCCCGAACCCTTAGAGGCGCCAGGATAGTCTCTGTCAAAGCCCGGGCCTGCTCCGTATTGATCTCAGGCAACGGCACACCCGAAGTGGACCTGCCGGCGCTTTCCCCCGCCCAGGCCCCGACCACCGCCCCGCCCGGCAGGGCGCCCACAAACGAACCGGCGTTGTCCGAATCGTCCCCGGCGGCGTACAGCCCCGGAATGCTGGTCTCCCCGCGCTCGTTGACCTTCGTCCCACCCTCCCCGGTCTGGAGGATGGGATATGTCCAGACCGTGTACTCCAGTTTGTCCCTGGTGATATCCTTGCCGGCCGCCTCAACCCTGGCTATGACCAGGGGAACGGCTGCCCTGACGAGCCTCACCTGTTCCGGGGTAAAGTGGGTCATGTCAAGACCGATCGGGCCTCGCCCTTCCCTGATTTCCTTCAGGGTGGCCGCGGTCAGCAGCCATCTTTCCGTCTGCTCTTTCCGGAGGGGGTCGTATTTCTCCATGTAGCGCTCGCCCGGCCGGTTGGTCATGATGGCACCCTGGCCCATGATGATGTTTATGGTTGACCCAACCATGGCATAGACGGGCCGGACGCCTCTGACCTTGGAAAGGTCGAGGCCGGTCATCGCGGCGCCGGCGCGAAGGGCCATGGCGTGGCCGTCCCCGCCCTGGTAGTGCGGCACGTGCTCCGCATAGGGCAGCTTCCAGGCGCCGCAACATAGTATGGTGGCCTTACTTCGGACCACGTAGATATCGCCTGTGGCGGTGTCCAGCCCGATGGCGCCGACGACTTTGCCCGTAGTCGGAAGCTGGCCGTCCGAGGTCAGCAGGTCGCAGATGAGAAGACGGTTCATGACCCTGGCGCCGGCGCGCTGCACCTGGGCCGCCAGGGCCGACATCAACTGGCCGCCGCTGCCGGACAGGACGGCGACGCGGGTGGCGATGTTCCCATGCCCCTTGACCCGCACCAGCCTGTTGTCCTTTTTCTCGAAATGGACCCCCCAACCCGCCATCTCTTCCAGTCGTCGATAGGTTTCCGGGAGGGCCCTGGCCGACACGAGCTGGTCGGCCAGGTAGGTCCGCCCGAGGCTGCCTTCTTTGATGGCGTCTTCGATGTTGTCTTCCTGCGGATGGAAATGATGGAAAACACCGGAAGCCATAGAAGAGGCGCCGCTCCGGCCGGAAGTCGCCCTGTCCGCCACGACCACCTCCACCCCTGCCTGCCTGGCCTTGATAGCAGCCAGGGCGCCGGCAATGCCGCTGCCGACTACCAGGACATCCGTTTCGATGACGTTGCCCAGTTTGTCTGAGGACATGGGGTTTCGGTGGCAGGGTCGGGCAAGGGCGGTGGCGGATCAGGGATGTCGGCCGAGACCCGTGAAAGCACCGGGAGAACGGAACCACGAATGGACACTAATGAACACGAAATAAAGGATAAGTATAATTAGTGTCTACTCGTGGTCGAAGTCAAAAAACATGGCCCGCCAGCGCCGGGCCATGTCATCAGCCGTGAGGACAGGTCCAGCCCGGGCGATTCAGTTTTGCCGCCGGCCCCGTTACTTGCCGACCTGCGTGGACAGGAAAATCTGGACGCCCATCTGCGCTATCTCGTCCTGGGTGGTCTCGATGTCGTCCATGTGCTTGTCCTCCTCATTGAGGATATGCTCGAGAACCTCCCGGGTGGCGTAATCCTTGGCCTCACCGCAGACGACGATGCCGGCGTTGTAGGCTGCGACGGCGGCGCTTTCGAGAACATTGTCGGCGGCGAACATCCTGGGTACATCAGAGCCGATGTGTATTCCCCGAAGCTGGCTGACAATGGGGATACCCTCAAGGAACAGGATGCGGTAGATCAGCTTCTCGGCGTGTTTCATCTCTTCGATTGCTCGCTTCTTGATGGCCTGTTCGAGCTTTTCGTAGCCCCAGTTTTCACACATCTCGGAATGGACCATGTACTGGTTGACGGCCGTCAACTCGTCGGCCAGGAGAGAGTTGAGGATTTCGATCACCTTGGGATCGGCTTTCATTTGTACCTCCCTTATTAGAATATGGGTACCGGGCCAAATTCAGACTTTGGTCCCCTGAGAACAAAGTCCGGGTTAGATACATGCTTCATGGTAACCTGCCCTGGGTTACAAAGTCACAAAATTGAGTGATGAAGTATGGAAATTGTATAACTTTTGTAACGTCTCTGTCTAGAGTGAATAATGATGATCTGCAATTCAGACCCTGGGAAGCCCCGTAGCGGGGTGGGGAACTCAACAACTCAATAACCCAATAACCCAAGGAACTCAACGAAGCCAACCTTGACAGTCCTATGGGATACTGATAATATCTAGGCGGTTTCTGCTCAATGAAATAACGTTGAAGAGTTAATGCCAAGAATTCTGGACTCCCTTTCCGGTCCTTCGGTTTTAAAGCAGCTTTCCTCAACCGAGTTGGAGGTGCTGGCGGCGGAGATAAGGGACGAGTTGATCCGCACCGTGACTAATACCGGAGGACATCTCGCCTCCAATCTGGGCGTGGTGGAGCTAACCCTGGCGCTGCACCGGGTATTCGACAGCCCCCGGGATAAACTCATATGGGACGTGGGACATCAGAGCTACGTCCACAAAATGCTCACCGGCCGCAAGGACCTGTTTTTCTCCCTTCGCCAGTTCGGCGGCCTTTCCGGGTTCACTGATAAGAGCGAATCACCTCACGACCACTTCACCTCGGGCCATGCCAGCACCTCTATTTCCAGCGCGCTGGGAATAGCCGCCGCCAGGGACCTGGCCGGGGACGATTTCCATGTCATCGCCATCATCGGCGATGGCTCGCTTACGGGCGGCATGGCTTTTGAGGCCATAAACCAGGCAGGGCATCTGGGCAAAAGACTCATCGTGGTACTGAACGATAACGGCATGGCCATCTCGCCCAGCGTTGGCGCGGTGGCGCGCTGGTCAAACCGCCTCAGGTTCAGCTCCCGCTACCAGAAAGCCAAGGAAAAGGCCCACCGGATTTTTCACAGGATTCCGTTCGGAGGGTGGTTTAGCACGGTGGCCGGCGTCGCCAAGAGGAAATTCAAAGGCCTGGTGTTGCCTACCATGTTCTGGGAGGACCTCGGCTTGACGTACGTGGGGCCTTTCAACGGTCACGATTCGGGAGAACTCATCCGGGCTCTTGAGCAGGTGAAGAAGAACTGCACCGGACCGACTCTCGTCCACGTGTACACCACCAAGGGCAAGGGATACCTCCCTGCCGAGGAGGACTGTATCACCTTCCACGGAATACCTCCCAACGGCAGCGGCAACGGCAAGGGCCCTACCTACAGCGCCGTTTTTGCAGATACGCTTCTCCGCCTCATGGAAAGGAACGACCGCGTGGTCGCCATCACCGCGGCCATGAAAGAAGGCACGGGACTCTGCGGGGTGGCTGACCGCTACCCGGACCGCTTTTTCGACGTGGGCATTTGCGAGCAACATGCCGTGACCTTCGCCGCCGGCCTGGCCTCCCGGGGATTTGTGCCGGTGGTGGCCATATACTCCACCTTTCTGCAGCGGGCCTTCGACCAGATAATCCATGACGTGTGTTTGCAGGAGCTTCCTGTAATATTCGCCGTTGACAGAGCGGGCATCGTCGGAGAGGATGGGAAGACACACCAGGGCGCTTTCGATCTTTCCTACCTGTCTTTGATCCCCGGCATGGTGGTGGCGGCGGCGAAGGACGGTAGGGAACTTGAGGACCTGCTTTACACCGCCAGCAAGAGCGGCAGGCCTGTAGCCATCCGGTACCCCAGGGGCAGCGCGTCCGGGCCACTGGAGCCACACGAATTCGAAGAAATCGAAATCGGCAAAGGCGAGGTGCTGAAGAGCGGCCAGGACCTGGCCATTCTTGCCGTGGGAACGATGGTGGAAACCGCCATGAAGGTCGCCGCCGGTCTCGAGAACTCCGGCGTCAGCGCCGCGGTGGTTAATGCCCGGTTCGTGAAACCCCTCGATTCCGATCTCATACGGGAGGTGTCCGGCGTGACAAAACGGGTGGTCACGCTGGAAGAAAACGCGCCGGTTGGCGGCTTGGGGGCCGCCGTGATGGGCCTGTTGCACTCCTCGGGACAGGATGATGTAAGGGTCAAGTGTATTGCCTTGCCCGACGATTTCGTTGAACACGGGTCGCAACAGTTGCTCCGTCTGAAATACCGGCTTGACGCCGGAAGCATACGAAGGGAAATCATGGCCGCATTCCCCGAGCTTTCGCTGGAAAAGCCGGCAATCAAACCTGCCTGATTGCGCCATTGTTGGCACCCGGGCAATAAACAGAGACGCATATCCTCACACAGACACACAAAGGGCACATAGAAGTTTCTGTCGCACGCCGGTCCTCGCCGTGTTGGGCCGTTGTGCTGTCTCTGCGTTCTGGGCGACACCCCGGTGAAACGCCCATTTTCGACACCCCCGCCCGATCTATTCCCACCCCCGCCTTCGGGGGGACAGGGGTCGATGGAATGACTGCTGGTTGTTAATGCGTTGGCATCAATACAAAGGCGGCAATCGACGGGGCAGGGCTTTTTCGTCCCCGCCCGATCGAGGCTGGCTCGCAGGGGGCAGGCCCCTCGTCGAGTAGGCATTCGACCGTAAGACCATCTTCTGAGACCATGCCATTGACGACGCTGGTTTTTTCCAAATATCAGTCCGACATCGTCCGGGAACTGGAGGAAGTCTTGAGCGGCGGCTCACCTCTGTTTGAAATGCTGCGGTACCACGTGGGATGGGCCGATGAAGAGGGGAAGACCGTAGCCGGAGGTTACCCGGGCAAGCTCTTGCGCCCCTCGTTCTGCCTTATGTGTTGCGAGGCGGTGGGTGGTGACTGGCGTCAGGCGCTGCCGGCCGCCGCCTCGGTGGAGTTGCTCCACAATTTCTCACTGATTCACGATGACGTCGAAGATTGTTCGGCCCACCGCCGTCATCGCCGCACTCTCTGGAACGTATGGGGAGAAGCCCTCGCCATCAACGCGGGCGATGCGATGCACACCCTGGCAGAAATAGCCATGCTGGGACTGACGTCGAGGAACGTGCCGCCGGAACGCGTGATCGAGGCCCTCAGGATTTCTAACCAGACCTGTCTGCGCCTTTGCGAAGGCCAACACCTGGACCTCTCCTATGAAAAGCGCCTGGACATCACCGTGGAAGACTATCTCAACATGATTCGGGGCAAGACGGCGGCTCTTTTCGAGTGCTCCTTCGGGCTCGGCGCCTTGCTGGGGACGGAAAATCAAGCTGTCATCGAAGACCTGCGGCGTTGCGGCCACCTCCTGGGGCTCGCCTTCCAGATCAAGGATGACGTTCTCGGTATCTGGGGCGGTGAAGCTATCGGAAAATCTGACAATGACCTCCTTAAGAAAAAGAAGACACTTCCGGTAGTTTATGCCCTCGAAAAAGCCGCGGGACCGGACCGGACGCTGCTGCTGGACTACTACGCCAAACAAACACCGGACGACGATGACGCAGGGGCGATCAGGTCGTTGCTCCGTCGTCTGGACGCCGCGGAATATTCTGAAAAGCTGGGAAAGGACTACTACGCCAGGGCGCTGAGAGAACTCGAGGAGTCCGGTGTGGTCCGCGACGCCCGGGAATCCCTGGCGAAAGTGGCCTCACTGGTAATAGAGCGGGACTCCTAGCTTTGCAGGGCCTCCCTTTGGAAAGGGGAGCGCTACGCTTTTCCGACTGATACTGGTAAAATGTAGAGTCTTATGAAAATCGCCATTACCGGCAAAGGCGGCGTGGGAAAAACAACCATGGCCAGCCTTCTTTCCAAGGCCTTCGCTGCCAGCGGGTATTCGGTGCTGGCGATAGACGCCAATCCGGACCCTAACCTGGCTATGGCGCTGGGCGTTGACCCCTCGGTATTGAAGAAGCTTGTCCCTGTCTCGCAGATGGAGGAACTCATCGAGGAACGCACGGGCGCCAAGCCCGGCGCCAGCGGCGCCTATTTCAAGTTGAATCCGCGAGTCGATGACATTCCTGACAGGTTTTCTATCGCCTTAGACGGTATCAGGTTGCTCTATATGGGTACCGTGGAAAGGGGGGGCGGGGGATGCATATGCCCCGAAAGCACCATGCTGAAAATGCTGACCACGCACCTGGTGCTCAGGCGGTCCGAGGTGGTCGTCATGGACATGGACGCCGGTTTCGAGCACGTCGGGAGGGGCACTGCCAGCGGCGTAGACGCCTTTATCGTGGTGGTAGAACCCGGACAGAGGAGCTTGCAGACCGCCAGGGCGATACAGAAGCTGGCCGGCGACATCGGCGTAAGCCGGGTCTTCGTCGTAGGCTCTAAGACAAAAAGCGATGATGAGCGGGCTTTCATCCGCGACAACCTGCCAGGGTTTCAGATTCTTGGTTTCCTGGACTACAACCCGAAGATTGGCGAGGCCGATCTGAAAGGTGTGAGCGTGTATGAATACGTACCCGAGGCCGCCGCCGAAGCGAACAGCATCAAGGAACAACTCATCGCTTTGCAGAAGAAAGGCGAGCGGGCGGGTTAGAGGTGAGGCTTTTCAAATCCCCCTTGATCCCCCTTTGAAAAAGGGGGAAAAAGTTGCTGAATCCTCCTGACCCCCCGATTTCAAAGGGGGAAAAGGTATTTCCGGCTTCCGGAGGTCCTGATTGAACAAGCAGACGGTAAAAGACATCGACGTCACGGGGAGAAGGGTCCTGGTCCGGGTTGATTTCAATGTGCCGCTGGACATTAACACCGGCGCCATACTGAACGATACGCGCATCAGGGCCTCCGCCCCGACCATCAACTACCTCGTCGAGCGGAAAGCGCGCGTTATCCTGTGTTCCCATCTGGGGCAGCCCAAGCAGGGCTTTGAGAAAGGACTCACCCTCGCCCCTCTCGCCAAAAGACTGGCGGAAATCATCCACCGCCCCGTCGGCTTTGTCGAGGATTGCGTCGGGTCAAAGGTTAAAGCCGCCGTGGCCGCGCTAAAGGAAGGCGACATTGTCCTTCTGGAGAATCTGAGGTTCCATCCCGAGGAAGAGAAAAATGATCCGTCCTTTTCGAAAGCCCTGGCCGGTCTCGCCGACATCTACGTCAACGATGCCTTTAGCACTTCACACCGCGCCCACGCGTCCATGGTCGGGGTCACAGCCTACCTTCCCGCGGTGGCCGGCCTCCTGATGGAAAGAGAACTGGCCACCATGGGCAAGGCCCTCAACCAGCCGATCCGGCCCCTCGCTATGGTCATGGGGGGCGCCAAGGTGAGCGACAAGATCGGCCTTCTGGAGAATGCCCTGGGCAAGGTTGACATATTGCTGATCGGGGGGGGGATAGCTTCTACGTTTCTCAAAGCCAGAGGCACGGAGGTCGGTAGCTCGCTGGTGGAGACAGACAAGCTCGAAGTCGCCAGGGGGATTATGGAGCGGGCAAAGAAGAATAGCGTGCGACTGGTATTGCCCACCGACGTCGTAACAGCAGAAAAGATCGCCGCCGGCGGCAAGACCAGGGTGGTCTCCGTAAACGATGTGCCTTCCGGCTGGCAAATCGCCGACGTCGGGCCAAAGACCCTGGACAATTTTGCCCGGGAGTTGCATAAAGCCAAGACAGTCATCTGGAACGGCCCGATGGGGGTCTATGAGATCGCGCAATTCGCGGGAGGCACCAAAGCCATCGCCAGGCTGCTCGGCAGCCTGGATGCCATAACTATCGTAGGGGGAGGCTCCACGGCCGACATCGTCGAAGAACTGGGACTGGTCAACCGCATGACGCACGTCTCCATGGGCGGTGGGGCTTCCCTGGCCTTCCTGGAAGGGAAGACCCTGGTGGGGGTAACCCCACTGCTGGAGAAATGAAGATGCTGACGCTGGACCAGATCAAAGAGCTCGCTGTAAGAACTCCATCGAAGATAGTATTGCTGGTGCTGGATGGTCTCGGTGGGCTACCTCCGGCGGAGGGGTCGAAAACCGAACTGGCCACGGCCCGCACGCCAAACATGGACCGCCTGGCCCACCTCGGAAGTTGCGGCCTTTCTGAGCCGGTTTCGCCCGGCATAACCCCGGGTAGCGCTCCTTCCCACATGGCCCTTTTTGGCTACGACCCGATTAAGTACGAAGTGGGCAGAGGAGTGCTGGAGGCCCTGGGCATCGACTTTGACCTGCAGGATGGTGATGTCGCCGCCAGGGGCAACTTCTGCAGCGTTGACCGGAATGGTGTTATCACAGACCGGCGCGCGGGGCGGATATCAACAGAAGAATGCTCTGTCCTGTGCCAGGAATTGCAGAAGATAAAGATTCCGGGTGTACAGGTCTTTGTCCTGCCGGTCAAAGAGCACCGCTTTGCCCTGATCATGAGGGGCGCAGCCCTGCGGGCCGAGCTGGCGGATACAGACCCCCAGCGGGAGGGTATGGCTCCGTTGCCCATCGTCCCCCTCGACCGGAAAGCCGAAAGGACAGCCAGGCTGGTCAAACAGTTTGTCAGCGCCGCCCGGGATGTCCTGAAAGACGAGAAAAAGGCAAACATGGTCTTGCTCCGCGGGTTTTCGTTGAGACCGGCTTTACCTCCCTTTGAGGAAGTATTCAAGTTGCGCGCGGCGGCCATCGCCAGCTACCCGATGTACCGGGGACTGGCCAAGCTCGTGGGAATGGAAGTCCTGACCACGGGGAGCACTCTCACCGATGAGCTAGCCACTCTGGAAGCTAACTTCGGCAAGTTCGACTTTTTCTATGTTCACGTGAAGGGCGCCGACTCGGCGGGGGAGGACGGGGATTTCGCCCGCAAAGTGAAAGTGATCGAAGAGGTCGATGCCGCCTTGCCGCGAATCTCCACCCTCGGCCCCGATGTCCTCATTGTTACCGGAGACCACTCCACCCCCGCCGTGATGAAGTCCCATAGCTGGCACCCCGTCCCGTTTGTCATCAGGTCCAAATCGTGCCGTCCGGACCGGCTGGATAAGTTTTCCGAAGACCATTGTTTACGGGGTCACCTGGGAAATTTCCCGGCCCTGGCCGTCATGCCTGTGGCCTTGGCGCACGCATTGAAGCTAAATAAATACGGAGCTTGACATAACATATGCGCATTCCGATTATCGCCGGCAATTGGAAAATGAACGCCACGGTTTCCGAGGCGGTACAACTGGTCAGGGACATGCTTCCGGGCATGGAGAAAATCGATGGTGTAGAAAAAGTCATCTGCCCGCCGTTTGTTTCACTGTGGGCGCTCAAAGACCTGTTGAAAAACAGCGTTGTCAAACTGGCCGCTCAGAACCTCTATTACCAGGAGAAGGGCGCCTACACCGGAGAGGTATCTCCGGGCATGGTCAGGGAGCTGTGCGACTATGTGATCATAGGCCATTCCGAGCGCCGGGCCTATTTCGGAGAAACTGACGAGCTGGTCAATAGGAAAGTCCACGCAGCCTTGAAAGTTGGTTTGAATCCGATAGTCTGCGTGGGGGAAACGCTGGAAAAACGGGAGCAGGGTAAAGCGGAAGAGGTCGTGGCCGGGCAGATCAAGAACGGTCTGGCGGGGGTGGAGCTGGGGCCAACCATGGTGATCGCCTACGAGCCCGTATGGGCTATCGGGACGGGCAGAGCCGCCACCCCGGATGATGCTAACCGGATGGCAAAATTGATCCGCGAATCTATCGCCGCCATCTCCGCCCCAGCGCTCGCCCGGGACATCCGGATACAGTACGGCGGCAGCGTCACTGCCTCTAACATCGCCGAATTTATTGTGCGGAAAGAGATCGACGGCGCCCTCGTGGGTGGCGCCAGCTTGAAAGCTGCCGAGTTCGTGTCCATCCTGGAGCAAACCGCCAGACTCAAGAAGGCATGACCCAAAGAGACGGGCCGCGTGGGGTGGGTTAAGTCCCGACGGGTAATCCGGGACGAACCCACCCCACATGTGCCACAAACTGCGATGAACACTGTCCTGGCAATAGTCGGCCCGACGGCCACCGGAAAGAGCGAGACTGCCATATTCCTTGCCAGAAGCCTGGATGGTGAAATCGTCAACGCCGACAGCCGCCAGGTCTACCGCTTCATGGATATCGGCACCGCCAAACCCACCGCCGAGCAAAGAAGTCTGGTCAGACATTACCTGGTTGATGTGGTGGACCCGGACGAGGACTTCAGCCTCGCCCTTTACCAAGACCTGGCTTACCGGGCTATCCGCGACATCCACGGGAGGGGCAAGCTGGCCATCCTGGTTGGGGGGACCGGCCTCTATGTCTGGTCGGTGCTGGAAGGGTGGCGGATACCTCCCGTTCCCGCGGCGAAGGAGCTAAGAGACAAGCTGGAACAAAGGGCCCGGGGCGGGCAGGCCCACATGTTGTATAATGAGCTTTTGGAGGTCGATCCGGAAAGCGCCATGGCGATAGGGACGACCAATACCAGGCGCATCGTCAGGGCCCTGGAGGTCTTCCTTGTGACAGGAAAGCCTGCGTCTTCGCTCAAGGCAAAGCAGCCGCCCGGTTTCACGAGCTGCATCATCGGCTTGACGGCAAATAGGGCAGACCTGTATATAAGAATAGATGAACGCGTTGACCGCATGGTATCGTCCGGCCTCATCGAAGAAACCAGGTCTCTGCTGGACAGAGGTTATTCCCTGGACCTGCGTTCGATGTCCGGAATCGGTTACCGGGAAATAGGGCTATTCCTGAAGGGCCAACTGGATTTGAACACAGCCATAGCCAGAATCAAGAACAATACCCATAATTTTGCACGACATCAATACGCCTGGTTCCGTTTGGCGGACCAACGCATCCGCTGGTTTGACACTGACATTGCAGGCCGCCCCGAAATCATGCGGCATGCCGAACTGTATGTGCACCGTTCACACAACCAGTGTTGCGCCACGGCGTAGAAAGCCGGGGGAGGAAGCCATGCTATTCACCAAAATGGAGGCCACAGGCAACGATTTCGTCATCGTCGAGGCAGGGGACGAGGATCGGCCCTGGCCCGGCCTGGCAGTCGCCCTGTGCGACAGACATCGCGGCATAGGGGCTGACGGGATCCTGGTGGCATCGTCTTCGTCAGCCGCCGATGCCAGGATGCGGATGTTTAACCCGGACGGCTCCGAGGCGGAGATGTGCGGCAACGGCATCCGGTGCTTCGCCAAGTATGTCTTGTCCAGGGACGGGGCGGTCCGGGAAACCAGTACTCTGTCCATTGAGACCAAGGCCGGCATTAAAGCGGTATTTCCTTTCTATGACCGAGACGAACTGACGGCGGTGAAGGTGGACATGGGAAAGCCGGTATTCTCGCCCTCGCGTATTCCTGTACTCATGAAGGTCGCGAAACCGGAAAAGAGGTACGTCCCTCCCATTGTGGATTTTCCGGTCGCGCTCGGCAAGCGGAAACTACCGATGACCTTCGTCTCCATGGGCAATCCCCACGCCGTATGTTTCACCAAGGATGATCCCGCCAGGTTCCCCCTGGAGGATGTGGGTCCCAGGGTGGAAAGGCATGAAATGTTCCCGAAGAGGGTGAATTTCGAGATCGCTCAGGTGGTCAACCAGAAGAAGGTCAAAGCACGGGTATGGGAGAGAGGGGCCGGTGGCACGCTGTCCTGCGGCACCGGGGCCTGCGCCGTCGGCGTGGCTGCCATCCTCCATGGATACACGGAAACCGCGGTCGAGGTCGAGTTGCCCGGTGGCAACCTCGAAATCGAGTGGAACGGGAAAGACCAGGTCTTTCTCAAAGGGCCGGCGAGGTTCGTATTCAAAGGCGAATGGATAGAAAGGAACTAGACCCGTGGACTTCTCAAAGAGAATCGAAAAGCTGCCCCCGTACCTTTTTGTTCAGATATCCAGGAAGATAGCGGAGAAAAAGGCCCGGGGGGAAGACGTCATCAGCTTTGGTATTGGCGATCCGGACATCCCGACCCCGGCCCACATAATTGAAAGGCTTAACGAGGCCTCCCGGGACCCGGCCAACCACCGGTATCCCGAGACCGAGGGACTGCCCGAGCTCCGAAAAGCCATTGCGGAATGGTATTCCCGGCGGTTCGATGTCACTTTGAATCCGGACAAGGAGGTCCTACCGCTGATCGGGTCCAAGGAAGGGATCGGCCACATTGCCCTTTGCTTCATCGATCCCGGCGACGTGGCGCTGGTGCCCGACCCGGCCTATCCTGTTTACGCCGTCGGCACCCTTTTCGCCGGCGGCGAATCCTACTACTTACCTTTGAACGAGGAAAACGGTTTCTTGCCTGACCTCGACCACATCCCCCATAGTGTGCTTCACAAAGCCAGGGTCCTCTGGATTAACTATCCTAACAATCCCACCGGCGCCGTGGCCGGGATTGATTTCTTTGAGAAAGTAGTCTTTTTTGCCCGAAAGCACAACCTCTGCGTGTGCCACGACGGCCCGTACAGCGAGGTGGCTTTTGACGGCTACAAGCCGCACAGTTTCATGCAGGCACCCGGCGCTAAAGAAGTAGGGGTTGAATTCCATTCCTTCTCCAAGAGCTACAACATGACCGGATGGAGAATCGGCATGGCCGTGGGGAACGAAAGGGCCGTCAATGCCCTGATGCGCGTGAAGTCAAACCTCGATTCTGGAATTCCCCAGGCGATTCAACAGGCCGCCATCGCGGCGCTGAAAGGCCCGCAGGACTGCGTGGCGGAACACAACGCCATCTACCAGAGACGCCGCGATGCCCTCCTAGGGGCCGTCAGAAAGGCCGGCCTCCAGGCCATGACACCGAGGGCAAGCCTGTACGTGTGGGCCAGGGTCCCCCGGGGACAAACCTCGGCCGACTATACGTCGCGGCTGCTGGACGAAGCCGGGATAGTCGTGACGCCGGGTAACGGTTACGGCCAGGCCGGTGAGGGGTACATCCGCTTTTCGCTCACCCTGGCGGACGACCGCTTCGCCGAAGGCGTCAAACGCCTGCTGGCCTATGCCGAACGATCGAAGAACCCGTAGCGACACCCCTGGCGCGTGTCGAACCCAGCCTGCCACTTGGGCAAGAGTCCCGATTCGCCGAGGTATCTGTGCACGCCGGCACTACAGGCCAATGCGCCTGTGAGCAAGCAACGAGACCAATGTTGAATGAGTCTCAGCCAATCCCGATGGTCGTTGCCTGCGCGGCCGGGATGACTCACTAAGTTCACCGGCGGGGACGCCTGTGCCAGGGGCAGGGACCGGGCTTGACATAACCACTGCTTCACATGACATAACACACATAGCATACATTCGAACTCCTTGACATAAAGAGGCCACATAGCTAAGAAGACAGTATCCACCACCGAAGGCGACGAGAGGGCCTTTGTGGTCGGGGTTGACATCAAGAGGGCGGGCGGCCACTGGTCTCTGGAGAGTTCTCTCCAGGAGCTTAAACAACTGGCCCGCACCGCCGGGGCCGAGGTGGTGGGAGAGATGTCGCAGAAGCTCCCCGAGCCTTCCCCTCTGTATTACATGGGCAAGGGCAAAGTAGAAGAACTCAAGGCTTTGAAGGCGCAGGCGGACTACAACCTGGTGATCTTCGACGATGAGCTTTCCCCGGTGCAGCAGCGCAACCTGGAAGATGTTCTGGGCGTCAAGGTTATCGACCGCACGGCGCTGATCCTGGATATCTTCGCCAGAAGGGCCCAGACGAGGGAAGGCAAGCTCCAGGTTGAACTCGCCCAACACCAGTACCTCTTGCCGCGGCTGGCCGGCCAGTGGAGCCACCTGGAAAGGCTGGGGGGTGGCATCGGCACCCGCGGACCCGGCGAATCGCAGTTGGAGACGGACAGGCGGCTGATACGCCGGCGCATTGCCAGCCTCAAGGAAAAGATTGAGGACGTGCGCAAACACCGGTCTCTTTACCGGGCCAGTAGAAAGAGGAGCGGGACCAAAGTGGTGGCCCTGGTGGGCTACACCAATGCCGGCAAGAGCACGCTGTTCAATAGCCTCAGCGAGTCTCACGTGCCCGCCGAGGACAGGTTGTTCTCGACCCTGGATCCCACCACCAGGCGTCTGAAACTGGATGGGCGCGGCGATGTCGTCCTGACAGACACAGTGGGCTTCATCCAGAAACTTCCGACCTCCATCGTGGCCGCTTTCAGGGCCACGCTGGAGGAGCTGGACGAAGCCGACCTCTTGCTGCACGTCATCGACATCACGCACAAAGATGCCGCCGAGCAAACCGCGACGGTGGAGAAGATATTGCGAGGGCTTAACCTGGCTGCCAAGCCAAAGATGCTCGTGCTGAACAAGATAGACCTTCTGATTAAGGAAGAAGGCGAACTGGAGAAGCTGAAGAGGAGGCTCCTGGAGGACAAAGAGCTCGGGAACCCGCTCCGTACGGAGATCCCCGACGCGTCGGGACAAAGTGGACAGGGTGAAGGGGAGGTGGCTCTTGCTTCGGCCGCTAAGAGGTGGGGACTGGACGAGCTGCGGCGCAAGATAGCGGCGAAGCTTGGCTGAGGCTATATTATGTAAAACCAGTGCGACCTACCCCTGCTGGTGTAGGTCGCACTATAATCGTTATGTCAATAACACCGCGTAGCGACAGGGCTGGTCCCTGTCGTTACGCGGTCTAATTCAGTGTGCAGCCGGTTCGCTTTCACATCGCGGCGGCCTGTGCTATCGTTAAGCGTCCACCCGGGTTACCCCTGTCGCACCGCGTGGGTCACGGCGACGTTTCGACACCCACGAGGGGTGTCGCTACGGTTGCTCACACAGGCGGGGACGCCTGTGCCACGGTTGGGCCACGGCTGCGCTACCAGGAGTGCTTGATGGCTATGGGTTTGCACGCCCGGACACACGGCAACTCGGGGCGGTTGGACACCGGCTTGCAGCCAGCGCACTCGTACTTGATGTTCTTGCGCTTCTTTTCCTTGATGACGGCAACTTCCTGGTCGTAATCATCCGTGATTATCTCCAGGATCTGGGCCGGGCATACCTTCACGCACTCGGCGCAGCCGTTGCACTTGTCGGTGTCAATGGCTATGTAGTACTCTCCCGAGCCGTCTGTATAGCCATAGTTAGCCAGGTAGTGCGGCGCAACTATGAGGCGGTCTATCAGGTGTTTGAATATCATTCGGTTTCGACCTGGCCCTCGGGCCAACCTTAAACTGGTGGGTTCGCGCAGCCGCCCCAGGCCGCCAGGCATCCTCTGCGATTAACCCACCCTACGTTTTCTGCAATTTGCAGTCTGCCATCTGCAATGGACTAGAACGCTGCTTTTTGTTGTTTCAAGAGCAGGTCCCGGGCAAAAAGGGCCGCCCCGGTGGCCCCGGCGAGCTGCGGGTCCCATTTGGGGTCTATGGGCAGCGCCTTTATCTTCATTTCCCTTTCGATCCGGCTGACGATACCGATGTTCTTGGATATGCCACCGGTGAGGACGAACTCTTTTTCCACACCGACGCGTTCTAGCAACGTGACCACGCGGTGAGCCATGGCGGCGCAGTAGGCAGCCAGTACCTCCACTTTGGACCAGCCCCGGCGCAGCAGGCCCAGGGCCTCCGATTTGGCAAACACCACGCAGGTGCTGCTCACGGGCGGTGGGTCCTCGGTGACTCCCAAAGACATCTCTCCGACATCCTGGATAGGAACGCCCAGAAGATCAGAGAAGACCTCCATGCCTCGCCCGGTCCCGGCGGCGCACTTGTCGTTCATCAGGAACTGGGTAACCTTCCCTTTGTCGTCGATGTGGATTGCCTTGCAGTCCTGGCCGCCCATGTCCAGCACCGTTCGGACGGTCGGCCCCCAGATGTAGTTGGCCCCCCGGCCGTGGCAGGCGATTTCGGTGATGCTCTTCTTAGCAAAGGGGATGTTAATCCTGCCGTAGCCCGTGCCGATAACGTAGTGGATATCCTTGACTTCCAGCCCCGTCCCTTGCATAGCCCAGCTTATCGTTTTCGCCGCGCTTTCGGGGCTATTGGAACCGGTCCGCATCAGGCTGAAGGCATAAGGCTGACCGTCAACCATAATCATCGTCTTGGAGCTAACCGAACCTACGTCGACGCCCGCGGTGATCATTTTCGCTTTTCGCCAGTCTATCTCAGCGACGGTCTTCCGGTATTCGGGCCATCTCCAATATTCTTTTTCGGCCATTAGCGTGATTCCTCCGTTAACGAATATTAGCTCGCGGCAGCGGCTATGGCGGCGCCTAAAGCTCCGACGTATTCCATGTCTTCAGGAATAAAGAGCGTCTCCACCTCCAGGTGGCTCCTCAGCGAGGCCACCAGGCCGGGGTTCCTGGCGACCCCGCCGATCAGGACGACGTCCTTCTCCACGCCAACACGGCGTACCATCGAGGTGATCCGGGTGGCAATTCCGTCATGGACTGCTTTGGCGATGTCGCTCTTGGCGAATTTCTGGTGTATCAGGGATACCACCTCGGATTCAGCAAATACGGCGCAGGTCGCATTCAGAGGTGTTTCCTGGGTGGACTGGAGGGACATCTGTCCCATCTGCTCTACAGTGATCTCCAGCGCCCGGGACATAGCCTCGACGAAGGTCCCGGCCCCGGCGGCGCACTTTTCGTTTACGGCGAAATCCAGCACCCTTCCCTTGCCGTCGGTCTTGATACCCCGCCCCTCCTCAGCCCCGATGTCGATTATGGTCCGGGCCGCAGGGAACAGAGCGGCGACGCCCTTGGCGTCAGCGGCCACCATCGTGACCTCGCCCTTGGAGAAAGTGACGTCTTTCCTTCCGAGACCGGTGGCCACCACATTGGCCACATCAGCCCTCGTCTTGCCAGCCTTCTTCAAAGCCTCCTCGAAGGCTTCTTCAGCCGATTTCTTTTGGTCGAAACCAGTCAGGACCAGACTCTTTGCCAGAATCTTCCCGTCGTTCAAAAGGACAACCTTTACTGTCTTGGAACCCAGGTCAACGCCAGCGGTGATCATGGGTAACCTCCTTTCTGAATGATCCTATGTGAAGCGCCTTAAGTGGCGGCGCATTCTCATATGCCAAATCCTATCGCTGTTCAATCCTTCCCCCCCTTTGCGAAAGGGGAGAAAAGAAGGAAATCTATTTCTTCTTAAGCCCCAGGCTTTCCATGAAGGCATCGATGCGGTCGAGGGTTTGGCCTTCGTTGAGCTCCCTCTTGTCAGCCATATTGCCTTCGTAGGTCATCACCGGTATCCCTGCCTTGAGGAGCTCCAGCCTGGCTTCCATTTGACCGAAAGCGGTGCCCTCACAGCCGCGGTTCAGGTGTATGATAAAACCGTTGACGGTCCATTCCTTGGCCCAGGCTACCATCTCCTGGTTTTTGACCCACGGCACGGAGAACTCCTGGGTGACATTCCTCCTGAGGTACCAATCAGCCAGCACCTGTACGGCGTCCTCCCGGCTCTTCATGACGACGCCGCGCTCCTTCGGGGTCTGGCCGGCCTGCCAGACGCCGTCGCGTTTCTCGATGAAACCGCTCAGCGTAAACGAATAGAACGAACCGATAACCACGGCCCCGTATTCCTCCAGGTATCTCCAGAGCTTCAGGAAATACCAGGGCGGCTGGCTGTCATGCATCAGGCGGACGGTTTCCGTCGGCACGGCGGCGATCCCGTCCCGGACTCTATCTTCCATCTCCGCCTTCAGTTCTTTGTAGAAGTCTACGGACTCCCTCTCATGCCGGATAAGCACCGCAACAATGTACAGGCTGAACATCATCTTCTCGTCCATGGGCGCCGGGATGGCCTTGTTCAGACAGCAAATCTGGCTCCACAGGGCGGAGGACTCGATGTCGTTGTTGACCGCTTCGATCAGCTTTCCGTCATCGTATTTCCTGCCCGTGGTCTTCTCCATCCATTCGATGGCATCCAGCAACTGGCCGGAGAGGTACTCCTGTTTCCTCTCGAAACCCACTCCGGGGTCCCCCAGGGGTATGTCTATGGCAAAGTACGGGATCTTGAAGAATTCGGCGACGTGCTGGAACCACTTGTGGTGGCTGTCGCAGAAGCCGCCCTGGAGGCAGAAATCGGGTTTGGGGAAGGGCCCGCCGAAGGGGCTCTTGTTCAAATACATCGACCCCCAGTAGTTCCTCATGTAGGCGCACATGTCCCTGGCGAAGTTCTTGGCCTCCACGGCCTCAACGCACTGGGTGGCCAGAACGGGATCAACGGAAATAGAGGCACCCCACGGCTCGCCGCCGAGATAGGCGTAGTCGCCGAGGCCCGCGGGCAGGCTGGTGAACCCGTCGGTCCCCCCGGTCACCAGCAGTTTACCGTTCTGTCTGGCCGTCGCCACATCCTTGTAGTGATTTAATCTAAGCTCCTTAGCCTTTTGCCACAGCTTCAAGGGTCTGGTCGGATACTTAGCTACTGGCATGTGAAGAATGTCCTCCTGTTTTGATTGATGTTGCCATAGCCGCACCCTTTACGGGCGCGCTTCCAGGCACAGTAAGACCCGCGGCTACCGGGGCCTGATTGTGGCGTCTGTTTCCGCAACGAAGCGCCGGTATCAATTAATGATCGCCTGCTTCGCCGGATTTACCCCGGGCAGGTTGAATTTGGTCAGGTCCAGGCTTTCCATAAAGGAGTCGATACGGTCGAGCGTCTGCGGCTCGCTGAATTCCCGCCGGTCGGCCATGTTCCCTTCGTAGGTCATCACCGGAATGCCGGCCTCCGCCAGGGCCAGCCGGTTTTCCATTTGCAGGTAGGCTGTGCCCTGACAACCCCGATTCAGATGCATGATCACCCCATCTACCTGCCAGTCCTTTACCATGGCCAGCAGGTTGGCCTTTCTTTCTTCGAGGAGCACGAACCCCTGCTGCCTCACTCTTTCCAGTTGCCATCCAGCCAGGGCTGTCAGCACGGACTCGCGCCTGTCCAGCGCCATTCCGTCTTCCTCGGGGGTCGGACGGTGCGTCCACCGGTTGTCCCGGACGGCCAGGGCGCCGGTCAGGGTGAAGGAATACGAAGAGCCAATAATGACCGCGCCATACTGCTCCAAATAGCGAAACAGCTTCAAGAAGAACCAGGGAGGCTGGCTATCGTGAAGCAGGCGGCAGCGCTCGTTGGCCACGGCGGCAATTCCCCGCTCCACCCTGTCCCGCACCTCGTCCCTCAGTTCTTTGTAGAACTCCACGGCTTCGGTCTCGTGCCCCATCAGCATGGAAATGGCGTACAGAGAAAACATGGTCTTCTCATCCAGGGGCGCCGGCCGGGCCCGGTTGAGGAGGCAGATGTCTCCCCACAGAGAGGTGCTCCGGAAGTAGTTCCGGGCCGCCGCCGCCAGCTTCTCATCATCGAATTCGCGGCCGCTGGTCTTCTCCAGCCATTCAACGGCGTCATGCAGTTGACCGGTGAGATAGTCCAGCTTATCGTCTTCGCAACCGCCCCGGATTACGGGAAGTTCAACGCTGAAGTACGGTACGCCGAAATACTCGCCTACGGTCTGAAACCACTTGGCGTGGGTATCGCAGGCATGGATGCTGAAACACAGGTCCGGCCTCGGGAACGACCCGCCGAAGGGGCTTTTGTTGAGAAACATGGAACCCCAGTAGTTCCGCATGTAGGCGCAGAGGTCGCGGGCGTAACCCCGGGCTTCGGCGGCCTCCAGGCAGGCGAGGGAGAGCACGTTGTCAGTCGCGATAGACGCCCCCCAGGGCTCCCCGGCGAGATGAACAAAATCGCCCAGGCCCGCCAGGAGGGGTACGAAGGCGTCTCCGGACCCCGTCACAACCAGCGCGCCCTGTTCCCGGGCAGCCGATATCTGCCGGTAGTGGCTGAGCCGGAGTTCCTTCGCCTTTCCCCAGCAGGCAAGAGGTCGTGTCGGATGATTCAACTCTGAACCTGACTCACCGTAACCCGGGCAAGCCGAGCAAAACGACTAATGACGAAATTAGAATATGGACTGTCATTGCGAGCGAAGCGAAGCAATCCCCCGGTTGGCTGGCCGTCCGGGAGATTGCTTCGCTTCGCTCGCAATGACATTGAACTTACACCAGCTCGAGCTGCAGCATCTCCAGGAAGGCTTCTACCCTGGTGCGGAACTGCCCCACCGGAACGGTTATGTCAAATTCGAGGAATATGGACGGGATGCCATTATCTTTGAGCATATTCATGATGGGCGGGATGTCGAACTCGTGGGGGTCGCAGAATTTCTGCTGGACCACAATAGCCCCCTGCACGTTGTATTCTTTGGCCAGATTCAGGATAAAGGGGAAGCGGTTCCGCTTTTCCCAGTCCTTCGCCGGGCAGGCAGGCCGGTTTATATATCTCAGAGCAATGGCATTATTCCGATCTTCCATGGGCTGGACTTCATTCCAGAAATACCTCGTCCCGTCACAGACGTCGTCGATGACTATGATCGCGTCGAGACCCTCGCACAGTTCCAGGAACTCGACACTGTCGAGAATGCTGCTGATAACCATCAGCCTCGTCCCCGGCTTCGGCAGGTCTTTTCTGGTGGGCAACTCCTTGAGAGCTTTTTCGAGCAGCTTATTATGTTCGGCTTTATCGCTCACCATGCTGGACAGGACCATATGCGTCGCTTCGGTCCCCGAGATAAGGGGTTGCTCGCCCCTTCTCGTCTCGTAAACCTGCCTCATCAAGCGCCGGTTGGTGTTGTAAACATCTATGGCGTTGTCCAGATCCTTATCAGTGATAGGCTTGCCCGTGAACTCCTCAAGCGATTTCCTGAAGTCGGCGACTTCCTTGGTCAGGAGTGGTTCGGCCCGCGGGCTCTGCACCTTGGCCGGGACGAAGATGTACCTTTGATACTTCATCGGCACGTGCTTGGTCCAGGAGGCAAAGGTCTGCCGCATGTGGAGGCAGCTATGGGCATAGACGATGCCGTCGCAGTAGTTGTACCGACCCTGCAATCCCTGGGCCAGGATATCGCGGGAGAAAGGACAGAACATCGTATAGATATGGGGTTCGGTGACGTCCTGAGGTTCGTGGCTGCCCAGGACGCGGACAGGCAGGATACCGGCGGCATAGATGACCTCTTCGGGGACGTAGGTGCAAAGATAACCGAAGACCTGTTTGCCGGTCCTGGCCTTCCAATCCCTGGCATACTGGTGGCGGTTCTGAAAGATCTTCCTAAACTGGTCCAGTGTTTCCATGCGTGTTTATCTCCTTGGGAAAAGTATTCCGCTTGTATAAGCACTCAATGCGTTTGCACCAGTCACGGCCGCACCGCCGCACAAGGAAAATGGGAAAGAACCGTAGAAGCGAATGATGTTCACTCTGAGCTGGTTATCTCTCAGTGCCGTCACGGGAAGACGGTCGCGACGACGGCGTTTGGATCAGATTAGTTTCAGGCATGAAAGGAAACTAAATGCACGCTAATTATATTCCAAATTTGATACATATGTCAAATCAACCGGCAGCCAGCTCGGCCCAGCTCGCCTCGCATCCTGACCCTGACCCCCCGCTTCCCGCTTTCGATTCCCAGCTATCCTTTTTCCGGTGATGCCGTTATACTATATGCACGTGATAACATAGCCGCTCCCGCCTGCGGGACGGCGGGAGTTGTCAGGTGCAAAATGAAGAACAGGGCCTCGTCGAGAGGGCCAGGCGGAAAGACCTGGAAGCCTTGAGCCGCCTGTACGAGGCCAATTTCGTAAAGATTTATCGATACATATTCATCCGGGTTACCGACAAGACGGAGGCAGAGGACCTGACTCAGCAGGTCTTTTTGCGGGTCATCCAGTCCATTGATTCGTACCATTGGAAAGGGTTGCCGTTCTCGGCCTGGCTCTTCCGCATCGCCCACAATCTGATCATCGATCACGTCAGGAAAAGGCAACGGGGACCCCAGTTCACCGAATACGTTTCACAGGAGGACCCGAAGGACAGGCCACCGGAGGACCAGGCTGAAGAATGGCTCATGATGGACACCGTCAAGGTTGCCCTCAAGCAATTGACCCAGCTCCAGCAGGAAGTGATTTCCCTGCGTTTCGCCGCCGGCCTTTCGATAATGGAAACGGCCCAGGCGATGGGCAGGAACGAAGGCGCCATCAAGGCCCTGCAGCACAGCGCCCTGGAAAGCCTGCGGAGAATCATGGGCGTCAAGGTAAACAATGAGCGATAAGTTCGAAGATATTCTAAATAGTTGCCTGGATCGGCTGATTTCCAGAGGCGAGAGCCTGGAGACTGTTCTGCAAGGCCACCCGGAACATGCCGCGAGGCTGAAGCCCCTCCTCAAGACCGCGCTGGCCGTCTCCCGGGCAGCCACGACAGCGTCCGGCATCGAGCTCCGCGCCCGAGGCCTGGCGCGCTTCCGCTCCGCGGCGACGCCGGCGCAAAAACCGGACAAGAAAAAGGGAATGGCATTTCCGTGGGCCTGGCATCGCCCCTGGTTGACGGCCGCCTCGATAGCCCTGGCGGTGCTGGTGGCGGCGGGGGGCACCGCCTTTGCGGCGGCGGGAAGCATGCCGGACCAGCCGCTTTACCCGGTGAAGATAGCTACCGAGCAAATTCAAACCGCCGTGGCGCCGTCGGCCCTGGGGAAAGCTCAGTTGGAAGCCAGGCTGGCCGAAAGACGCATCGAGGAACTTTCGTATATCGTCGGCAAGGACAAGCCGGAAGCGGTGGAAAGGCTATCGGAACGGCTCTACTCGCATTACAGCAGAATCGAGGACCTGGTGCTTGGCGAACTGGAAGATGCTGAGAAGTCTGACGTCACCCCCGTTCCGAAAGCCCATCCCAAACCGAAGAGGGTGTTGCGGGGCGACGGCCAAAAACTGAAGGAATTGAAGGAACTCAAGAGGATTATCCGGGAGAACTTTCCCAGGCACGAGGCCGCGCTGAAGAATATCGAAGTCAGGGCGGCTAAAGGAGCCCGCCCGGCGGTGAAGAAGGCGGTGGAGAGATCATTGAACGGCTACAAGAGGGCCGTGGCGGCGGCCGATGATGTGGAAGAATCACCGTAGGGGCGAACCCATGTGTTCGCCCGCCGGGAGAGACATCGGCGGAATTCCGACGCCCACCCCGATGCAACGGGGCGCGACCGTTGGGATTTTCTCAGGAATGATGTTTGAAATCCCCCTTAATCCCCCTTTTTCAAAGGGGGACATGTATTTGTTCGTTGAGCACTGCAAAGGAGGCAACAAATGAGGAAACTGAGAGTAGTCGGACTTATTATCATGGCGGTTCTGGTGGCAGGGGCCGGGGTTTGGGCGGCAGTTCCCGCGCTGGCCAGGGGTCCAGTCCCGGACCAGGCCTCGCTGTCCCCCACCGGCGACGAAGCGCCCGGTGCGCCCGGGCCGGGGCCGATGCGGCGCATGGCCCGGATGTCCGTCAACGGCAATGTCAAGACGATCACCCTGGATAGCGCCGGCAAGATACAGACCATTGTCCTAACCAATCTGCGCGGCAGGGATGTAACCTTCCAGGTCAACGAAAACACCCAGTACCGGTTCGCCCTGGGGATAACAACGGTAAGCGTCGGTAACTTCGTCACCGTTTTCGGTCGCCGCCAGCCCAATGCCAACCCGGTGGCCGGGATGGTCATCGTGAACTCGATCAAGTCGGTCTATTTCATTACCGGTAAGGTGACAGCCAAGGGCGCGGATTCCTTCACGGTCAAGATGCAAGACAAAGAGTACGTCATCAAAGTTGACGCCAATACGAAGTACCGGATTATAACACCTCCCGCCCGCCAGGCGAGGGGCCAGGGCAGGCCGCAGGGGAGGCCGGCGCCGACCATCACCAGCGGCACTTTCGCGGATGTCAAGGTGGACCTGAGGGTCACGGTGCGGGCCACTGGAACGCTGGATAACCTGTTGGCTACCAACGTCAACATCTTCCTCCCTCCACCGCCGCCCCCTCCCACACCGACACCCACCCCCGGCGCCAGCGCCAAACCAGCGTCGCTTCGAACGACCTATTAGGAAGTTTTTGGGATCAGACGAAAAAAGGGCGGGTCCCCACGGGGACCCGCCCTTTCTTTATGCACCGCGCCCAACCCGGCAGAATATGGCGCCTACCGGTTTTGCTTCAACGCGCTGGCCGCGTCGTAGCACCGGATGAAATCGGCCACGAAGGAATCCCGCGGATGTTCGTATACCTCCCGCGGAGTACCAATCTGGACTATCTTTCCGTCCTTCATAACCGCCAGTCTATCCGTCACCGCCAGAGCATCGGTTATGTTGTGAGTCACGATGACCGTCGTCATGTTGTACTCATCATGGATCCTTCTTAGCTCTCCCCTGATTTTCACCCGGGACGGCGGGTCCAGGTTCGACATGGGTTCGTCCAGCAGGAGCGCCTTCGGTGGCACCACCAGGGCGCGGCCCAGGGCGATCCTTTGTTGTTGGCCGCCGGAAAGCTCGTCAGGCTTGCGATCGTGAAAAGCGTCATTCACGCCGACGCTGGCGTTGACTTTCCTGACGCGGTCCAGGATGTCCTGCTGCAACCAGTTCCGCAGCTTCATCGGGAAGCTGATGTTGGTCAGCTTGCGGGAGTCAAACACCTTCATGTGGGGCCACAGGGCATAGCTCTGGAAGACCAGTTGAATGTTGCGCTTCTCCGTTTTGATGTCATTCGCCAGCTCCCCTCCAATATATACTTCCCCCTCGTCGGGCCTTTCCAGCCCGGCGATGATGCGCAGCAGCGTGGTCTTGCCGCACGCGGACGGACCGACAATGCCCAGGAACTCCCTGTCCCTGATATCCAGGGTGAGCCCGTCAACAGCCGTCAACCGGCCGAACCTCTTGGTTATGCCGACAAGCTTTATGTCCGCCATGGGATTCGAAAATTACAGATTACAGATTGCAGATTACGAGACTACACATCGAGGATCGCTGTCAATCTGAATTATAGGCGGGTGCCAGGGCGGTAGTCAAGCGAGCGAGGCTTCCAAGGGGGTGGGGCTACTGGCTACTACCTGCTGGCTACTTCCCGACCTACCTCGGAAAGACCCTGAGGATACGGTCGTCACCGCTTGAGGGTCTTCCCCGGCCGTCACGGTTGTTGGTGATTATGTAAAGTGCCCCGTCCCGCCCTTCGATAACATCCCTCAGACGGCCGAGCGTACCGGGAAAGAGGGCTTCACTGGCGTCTACCTGTTCGAACACCGGCGGCGTCAGCGCCAGTCTGCGGAGGTGTTCGCCCCTCAGCGTGGCCAGGAACAGATTGCCCTTCCAGCCCTGGAAAAGGTCGCCCCTGTAGAAACTGGTCCCGGAGGGCGCCCAGGTGTCGGAGCCGGTCTCCACCAGGGGGTTAATGAAAGCGGCGCCCACCCCGCTTCCGGTTACCGCGGGCCAACCGTAGTTCCCCCCGGGCCGGATGACATTCACCTCGTCGTGGGCCGATGGGCCGTGCTCCGAGGCATACAAAACGCCTGTTTCCGGATGCCAGTCCAGCCCCTGGGGGTTCCGGTGCCCGAAGCTGTAGACAGGCGAGCCGGGAAAAGGGTTGTCCGGTGGGGTCGAACCGTCGGCGTTGAGACGGAGGATTTTCCCTGCCAGCGATCTCGGGTCCTGCGACAGGGCAGCCACGGCAGCATCTCCTGTGGTTATGTACAGTTTCCCGTCCGGCCCAAAGCGCAGTCGCCCGCCATCGTGGATGGACGACCCCGGAATCCCCTCCAGGATGACCACCGGATCGGACGCCCGGCCGTTCTGCTCGGTCAACCGCACCACCCTGTTTGACAGGCCGCCGCTGGAGTTGCGGTAAGTGTAGTAGACATAGATATGACCGGTCTGGTGGAAGTCCGGGGACAGGGCAAGTCCCAGGAGTCCCGCCTCGCCCGTAGCCGCCACAGGCAGGGTCGCCACAGGCTCCGGCTGCAGCTTCCCGTTTTCAAACAGGCGTATCCTGCCCGGCCTTTCCGTGAAGAACAGCCTGTCCCGCAGGTCGAAAGCGAGCGACCACGGGACAGTCAGGTCCTGTACCAGAACTTCGGTTGCAACGGTCGGCGGGCGAACCGGAGGAGGACTCGAAGACGCGACCGGTGAAGGCGACACTGTTATCACGGGGGGTGCCGGTTTTGGGGTAACCGCGGGAAGGGGAGCGGGCGACGGCGACGGCGATAGCCGCGCTGTAGCCGTCGGCGGAGCGGGCGTTGCCGCCATCGTCGGACCGGCCGTGACCGCGGGTGAGCGGGCCGGTGGTGTGGCCGTCGCGGCAGACAACGGCGCGGTCTGTGTGGCGGGCGGGGCAAGGGAGGGCGCCTCCGGAACCGGTGTCGCGGGTGATGGAAGCACGCAGGAAGCCAGCACAAAGAGAATGACGAAACCCGAAGTCCGAATGACCAATCGAAGGCATCTGGCCACTCCCTGGTCATTCGTCATTCGCACTTCGTAATCCTCGTCTGTTTGGTCATTCGGACTTTGTCATTCCGTTTGGTCATTCTTCATTCGGACTTTGTCATTTTCTCTCAGGGGTAAACCTGGTTTCCGTTGTCATCTTCCAGAATGATGGCCCCTTCCGGGCAGCTTTCAGCAGCTTCCCAGAGACTTTCCTCTGACACCGAAGACGGGTCCAGCACATCCGCCCGGCGTTTTTCGTTCAGGCGGAACACGGTCGGCGCCACTGCCGCGCAGTTGCCCACCCCGGTGCATAATTTCAGATCGACCTTTATTCTCACTTGCCCTCCCCAGTACGACAGGCTTTCCAGCCTATCGCTCGCCTGTCGCCCGGCTATCGCACCAGTATAGAGCATGCCGCGTGAAGAAATCATAAACTTCGGCGTGCCCGCATTACAAATATCTGACATCGAACCGCGGACCCTCCGGCCGGAACCCACAAGCCTCTCCAGTCTCACCTTGCTGCATCCCTGGTCCAGTATCTGCGGATGCCTTCTTTTGTGCTATAATGCCACGTCACGATCAATCCTTCTCCCCCTTTGAAAAAGGGGGATCTCGGTTTCCAATCCCCCTTTGTCCCCCTTCTGCAAAGGGGGAGAAGAATCGACCAGTTTCGAAAGGAATCCACAGCAATGAGATTGTTCGAGCCCATCAAGATCAAAACCCTGTACCTGAAGAACCGCATCGTCATGCCCGCCATCCACGTTAATCTCGGGCTGACCGGCAGAAAGGTGAGAAGGTACTACGTAGAGCGCGCTCGCGGGGGGGCGGCAGCGATCACCGTGGCCGCGGTAACAGTCGATATCTTCCTGGACGACCAGGCATGGATGTGGGAGGGGTTGCCCGCAGGTAGCTGTGCGAAATTCCGGGAAAGGGAGGCGGAGCTCGTCAAGGAAGTCCAGGCCGCGGGCGCCAAAATCGGGATGCAGTTGTGGCACGGCAATATGTTCCCGGCGGGCATGTGGGGCGGCTACGGGCTGGGGGAAAACAAGATCACCGGCGACCGCGTGGGCCCATCGGCCTATGCCAACCGGAGGGCTTTCACAGTCAGCGAGATCGAAGCCGTTATCGAGAAGTTCGCCAGGGCCGCCCTGGTCTGCAAAGAAATAGGATTCGATTTCGTTGATTTCAACGGCGCCCACGGTTACCTGATGAACCAGTTCTTCTCGCCCTTCTACAACCGGAGGGACGATAGGTACGGAGGGGATGTGCGACGGAGGATGCAATTCGGGCTGGACTGCGTCAGGCAAAGCCGCAAGCTGGTGGGAGAGGACTATCCCCTGCTCTTCCGCATGGGGGTGTGTGATACCAAACCGGGCGGCATAACGGCAGAAGACGGCGCGGCCTTCGCTGCGGAGCTGGAAAAGGCCGGGGCCGATATCATCAGCCTGTCCACAGCCGACGTGACCCCCCTGTTCGGCCCCATCAGCTCGCAGCCGGTCGGTACCTTCGTTCCCTATGCTGAAGCGGTGAAGAAGAAGGTCAAAATGCCGGTCATGGGCGTGGGCCGGGTACACACCCCGGAGCTGGCCGAAGCCTATCTCGCTCAGAACAAATTCGACCTCCTGGGCATCGGCAGGCAGCTCGTGGCCGATCCCTATTACCCCGAAAAGATAGCTTCCGGGAAGTTTGACGAGACCGTGACCTGCCTGAGCTGCAATGTCTGCCTGGACACAGCCATGTACGAGCACAAGGAGCTTCGCTGCTCGGTTAACCCCGCCGTGGCCAGGGAGGAGGAACACGCTCTCGTCCCGGCGCAGACAGCCAAAAAGGTCTTCGTCATCGGCAGCGGTCCCGCCGGAATGGAGGCCGCCGTGGTTGCCTCCAGGCGTGGTCACAAAGTGACCCTCTTCGAGAAAGAAGATACCGTCGGCGGCCAGTTGATGATGGCTGCCGTCCCCCCGGGGAAATGGGAACTGGAGAGATACCGCCAGCACATGATAACCATCATGGAGAAAGCCGGAGTCACAGTGAGAAAGGGTCGGTCCGCCACGGTCAACACCGTCGTGGCCGGCAGGCCGGATGCGGTGGTTGTCGCCACCGGCGTGGAACCTTTCATTCCCGATATCCCCGGCGTCAAAGGGCGCAACGTTGCGCTGGCTTTTGATGTCCTCTCCGGCAAGAAGGACACGGGCAAACGGGTGGCCGTGGTCGGCGGCGAGTTGGTTGGTTGCGAGACGGCGGAGCTCCTGGCACAGAAGGGCAAGAAGGTGACGGTATTGCGAAGGGGAGAAGAAATGGCCGCGGACGTCGGACCGTCGCAGCGAGGCCCCCTGCTGGAGAGGCTGGCGGCAAAGGGCGTCAGGCTCCTGCCCGGCGTCAAATACGAGGAAATCAACAGGAAAGGCCTGGTCATAACCAACAAACAGGGCCAGAAAGAACTGGTCCGAGCTGACACGGTGGTGATCGCCGCCGGCTCCAGGCCCAACAACAAGCTCGCCGAAGATTTGAAAGGCAAGGTGGCCGGTCTGTACGTGATCGGCGATTGCCAGAAGCCTGGCAAGATTGTTGACGCCACGGCCGAAGGCGAACGGGTGGGGAGGGAGATATAGAAGGTTTATAAGGTTTGAAGGCTGGAAGGTTTGAAGGAGACCGGTAGAACGGGCATCTTGCCCGTTCGCACGCTGAAGGCACGAGGTCAAGACGGAGAGAGCTTTGAAGGCTTCTCACCCTCACCTGGCCTCTCCCATCGAGGGAGAGGGATATTGAATCTTGAATCATGAATCGTGAATTTGCAATCCGTTCATGACCGGTCCAGCAGAGCGGCGCCAACGATGCCATCGTTGGTGTCGTTGGCCATCATGGTCACCTGAAGACCAATGGCGTCCCTGTACAAGCGCTCCACCTCGCAGCTCCTGGTGTAACCGTACGAACCGTGGATGCGAAATCCGTCTTCTGCGGTCTCCAGTGCCACCCGGGAAAGATAGGACTTGATCATGGAGGCTTCCAGGTTGGTCAGGGCGCCCTTCTCCTGCAAACAAGCGCCCCAGTACACCAACCACCGCGCCGCCTGCAACCGTGAGGCTATCCGGGCGATCCTCTTCTGGACAAGCTCCAACCCGGCCTTCGAAGCCCCGTGTACCCTTCTCTGCCGGGCGAATTCCAGGGAGCAATCGAATACCCCCTGGGTGACGCCCAGACAGACGGCGGCGGTATAGTTCTTGGCCCTGGGGGCCACGAAGTTCAGGATCTTCACCCCATCCCCTTCTTCGCCAATCAGGTTGTCCGCAGTCAGGCGCACATCGACGAACTGCAACTCGCCGCAGGCGGCGCCCTGAAGCCCCATCATCTCCTCCTCGCGAGTGAACCGGAAGCCCTCCGTGTTTCTTTCGACGAGGAAAGCGGTCAGTTTGTTTCCGGCGGTCCTGGCATAGACGATCATGACATCCACGATGGGCGCCCCGGTAATGAAAACCTTGGTGCCGCTCAACCGGTAGTTGGACCCATTCCGGACCGCGGTGGTCTCAATGGCGTTCGAATGGGAACCGCCTTTAGGTTCACTGAACCCCCACCCACCGACTATCTCCCCCTTGAGAAGAGGGCCCAGGTACTTCTCTCTTATGGGGCCGGCGCAATAATAAGCTAATATGTCTGCCGCAACGATATTCTCGATGAATAACAGAGCCAGTCCCGCCGAGGCCCGGCCGAGTTCTTCCACCGCGACAACACTACTGAGAACGCTTTCCCCGCAGCCGCCATGAGACCTGGGCAAGGCCAGAGAAAAGAAATTGATCTCCCCCAGTTTCCTGAATGTCTCCTTGATGACGGTACGGTCGCATTCGACCTCCCTCGCCATGGGAGTCACTTCCTGAGAGGCGAATCGGCGAAACACGGCCTGAAGCGCCTGTTCCCGTTCACTAAGGAGAAAATCCACGGATTTTCCGTCCCCTTGCTGAATCGCTAAACGATAGCACTAACGTGGGCTTTCGTCAACAGGGGCGAACAGATAGAGATAGAGATAGAGATAGAGATACAGAGTCCTCGGAGGCCCGCAACCCAATAACTCCAAAACCCAACAACCCAAGAACCCAAAAACCCAACGAACTCAACCAACTCTAGTGGTGGTTATTGTTCGTGACCCGGCGGAAAGCGGCCACCAGGTCGGGGTGGGGCGTGCCATCCTGTCTCAGGGTCAACCGGTCCTCTCTGGGTCCTTCGTTGTACCACTTGCGCAACTCGGTGGCGGTCTTCTCCGGCGGCGTATCGATGATGTATGTCTCGAACCCGATCTCGGCGCCAGCCCGGTCGGACGGCAGGCGGGAGCGCCGGGGCAATATGTGCAGGTGCCACCGGTAGTATTTGCGGGCTTCCTCCATGATGGCGAAAGGGGCCATGTGAACGGCGATGTTCAGATCGCTGATGCCGCGGTAGAAGAACAGGGCCGGGAAAATACCCAGCACCGGGCGGATAATCTTGCGCCGCATGTGGTTATCCGTCTGAAGAATGTGCGCTATGGGCTCTTTTGGGAAAACGAGTATCTCGTCAGGACAGGAAGGCGCGAAGGCAGCCGTGATGAATACATCGTTATCGTGGACCACCCTCTCCCCCCTCCGCCGTTCTTCATCCAGGAGCAGGTCGAAGGGGTTCACTCCGTACCGCTGGTATATCCTCCTACAGTGGCTCAACTCCCTCGCCTGCCGCGGGTCGAGATGGCAGGTGATGCTCTTGCGTTGAGAATGGGGATGCTGCTGCGAAGCGCCGGCAAAAGGTCCCCAGTTGGTAAAATCCATGAAGCCGATCACCGATGGGTCTCGGGCGCAGACACAAGACAAATCATAGGAAGACTCTATCATCCGGTCCATGTCATCGAAGTACAGGTCGGAGAGCAGGAGTTTGTGCTCGCCAAAGGGGGGATACAGGGTTATCCAGTCATATTTTTCCCAGGGATATTTGTTCGGGACAGAAACCGCCCCGCATTCATGTTCAATGCGGTTCTCCGGGGTCTTCTCTTTGTAGTTACAGAAATCACAGTGCTGGATGGGCGAAATATTCAGGTCGACCGAAATGGCAATGGCCCGTTTGGCCCGTTCCTCAGAAATTTTGCACACCTGCCCGGAGAGTGGGTCGACGCGGGTCGAATACGCCATCTCTTTGCATTCCCCCCCCGCGACGAAGGGCACCGTCCTGGCGGCATAGTCTACCAGCAGGGACTTGATCATGGTGGTTGTCATTTGCCATACTCCAACAACTGCAATTGGGTCGCTAAGAGCTTTTCCGGGGTGACGTCCAGGGCCTTGGCCAGCCGCCGGATCGTCTTCGGAGACGGCTTGTGCAGCCCTCTTTCGGCCCGGTTGATCGTCGCCAGGCTGACGCCGGCCTTGTCAGCCAGGTCCCTCTGGGAAAGGGCCCGCAGTTCCCTCAGTCGTTTGACGTTTCCATTCAAACCGATGGCCTCTGGCGGTACTCGATAGTTTTCAACCAATATATCACAAAAAAGATGATTTTACAAGATGTTTTAATTTTGTTAGCAAATATTTATCAAATAGCTATGGCCGTGAACGGATGTCACGGGCAGCAGGATGCCCGATGAATATTTGCTGAGGGAATTCCTTGTGGGCATCAAACCTGGGTACGCGGGGCTGTTCCGGGGAGGACTGGGCAGCTATTTGACGAAAGTTATCTGTTACCTAACGACTGTTTATTTCTGGCAGATTGTACACGATGTCAAGACAAAAAGCAAAAAGCGAATACGAACTGCGTCAAATTACCCGAGGCCCTTGTATCAGGCGGTTGCTCTGAGAACCTTCCCCACCGGGGAGAGCTTAACCTGCCTGTTGGCAATCCTGGTTTTGGTTTCCTCCAGGAACCTCATCGTCCTGCGGTCGTAGTACCGTTCGCCGCAATTCAAACACACCAACACCTCGACCGGCACAATAACAATATCCTGGCCCGAGCGGATCTCTTCTTCCACCTGCCTTTTTTCGATATCTGAGCTCTTACAGATGACACATTTCACTGTCTTCTCCTGTCATTGATCCAACGAGAGGGGTCCGGCTCGTAGGCAGTTATCACGATGGCGAGATGATCCGCTTCGGAATAAGCGCACACTACATGAACGCTCCTCCCTTTCTCTGTTTTGCCAAGAATCAGCATACTTGGATATGGTTCATCATCCGGGTAGTTCTCAATGACCTCTCCTCCCTGGATGGTCCGGAAAACCTCGGTCTCGGTAATGGTTCCGCGTTCCTCGCCGAGCATTTCTTGCCTGGCGTGCCTGGCCGTTTGACGGTTACGGCATCGGTTGCATTTCGCTCTCATGTCCACCTGGTGAAGTCGGAACAAGAAGAATTGGCTCCCCGACTAGGATTCGAACCTAGAACCGTGCGGTTAACAGCCGCCCGCTCCACCGTTGAGCTATCGGGGAACGACTCCGATTGTTTCACTGACCCATCCGCAACCTAAATATTAGCAAAAAATCGGCAGTAAGTAAATAGCGCCACCTTGAGATTGCAGATTCAATCACCCATGCGCCCAGGGGCGCGCCATGAACGATCAAAATGCCTGCGCCGTCTGTCATTCTGAGCGAAGCAAGCGCAGTCCCGATAGGATCGGGGTAGTCGAAGAATCCTTCGGCTGTCCAGGACAAGTTCTTTCGGGGTGGCGGGCGATGCGAAAGACCCTTCGACTGCTCCTTCGCTTCGCTCAGGACTCCGGCTCAGGGTGACATTTTCGTAGGAAGGTTCAACATTCCCGCCGCCTGGTTCTTCCACTACACCACGCTCATCTCACTTTTGTAACCACAGGATTTCACGAGATTAGCAAGAGAAATAAACGAAAGACGGCTGCGTGAAGACTTGTTGGGTCATCGGATGAATCTGGTGAGAATCTCGTGTTTTATTGGTCTACTTATTTGAGCACAGTCCCTGATAGCTTCGTTCAAAGCCCGGGATCTTAACGCGCCTTGAGCTCCTCCCGGATCTTTTCCGCAAGGAACACTTTCAGCAGCGACTGCTAAGGAACATCCTTCTTGTTGGCCAGGAGCTTCAGTTCTTCAAGCATGGACTGCGGAAGCCGGAGGGAAATAGTCTTGAGGGACGGCTTCAGTTCGGGCAATACAACCATCCTGGTCCTCTTCCAGTCAATGTATTCGGTGGACTCATGGGACGCCCAGAACTCCCTTTCCTCTTCTTCGTTTTTGAATTTCGGTATCTTCTTAGTCATGTGATGGTCCTCCTCTGCAACCACAAGATTTCATGAGACCAACACGAGAAATAAATGAAGAACGACCTGGTAAAGGGTTAGCCAAAAAGATTATTTGGGTCAGCGAAACACTTGTAAAAATTTCGCGTTGGTCCGTGGTTCATTGTTAAACTTATCTGAACAGCTCCCTACGAACCTTATAAACTTTATGAACGTTACAAACCTTACAAACCTCTTACGGTTCCGTCACCCCGGCGCTGCAGGGGGTCCGGCTCGTTCGGCGCGCCCGAAGACGCGGCGAAAGACAAAGACCGAGAGGTACATGACGGTAAGCCCCGCGATAGAAAGGGCAAACATCTGCGCCGGCTTGAGGGTTGTGGTTGAACCAACCGTCGCGCCCAGGGATATGTAAACGCCATCCCAGACCAGGCTGGAACACAGCACCGCCAGCGCCAGGGTCTTGCGCTTCTTCTTCATGGCGAGGGTCAAAGTCAGCGGAATGCGCAGCGCGCACAGCCGGCCCAGGGCCACCGAGAAGGGGGAAAATACATTTATCCGGCGGAGCATTCGGGAGTCCGCCGCCTTGCGGGCCAGGACGTCTGATAGAGACAGCTTCCTCCACAGCTTCAGGACAGGCGCCGAACCGACCCGCGTGACCTGGTAAAGCGCTACCGCGCCAAGTTGCCTTCCAAGCTGTCCCGCCAGCCAGAAACCCAGCAGGGAGAAAGGGGATAAGGCGCCCCGGCCGGCCTGGTAGCCGATGAGGAGCCAGGCGCTTTCCAGCACATAGGGAATGCCGATGACCGCCTCACCCATGAAACAGACCGCCAGGATCACGGCTGCCGTCCTGAGGTCCAGGGTGGCAGTGAGCTCCAGTAGCCGGCCGATGGCCGCTTCCATGCCCGTCACTGGCGGGAGTGATACGCCGGCACCCCGAGAAGCTCGGGCACGGTAACGAACCGGTAACCTTCATCCTGAAGGGTACGGATGATGATCGGCACCGCCTCCACGGTGGTGGTCCGGTCCGCCCTCGGTCCCTGGTGGTCGGTGCCGTATCCGTCATGAAGCAGGATTATCCTCCCGGGCTTAACCTTGCCGACTATTTCCAGGGCGAGCTTTTCCGGCGTTTTGGCGACCTGGTCGTTGGTCGCAGCGGTCCAGGTGACCTCCACCAGGTTTATCTTCTTGAGGTACTGGAGCTCCCACGGAGACTTCTTGCCATGGGGCGGGCGGTAGAGGTGGGGTTCCAGGCCAACGGTGCGGAAGATGGCCTCCTGGGCCAGCCTGATGTCTTCCCTCCCCCTGCCGGTCAGGGCATGATTGGCGTCGTGACTATAGGAGTGGTTGCCGATGACATGTCCCTCTTCAACGATTCGCCTGGCGGTTGCGGGAAACAGCTCGACATTCTCTCCGATGGCAAAGAACGTCGCCTTTACCCCTGAGTCCTTGAGGACATCCAGGATGCGGGTGGTGTAGGGATCGTTCGGACCATCATCGAAAGTCAACGCCACCAGCATATCCTCTGACGCCCCCTGGTAATACACCTTTCCGAAAACCGTGGAGGTCGGTATGAAATAGCCATAGGCCAGGAAAGCGAAGGCGAGAACCAAGGGCGCTATCTTAAAATAGGTCCTGGGTCCGGCCAGTTTCCAGCGAAGCACGCCGGGAGCAGACCGGGCCACATGCGCCAGAACGATGACGATGTTCCGCAGCACTTCCAGGATTATTTGAACGGTGGGTATCTCGATGCGCCGCGCGGAGGTCGCCACGACAAGACCGGAATTATATATGATCGTTCCCCGCCGGCCCAGGCGCGTGGCGATGCCGTACTGGTCGGGAGAGTAGGACCGCTTGTCGTAGCCGTGGATTTCGAGAAACACGTCCTTGAGAAAAGCGAAATTGGCGCCGGAGATGATATACGGCCGGCGAAATAAGGCGATGGTTAACACGTTGATGAGGTGTCTCAGGAACGGGTCGAGCCTGCGGATGAAGTTGCGGCGCTCGCGATAGACATAGACGCCGGCGACGCCCACTGCCTGCGCCCCCGTGGAGAAATGCCCTGCGACGCGGCTGAGCCAGTCGGGGGGATAGACCGTGTCGGCGTCGGCCTGGGCGATTATCTCGCCGCGCGCTGCCCTGGCGCCCGATTCCCTGGCGCCGATCAGGTCCCTCGCCACAGACGAGGTGATAACCCTTGCCCCGAGTTCCCTGGCGATGGCCGCCGAACGGTCCGTACTGCCGTTATCCACGACAACGACCTCGTAATCTCCATCATAGTCCTGGTGGCTGAGGGACCGCAGACAATCGGGCAACAGCCGCTCCTCATTCAGCACCGGGATGACCACGCTGATCATGTTAATCCAGGCTGCCTCCTTGAAAGGCTGTCGGATGACCCGGCCAGCTACAATGCCAACTAGAATAGCACAACCTTCGCATAGCGTCAACCTTCCTTCCTCCCCCTTTCAAAGAGGGGGATTGACAGCCACGTAGGGTGGGTTAAGCACAGCGGGGCGTTGGGGAAGTCGTGTGGCTGTGCGAACCCACCGTAATGACAGAAGTGGAACAAAGCTGTGAACGCCAATCCGGCCGAATGGTGGGTTCGCGCAACCGCCCCCGTCAGCGCCTCCCCGTTTGCGCTTAACCCACCCTACGTTGCTTAATCCCCCTTTTTCCAAACTGATCCTTACCCACATCTCCAGGGCTGGCCACAGAGCGTCTCTTGAGATGTGGAACATAGGCGCAGCCAAAGGTTTGATTGCTCCAGGCGAGGTTGCGAATAACCGGTACCACCCCGATCCATCGGGGCCTGTGAGCGTTGGATCTTGAACAAGGCAAAGTTAATCCGTTGGTGACGAATGGCAAGCATCCAATTCGTTCCGGAAACGGTCATTGGCACAAGAAGGCGCTGTACAAGGTCTAACTCTCGCAGGCACGGAGGCCTGCGGTACCGGTCCCCTGTGTCCAGCCCTGGAGATGTGGCTAAGGATCAGTTTGCCAAAGGGGGAGAGGGTCCTGCGCGCCAGAAAATACGTACGTGCACGTATTGAAACGTGGGCAGGCGGGCTGGTAACATAGGAAACTAGTATTAGTAAACAAAGTGGCAATGCAATTCGGGGAATATCCCCGGGCGATCGGCAAGGGGGGAGCTGGCATGCTCCCGGTTCCGGCTAGTAGCATCCCAAACAGGGGCGGTCTATGACGAAGAAACGAATCGGTCAAACCTTCTTCGAAAGGGGAAGGATGGCGTGCGCGGCGTCCCGTTTCGGCGGGTTTGTCTTTGCCGTCCTTCAGATCTGGATTTTTCCAACTTCACCTCAGTACGCCGTACCAATTCAGGGCCTGGTGATTATCGCCGCCCTCTACACCTG
Organism: Chloroflexota bacterium; assembly: GCA_016210565.1. GTDB lineage: Bacteria > Chloroflexota > Dehalococcoidia > JACQUA01 > JACQUA01 > JACQUA01. The sequence goes on from JACQUA010000120.1 coordinate 44,118, forward strand.
CCTGAAGATACTGCAACCTCCAGACTGGTACCAAATGCCGCGGGCCAACCTGGGACTCTTTGCCATCGACATCGGTATTTGCGCCGCGCTTCTCATGCTGACAGGGGGAATCCACAGCCCCTTCCTGCTATATACCCTGACGCCGGTGGTCGCCGCCGCTCTGATGCTCCCCGCCAGGACAACCGCAGTCATCGCCGGCATGACGGGCGCCTATGTCTTCGCCCTTTTCATCAGATATTCGTCTCCCTCTTTCAGCCAGAGCGTGTCGGCGATGAACGATTTTCCCTTTTACCTCGTGGCTCTGGGCTCCGCCGCATCCCTCCCGTACCTGATCAATTCGTATAGCCGCCAGCGGTTCCAGTCCGCGACGATCATCGGAGAAAGGCGGCGGCTGTCGCGGGAGATTCACGACGGCCTGTGCCAGGACCTCTGTGCGGTGCGCTGGCAGGTCGAGGACCTGCGCCTGCAAGCTGGCAGCGACGGGCTTGTTGCCGGCAATCTGGAACAGATCGAGAAATTGCTTGAGGAGATGGAGAAAGACGCGCGAGGTTCTCTGGAGTTTCTGCGGGGTTTCAAGGCGAGGCGCCCGTTTGTCTCCGAGATTGATGACTACTTGAGACAACTGGGGGCCGATACCGGGATCGATTGCCGGCTGGAGCCCCAAACACGGGAGCCGGGGCTTGACGAGCTCGTCGAGACGGAAACCCTCCACATCTGCAAGGAAGCCCTGCGCAACGCCGTCAAACATTCCAACGCCCGGCGCATTACGTTGAGACTGGCAACCAGGAACGGATATTTTCAGGCGACCATAGCCGATAACGGGTGCGGTTTCGATACGGGCAGGCCGAATCGAGGCCAGGGGTTAACCGTGATGAGCGAGCGGGCCGAGTCCGTTGGGGGGCGTCTCGAGGTAAGCTCCGCGCCCGGCGCCGGTACCGAAATTCGGTTGGAGGTACCCACAAAATGGAGTCAACCGCCGAGGGCGGCAAGACCATCAGGGTCCTTGTTGCCGACGACCACCCGGTAGTACGCGACGGCCTTCGCGCCGCCCTGGGCAAGCAGGCCGACATGAAGCTGGTGGGAGAAGCCGCGGACGGGCTCGAAGCCATGAACAAAGCGGTGCAGCTTAAGCCTGACGTGGTTATCATGGATATTACGATGCCGGTCCGTAACGGTCTCGAGGCGCTCATAGGCTTCAAGCAAATACTACCCCAGGTCAAGGTCTTGTTCCTCACCATTTCGGAACGGGAAGAAGACCTGTTCCAGGCCATCCGCCTCGGCGCGGACGGCTATTTGCTCAAGAAGAGCAGCCTGGTAGAAGTGATCGAGGCCGTCAGGCGGGTTGCCCGCGGTGAGGCTATCCTTTCACCTGCTATGACCGTCAGGCTCATGAGCGAGTTGAGAGACGGGCCGAAGACCCCGCCGCTGACCGACCGGGAGAAAGAGGTGCTGGGGCTGATAGCGACCGGCCTCACCACTTCTGAAATCGCCCAAAAGCTCTTTCTCAGTCCCGGGACGGTCAGTTCGTACGTGCAGCGCCTCCTGCAAAAGCTCCATCTGAAGAACCGGCCTGAAGCAGTGGCCTACTACTTCAGCCACAACCTCGGCGACAAGAAACCACCTAACAGCTAACAGCTATTGGCTGTCGGCTGTCAGCTTTCAGCAATCAGCTTCGTGGGACTTCTTGACCCTCTGAAGACGCAATCCGTACGGGCGCGTTGCGCGCGCCCCCCCCCCGGCGGCATATTTACCGTAGCGCGGGCATCCTGCCCGTGACGCAGTGGATTTCAGCAGACGCAAATATGTAAGTGTGGGTTCGCCCAGGCCCCCTCCTTCGCCACAACCCCTCTGTGCTTAACCCGCGCTTAACCCACCCTACGCTATTGTGTCCAGCCATCGAGATGTGGGGAAGGACCAGTCTTTGATAAGATCGTGAGCGAAGCCCAAATCCTTGCTCACAACAATGCGCTCGGTCTTACGAGCGTGCTCAAGGATTCGGCCATCGGCAGCGGAGGGGAGTAGCACATCCCTCACGTGGACGGCGTCGTGGCTGTGCTTCTTGAGAATCTCTATCGACAAACGTGGCGAGTCGGCATCTACGAGGAATCTCATGCCTTCGTCTTCAACGGTCGCACTTCCTCTCCCATCACAAGTCTGGCAGCGTATTCTATGGCGGCAAGGATATCTTCCCTGGTAACTCCGTACTCTTCTTCTATATTCTTCGTATTCCATCCCGCCGACCGGACTGCCGAGAATGACGTCCACGGGGACCCTGGTCCCTCTTATTACTGGTTTCCCGTGCATGATTTTGGCATCTGTCACTATTCTTTCCATTTTGTTCCTCTTGCAGGCTATTCTATTTTTCCCGGCGCCAGTTTTCCATGCGAACTACCGGTAGGACAGGCTTTCCAGCCTGTCGAGCGAAAAAGGCGACGAGTTGGCGACCTGCGAGAGTCTGGAAAGGCTGTCCTATCTCTGGCTGTCTGCTTTCAGCAGTCAGCTATCAGCCAGAAGTTCGGCCCGCAATGTTGGTTGCTGATGGCTGTTTGCTGATTGCTTTCTCCTGAGCCTGGCCCACCCGACATCGATTCCCACCTCGCAGAATAGCCAGCCCTCACAGGCGGGGACGCCTGTGCCACCTGTTTGTTTGGATGCCTGCGCCGCCCGATTCTTCCTCGCTGCACCCTCTTAGCTAGGTACCCTTACGCATAGCTAGGTACGGCTACTGACCCTCAGTCTAAGTAATCTGATGGCAAGCCCATCTGCTTTCTTTTTCCCGGAATTCCGGTTTTGCTGGCAGACACCCGCTGGATACAGGCTTAGCATATAGTCAGGCTATTTTCAGGCCGTCAAACCGCAATTGCAGACGGGAAAGGAGCTAACTAAATGAAACAAATAGCTGAAGTGCAACAATGTTCTAAGGTGGAAAGGAGCTAGGAAATGGCCACAACCTCGAAAACGGCAAGCTTCGTCAATGTTAAGACCATCGACCGCCGCCAGTTCCTTAAGTATGGATTCGGGGGACTGGCGGTTATCGTCGTGGGCAGCAAGCTTTCCTGGCTGGCCAAGGACCAGCCCGCCTTTGCCGCCACCCAGACCCTCAGCTTTCGCATCACCGATGCCGTCAAGGGCATGGTAACGGACAACGCCGTCAACAGCGCCAAATGCTACTTCTGGGTCTACAAAGCTCAGACGCCCAACCTGCCGGCCGACTGCCCCGGGCCGATCATCGTCGCGGCCAAGGGAGACACCGTCAATATCACCGTATTCAATGCCCTGGATGAGCCCCACGCCTTCTTTATTCCGGGCACGCCCGGGGTTAACGGCGGCGCCCCGATGGTTGACAGCGGCCCCATCGCCCCGAACACCACCTGGTCGGGGTCCTTCACCGCCAACGTTTCCGGCGCCCACCTGTATTTCGACAACCTGAATGCGCCGGTAAACCGGATGATGGGCCTGCATGGCGCTTTGATCGTCATGCCCACCGCGGCGGCCGCGGGGCACAAGTTCACCCCGTACGACAGTCCCACCACCGGGGTCCAGAAACTCTATGACGATTTCGGCAGCAGCGCTCACTTCCCCGGCCTGGCCTGGGAGCAGGGCGACCCGCTCACCAACACCCCACCCTTCCGCCAGTACGTGTGGCTGGACCACCAGGCCAGCCCGGTGCTGTTTGCCGAGGTGGGCAACTGGCCCGCGAACCTGGACTACCCGGCGCAGCAGTTCCTGGACCGGTTTTTGAGGGACCCGTTCAACCCCGACCCCAACCGGACCCGACTGCCCCAGTACTTCACCATCAACGGGCAGTCGGGGTTCTTCTCCCACTTCAATCCTCACATTACTCCGATGGTGCGCGCCGGCGAGCCGATGTGCGTCCACATCCTGAACGCCGGATTGTGGTACCACTCGATGCATCTCCACGCCAATCACATGTACATCACCTGCGTCAACGGTGTGGTCCAGGAGAACCCGCTCTGGGTGGACGTCTGGAACGTAGAGCCTATGGAACGGGTCGATTATACAATACCGGCCATGAGGATACCGGATGTCGGCACTGCCAGGGGCATCGGCCTGCCGGACGCGCCGCTGATCGGCGTCAACGGCCGCCCGTGCTATCCCCCGGTGGAAGAAATGGACCTGCACTTCCCGCCCCTGGGGACCAAGGCTAAAGACGCCGCCGGAAACGACGTTGAGTTGGGCCAGCGCATGTCGCCCCTGTGCTACCCCATGCACGACCATGCGGAGCCTACCCAGACGGCCCAGGGTGGCAACTATAACCTGGGACTGATTTCAGGCATATATTTCACCGGCGACCGCAATGCCAACGGGACTCTGCCGGGCGGGGTCATTGATTTCCCGGTAGACGCCGATTTCCGCATTGCCCTTATTGACGAAGCCACCGGCAAGCCTATCTACGGCATCAGCGCCACCAGCCCGCCGGCGCCTCCCATGAGACCATAGGGACGCGGGAAATACCACGTAAAGGAGAAATGAAAATGTCAGTTGCACAGCCCGAGTTTGTCATAGCCCGCCAGTCCGTTGTGGGAATGGAGGGAATGTGGGTCAAGATGTTCGACCCGCCCACGGCCAGTCCGGCCACGCCGGACCGCCTGCTGCCGACCAACCCCGTCCCGGAAGTCATGGCCGCGGCGGGTTTGCTGAACCCACCCAGCATCCCCCATACCCAGGAGCGGGACCTGCTGCACGGACTGAAGCTACGCACCTGGGACAACCTGAAGGAGCTGGTCTTCTTCACCATCCGGGAAGGGGGTAATCCCCTGGCCGATGGCACCTACCCGGCGGAGACCATCCGCATGCCGAGAGGGGTAGTCTTTCATGCCAAACTCAAGGGTCACGGCCCGCCGCCGCACACCATTCACTGGCACGGCATCGAGCCGACCCCGATTAACGACGGGGTGGGCCACTGCTCTATGGAGATCGGCGACTACACGTACCAGTTCCAGCCGAACTTCATCGGCTCCTATTTCGCCCACTGCCACCGCAACACCCCCCAGCACTTTGAGTTCGGCCTGTTCGGACTGCTCCTCATCGAGCCGCCGGACGCCTATTTCGCCACCCAGGTCAACCCGGCCATCCCCATCGGGCACTGCCGGGACGGGAAACGCCGCATCGCGGCCAACCTGGACAATATCCGGGCGCCGGACGGCACGCTGGTGCCCAACCCCTTTCCGGGGTTCAATAACAACCCCATCGATGCGCCGGACCCCTGGACCGGCGATCCCCGGCTCAAGTTCCTCACCGATCCCCATGCCCAGACCGTGCCGTACGACGTCGAGTCCCTCCTGGTACCCGACGACCGGGACTCCGTCTGGAGCGACCTGGCCCCTAACGCCTTCGCCACCTTCCCGGTCCACGGCAACCGGCCCGGCATTGATGACAAGTTCCACGAGAACGCCGGCGGAAGGGGTTTCTTCGCGTTCAACCAGTACAACCCCGACTACTTCTTTGTCACCGGTGTTCCGGTTCCCGCCCCCGCGGGAGGCACGGGGACCATCCCTGCCGGCATCGTTGTTCCCCCGGGATTGAACAGCGGCGTGGCCGGGTCCCAGGTCTCCATCGAGGCCAAGGTGGGGGATACCATCCTGGTCCGGCCCCTGGACGCCGCCTACAGCGAAGTTGACCTTACGTTCCCGGTGGACGTCGTCATCATAGCCTGGGACGGACGCGCCCTGGGAGTGCCACCTTACGGGCAGTACAACCATCCCTACGTGGTGCCGGCCAATACGCCGACCCGTGTCGGAGTTGCCCGGCGCTGTGACGTGCTCATCAAGGCCACCGCCCCCATCAGTTCCTTCGCCACGGTGCGCTTTATCGACCAGCGCGGGGGCCGCGGCCCGGATACCGCGCAGAGGGTACTGTTCACCGCCCGGATTCCCTTCAACATCAGGGCAGCCCCTGCCGGGGCGATTTCGGGAACCCTGACCAACGAAACCGGCGCGCCCCTCGCCGGAGTCACTGTCGGTATGACCGGCGCCGCCATCAAGGAAACGGTGACGGACACGGCCGGCAACTACAGCTTCACCGCGCTGGCCACCGGTAATTACGTGCTGACCCCAGCCATGGCGGGCTTCGCCTTCAACCCCGTCAGCCGGGCCGTAACTGTGGCAGGCGCCGGCGTCACCGGCGTGAACTTCGCCAGGACCGCGGCGGCCGGGGCCTTCTCCATCTCGGGCTCACTACGAAACCAGCGGACCGGGGTGGGCATACCCAACGTCGAAGTGATCCTGGACGGGCCGGCGTTCACCACGGCCATAACCGATTCCCTGGGCAACTTCAGCTTCACCGGACTGGCCAACGGCCGCTACACGGTGGAAGCCTTCCATCCATCTTTCAGATTCCGCCCGAATAGAAGAAGGGCGACTGTGAGGGGCGCCAGCGTTACCGCGCTGCTCTTCGAAGGGAGGCCCTTGTAGCTGAATCGAGAAGTGCTCCTGTCATTCTGAGCGAAGACGAGTCCCGACAGTATCGGGACGAGTCGCAGGCGAAGAATCTTTCCCGGGGGATTCCCCGCGGAAAGGCCCTTCGCTTCGCTCAGGGTGACAGTGAAAGAGAGCCTCTAGACTAACGAAAGGGGTAACCATGAAAACGAAACTATCATTCCTAACAGCGGTCTTCCTGGTGCTGACCCTGATATTACCCACCGTCGCCCTGGCCCAGGTGGCGCCCAACGCGCCGACAGGCCTGACGGCGGTGGCGGTCAATGCCGGCCAGGTTAACCTGGCGTGGACGGACAACTCGCTCGACGAGACCGGGTTCCGGGTGGAACGGGCCACCAACAACCTGTTCACCACCGCCCTGGTCCAGACCAACGTAAACGCCGGCGTCACTACCCTTAACGACACGACCGTGACGGCCAACACCGCCTACTTCTACCGCGTCTTCGCGGTCAACGGCGCCCTCAGTTCGGCGCCGTCTCCGGTCCCGCCTGCGGTCGTCACCGTCACCACGCCGCAATCCGTGCCGCAGATCACCCAGGTCCTGCCGGCGCCTGCGACCGCCCAGATCCTCAGCGGCGCCCCCAACGTCATCGCCGCCTCGGCGGTCTCGCCGGGCTCGACGGTCTCAGCGATAGATTTCCAGGTGATCGTCCCGGCGCCCTTTGTAGCCCAGGAAATCTTCGGTCAGGTACCCACTGCCATCGCTCCGACCATTTCCGGCGGGCCCAGGGCCAACAATGTTGCTGTCCCTGTCGGCCTGCCGGCGGGTTCGGTGATGGGCTTCGTCATCGTCGGGACGGTGACGGCGGTGAACGCGGCCGCGGGCGAATGGACGATAACCTCCGGGGGCCAGCAGTTCTTTGTCTATGAAAGCCTGCTCACGGGTGTCCGGGGGACTCTCCCCACCGCGCCGCCCCCGGTGGGCAGCTCGGTGCGGACCGTGGGCATGCGCACCCTAGCCCCGGGTCCCCTGGTGGCCGACGTCATCACGGAACGCCCGCCGGGGGTGGAGCTGGCGGAACTCAACTTCTTCCTGTTCAACGGCACCATCACCGCCACCACCCCAACAACCTGGATCATCGGCGGTGTGGATTTCGCCATCAACGACGCCACGTTCCCGGCGGTGATTGACCCTGGCATCGGACTGGGTGTCGGGCTGGACCCTTTGGTCACCGTCCAGTTCATACCCACGGCCCCGGTCGCCGCCACGCCCACCATTGTCGCCCAGGAAATCTTCGGCCAGGCGCCCACCGCTATCCTGGCTACGAGGGCGGCTGCTCCGACCAACAATACCAGTTTTGTGACCCCGGCGGGTGTGCCCGCGGGCTCGGTCATGGGGTTCGTGATCATCGGCCAGGTGACCGCTATCAGCCCCACGGGCCAATGGACAATAACGGCCGGCGGCCAGACGTTCCTGGTCTATGAAAGCGCCGCCACCGTGGTCGTCGGCCCCACTCCTGCCGCCCCCCCCGCCGTGGGCCAGTTCGTACGGACCGTGGGCATGCGCACGCTGGCCCCAGGGCCCCTGGTAGCTGACGTGATCACCTCGCGCCCCGGCGGCGACCTGGCGGAGCCCTTCTTCCTCTTCAATGGCACTGTCACGGCCGCCGGCCCGGCCACCTGGACCGTCGGCGGCGTGAATTTCGTGGTTAACGACGCCACGTTTCCCGCCGTTATCGACCCGGGCATCGGGCTGCCGCCGTTGGACCCCGTGGTAACAGTCCAGTTCATTCTCACAGGACTGCCACCCACTCCGCCCGCCGGCGGCTTTGCCCCGCTGGCCCTGACGGCGGCCCCGGTCAGGCAGGCAGTTTTCGCCGCGCCCAGGGTCACAACTAACCGGCCCGGCATCCTCTTCCTGCGGGCCACCGACGCCAACGCACAGGTAACCACCACCTTCGCCAACGTCACCTTGCTGGCTGCGGCCACGGTGGTCCCAGCGGCGCCCGCGGGCCTGGCGGCCGCCCTGCCCGTCCCCACCCAGGTGAATCTCACCTGGGTCCACAACTCGGCCAATACCGCCAGCTTCCGGGTGGAGCGCGCCACTGATGTCCTGTTTACCCTGAACAAGCAGACGTTTGTGGTGGCGGCCGGCAGCGCCGCCTTCACCGATGCCATCACCGCCGGCGCCAATCTCCTCTACCGTGTCTTCGCGGTTAACGGGGCAGGGGATTCCCCGGCCTCTAACGTGGCAACGGTGGGCACGCCGCCGGCGGCGATCGCCCCGACCGCCCTTATCGGCGCCGTTGTCAGCGCGACCTCCATCACCCTGACATGGACGGACAACTCCGCCGATGAGACCGGGTTCCGCATTGACCGGGCCACCGACGCCCTCTTCACTCTAAACCTGGTGCAGAACCAGGTCGGGGCTAATGTGCCCACGTTCACCGACACTGTGGTGCCCGCCGGGGTTACCGTGTTCTATCGCGTCATCGCCCTGAGAGCGGCCGGCAACTCGGCTGCATCCAACGTGGTGCAGCTATCGACCGCCGCGCCGGCGACCCCGACCGGCCTGATAGCAACGCCCATCAGCGCCACCCAGGTCAACCTGACCTGGACGGATGCCTCGACCAATGAGACCGGCTTCCGCATCGACCGCGCTACCAATGCGGCCTTTAGCCAACCTGTCCCGCTGGTAACCTTCACCGTGGGCGCCAACGTGGCCACCTTCAGTGACACCACGGTGCCCCCGGGCGTTGATGTCTTCTATCGCGTCACTGCGCTCGGCGTAAGCCCCTCCGCGCCTTCGGTCCCTGCGACGGTGGCCGTAGCTCTGCCGGCTGCGCCCAGCGGCCTCGCCGTGGCGCCTGCGGCAGGCGGGGTCTCGCTGACCTGGACGGACAACTCCACGAACGAGACTGGTTTCCGCATCGAACGGGCTACCGACCTGCTCTTTACAGCCGGGCTGGCCACGATGGTGGCGGCGGCTAATGCTACGGCCTTTGTCGACGGTAGCGCGGCGGCTTCCACTACCTACTTCTACCGCGTGTCGGCGGTCAATAATGTGGGCACTTCCGCGCCAACCACGACGATGCAGGTGACCACCCTCGCAGGAGCTCCTGCTCCGAATCCGGCGCCGGTAGTCGGTGGGGGAGGGGGAGCCGTTGTAGGGGGTGGCGGCGGCGCGGTGGGCGGCGGCGGCGGGGCTGCAATAGCCGCGCCTCCCCCGGCTCCAGCGACGACGATCACCTTCACCGGTCCCCTCGGCAGAGCCGAGCTCACCCTGAATGCTGAAAACAGGGTCGAGAGCAGCGTCGCCATCAAGGACGAGGCTGGCAAGGTCAATCTGGTCGTCGGCGCCGGCACCAGAGCGACCTTGAAGTCCGGTGCGGCGGTGACGGCCATCACCGCTACCAAAATGGCGTCGCCCCCGGCAGCGCCATCGGATAAGAGTATCCTCGTGATCTATGACTTCGGACCGGACGGCGTGCAGTTCAGTCCGGCCCTGAGCCTCACCATCAATGACGTGCCCCCGGGCGTCAAGGAAGCGGACATTAGTGTCATGTTCTGGGATGGCGCCGGCTGGGTGAGCCTCGGCCAGGGCAAGCTGGATGTGGAGAAGAGGACCGTGACCATCGAGGTCAGCCATTTCACGCCCATCGCGCTGATGGTTGACAAGACGGCGGCCCCGGCCCAGCCGCCCCCGCCGCCTCCTCCTCCGCCAACCCCGCCGCCGGCAACCCCTGCGGCCAAACCGACCGCGGTCCCGCCGGTGACGACGCCGGCAGCGCCCCCGAGCCCGAAGCCGCCAGTGGCGACGCCGGCGCCGAAGCCGGAGGTTACCGCGCCGCCGGCGACCAAACCACCGGCCGCGCCGCCGGTGGTTACCCCGGCGCCGCCAACAGCGCCGCCGGTGATAGCCCCACCGCCCGCCCCAGCGCCGGAGGTCCCCGCCATTGCGCCGTCTCCCGCCGAGGCCCCGGCGCCCACGGAGCCAGGCCAGACCACTAACTGGATGCTCCTGATGGGGATCATCGCCGCGGCGATCATCGCTGCCATTGCCTTCTACTTCATCTGGGTGAGGGTACCGGCAGACAAATAGGACACTGTAGATGGGGTGGTGTGGCCCCCTTGGGGGGCAGGGCGATTTGCCCTGCCCCCCAAGGGGAAACAGAGGCCCGCGGAAGGTTTTCCGCGGGCCTCTTTGCGTTTGGGGGAGGGAGACACCCGGTACCACAGGCCACTGTGCCTGTGAGCTTCGGACCTTGAGGCAGCGATTTATTGTGTGGGTCACCGTTGCCGGAGAACCAGGCGCAGGCGTGCAATTCATCGCCGGCAGGATTGCCGCCTGCCTTGTTCAATATCCATGGCTCACAGGCACGGCGGCCTGTGGTACCGGGGTGGTGTGGAGGAGCTTCGCGGCTTAGACGACTGTGGCGCGACACGGACAAGGGTGATGCTACTCACAGGCGCGGACGCCTGTGCCACTCCAAGGGTGATGCCAACCACAGGCGGGGACGCCTGTGCCACCCTCGCTTAGCGGGAGGGGGGGACGCCGCACTTGTGGGCGGCTTCGGCCTGGGTCTGGAGGACCTGCTCTTCCACTCTATCTATCGCCGCCAGATCGGTCCAGGGGCTCATGATGAAGGACTTGAGGGCTGATATGGGGGGGCCTGATTCGCCGTTGTAGGCAGCGCGCCGGTAGGCGTCGGTCCAGGACAGCAGGACGCCCTCTCCGCGCATCGACCGGTGTTGGACCAGGTCGAACATGCAGCGGTCGTAGGCGTTATGGAACTTGAGGCGGTCGGAGTAGGCCGGATCATTCAGTTCTCTCTCGAAGGCCTGGCCGGCGTCCAGATCCTCGGGATAAATACGGAAAAGGGTGACCGGGCCATGATTGGTGTCGTTGAGGACTTTGATCGAACGGTGTTGTTCCAGCCGCTCCCGAAGCATTTCGGCCATCTCGACCACGTGCCCTATCAACGTTCGATAACCCTGCTTGCCGAAGAGCCTGATGTTGGCCAGGGCGCCCAGCGCCCCGGCGGCGGAGCGCGAGGTCTCCAGGGTGTAGACGCCGGGATGGTAGTCGCCGAACTGGTAGAGATACGGCATCTGCTCGGTCGTCCGGCTCAGGAGGGAAAGGTCTTTCCTGTCCCTGGTCAGGAAGAGGCTGGAGATGTAGGGCGCGTAACCTGTCTTGTGGAAATCCATCCCCAGGCTGTCAGCCAGGGAGAGATCGCCCATCCTCTTCAGGGAGTCGAGCAAGGACCCCAGCGTGCGGGGATGAAAGCCCAGAGGGTTGTTCTGGAAATCGTAATCGCAGAATACGGACCAGGCCCATCCGATGACCGCGTCGGCGTGGATGTGGGGCTTATAGTCGAGACCGAACTCATCCACCAGGCTGTCGCACAGGCGAACAATGGCCGGCAGGTCGTCGATGCCAAAGGCATCGGTCGTTCCGATAGTCGGCATTATGACAGCGACCTTTTCACCCTGGCGAAAGGCGCGCCTGAGGTAGTCCTCCAGATGGGGCAGGGACATGGCGTTGTCGCGGCCGCACGGGATGGTGACCAGGTTCCTGGTCCCCACCCCCAGCCAGGCGACGGCATTGAGTTTGGAGTAGTGGGCCGTTTCGGAAGCCACTATCTTTATGTCTTCCCGAATGCCGTCCCGCATGCCACGCCCGCCCAGCAGCTTTTCGATGCCGAGTTTGCAGCCGTACAGGATGGTGCCGGTGCCGCCAAAGGTGAAAAGGCCGCCGGAAGTTTTCGGTTCATACCCGATCAGGTCGGAGACCAGGGCCACCGCCTGGATTTCGGCCTGAGTGAACCGGCCGGAGTAGGCATCCCAGATGATGTTGGGGTTATATATGGCGCTGGCGATGGCCGAGATGATGGCTGGAATGCTGATGGGCGGGGTGACATTGACCTGGGCGTTGGGGTGCGCCCAGACAATCATGTCCTGGCAGTAGTCCACAATAAGCTCGGTGATCTCCTCCACGGAACTGCCGGCCTCCGGGAAGCCGACGCCGGGGATGTCCCGGGACTTCTTTCTTTCCCTCCGGCCGAGGATGGGAGCGGCGGATTTCAGCGCATCTACATAATCCAGAAAATGGGACGTGGTATGGATGAAATAGGCATCCATGATGGGGTTGGATACGGGGAAGGGGAAGTAGGTCTTTAGCTGCTCGAGCAGGTCCCTGTAGTTCTTTGCTTCCATTTCCCTCCTGATCCTCCCCCTTTTTCAAAGGGGGATACAGGGGGATTTCGCGCTGCGGCAAAAAAGGCTTTTCAAATCCCCCTTAGTCCCCCTTTTTCAAAGGGGGAAGAACTACCTGAAATTGGACGAGCTCCTGATATTATCATCCAGAAAAACGTTTCTCAGGATGAGGTTATTAATAGCCACGTTCCGCACATCGATCTTGCCGAACACACTCGTCCTCTGGATAGTGATGGATTCGATGAAAGCGACGGTGGGAGGCCCCGTGAAGGGCGGGTTGATGATGTTGTTCAGACTGGCGGAGGGGCCCTGGATGCTGATACGGTCTGTCCTCAAGCCCGTCGGAAAGTCGGTAGTGATCGCCAGGACATCCTCAGTGTTAAGCACCAGGCCGGCAGCAGCTTTTTTGTTTCCCAGATGCAGAGTGCTGGTGCCTCCCCTCCCGGCGCGCACCACGTTTACGGCAGTGAGTTCCAGGCGGAGCTCGTTGTCTTTGGCTGCCACGTTCTCCGTGACCACCTTGACAACATCGGCGACAATTTCCATCTCGGCGGCATCCACATCCTTGAAGGTTAACGTTCCAATATGGAGTTTCGTGTTGGCAAAGGCCTCGCGCTGGCCGTTTATTTCCAGTTGGGGACTCGAACCGAACATTACAATGGCCTCGTGGATGGAGATTTCCTTCACGGGATTCTCCGGCTCGATTTTGACGATGATGGTATTGCTGCGGGGCGCATTCGCGGGCTGGGGTCGGTCCGCTACCGGTATCTGGACAGCAAGCTCCTCCTTTATCCACCGGTCGTTACGGGCGTCATACCAATAGGTCAATTGGACCGGGGTTGACTTCTTTTCTTCGGGGGCAATCGCCTCCGCCGGGGTGGGAGTTCTCCGGCCAGGGACGGCCGCCGGCGTGGCAGTGGACTTTTGCTCGGCCGGCGGCGCTATTTGTGCAGGAACCGCCGCCGGCCCGTTGGACGCTTCCGCACCATCTCCCAGACTTGCGCTCCGCAGGCCTCCAAGAACGAAGACGGGCAGCACCGCAAGGACGAAAGCGGCCAGAACGACAGGAATGGACATCCATTTCTTGTTGCTCATGATAAATCTCCTCGGACCACTAAGAATCTCCGGTATCTGAGAACCGTTCCGTGACGTGTGTCAACCCCATTGTCCGACAACTGGCACGTATAGGGAATCCGTGTCCACACGTAGTTTTTACATTCGAACTACGTATTTATGAAGGGGAAGTAGGAAGGGTAGGGGAAGTAGCATGAGTAGGGAAGAGTAGAAAAAGTAGGGAAGAGTAGGAAGGGTAAGAAGAGTAGCGAGTAGGAAGGGTAGGAAGGGTAGCAGGCAGCGGCCTACTCCTCTCTACTCCTCTCTACTTCTCCTACTTCTCCTACTCCTTCTACTCCTTCTACTCCTCCTACTCCCCCTACTCCCCCTACTCCCCCTACTCCCCC
>JACQUA010000125.1 GCA_016210565.1 Chloroflexota bacterium
GAGCGAAGGATTCTTCGACTACGCTCGCTACGCTCGCTTCGCTCAGAATGACAGTGTGCCCCATTTTCGTCCTTCATTGTGCGCCATCGGCGCATGAGGCATTGTCTAGGATTTCGGATTTCGTGCTTCGGATTTTGGTTGTCGGCTTGTCCGACTCAGGATTTCATGCTTAGGACTTGAAATATGGATATGGTATTTACAGAACAGCAGGAACGGTGGCGGGCAGAAGTGGATGATTTTCTCAGGAAGGAAGTGACCCCGGCTCTGATAGCAGATGCCGAAAAGCAGGACTACGTGACGGCCCCTTTCTCGGTGGAGTTCTCCCGGAAGCTGGCGGCGAAGGGCTGGCTGGCGTTGTCCTGGCCGAAGGAATACGGCGGGCAAGGCCGGGATTACCTGGACACTGCCATTCTTGAGGAACAAATGGGTTACCGCTGGGCGCCGGTCGAGGCGCACCGCACCGGCTGCGCCTTTGTGGCCAACGGCATCATGGAACACGGGACGCCGGAGCAGAAGAAGCGGGTGCTGCCCCAGATAGCCCGGCAGGAGGTGATCTTCTGCGAGGCGTATACAGAGCCCGAAGCCGGCACCGATCTGGCAACGCTGAAGACGAAAGCCATTTTCGACGGCAAGGACTACGTGGTGAACGGGGAAAAAACGTTCTGCAGCGGCTTCCATTTCGCCGACTGCATGCACCTGGCGGCCAGGACGGACCCCGCCTCGTCGAGACACCGCGGCATCAGCATGTTCATTGTGGACGTTAAGGCTGCCGGAGTCACCTACCGCCCTATGAAGACCATCAATCACGGGACGATGACCCATATCTTCTTCGATAACGTGCGGGTTTCGCCGGAGAACCTGATCGGAGCAAAGGACCGGGGATGGCAGCAACTGATGTCGGTGCTGGCGGCGGAACGCACCGGCCTTCATGTCGCCGGGGCCAACAAGAGAATAGTGGAATGGCTGGCAGAATACGCCAGAGCGACCCAACGGGGGGGACAACCGGTAATCTCCGACCCGGTCATCCGCCACCGGCTGGCCGAACTCGCCGTGGAGATCGAGGCGGGCCGGATGCTTTCCTGGAGGGTGGCCTGTCTGCGTAGCAAGGGAAACCAGATCGGAGTGGAGGGTAACATTCAGGCCCTGTTCCATAGAGAAATCGAGCACCGCCTGGCCCATTTCGGCATGCAGGTCCTGGGCCAGTACGGGCAGTTGCACCGGGATTCCAGGTGGGCGCCGTTGAACGGTATAATCGAGCGTCTCTTTCTGAAGAGCTGCGCCCAGGTGGGAGGGGCCGGCAACACCGAGTTGCAGAAGAACATCGTGGCCGTTGCCGCTCTGGGGTTCGAGAGGACGTGGTAGTCCCTGTCATTCTGAGCGAAGCGAGCGCAGCGAGCGCAGTCGAAGAATCCTTCGCTCTGCTCAGGACAAGTTCCTTCGAGGTGGGGCGCCGGCGGAAAGACCCTTCGACTGCGCTCAGGGTGACAATCTAGATTCAGGAGGAACTTTGGACACCGAACTCGACGATAGACAAGCGCTACTGAAGAAAGTGGCGCGAGAGTTCCTGGAAAAGGAATACCCTTTGACCCTATCCCGGCAGATTGAGTCCACCGAGGCGGGCTATTCGAAAGAGCTCGTCCAGAAGATGGCCGGCCTCGGCTGGCTGGGACTGGCGATACCGGAGAAATATGGAGGGTCAGGGGGAGATGTCATAGACCTTATCCTCCTTTACGAAGAGCTGGGGCGACTGCTGGCCTGCGGGCCTCACTTCAACAGCGCCGTGCTCTGCGGGCAAATTATTCTGGCGGGCGGGTCTGAGAGACAGAAGACGGACTGGCTGCCGCGGATAGTCCGGGGAGAAG
The DNA here is from genome assembly GCA_016210565.1 of Chloroflexota bacterium. Lineage (GTDB taxonomy): Bacteria > Chloroflexota > Dehalococcoidia > JACQUA01 > JACQUA01 > JACQUA01. Next base: position 1,863 of record JACQUA010000125.1, read on the forward strand.
CGTTGTTCACCCTGGCCATCGATGAACATGAGGGTGGTTACGGCGCCTCCGCGATCACCGCGGCCGTTCAGGACGGTGTACTGCGGGCCACCAAGGTGTTCGTCCCTTATTCCCGCGTGGCTGATTTCATGATATGCGCGGCCAGGACCCGGCCCGGCGCGGGGGAGGAAGGCATTTCCCTGTACGTCCTGGAGGCCGGCAGGAGCGGGATATCGCACAGCCCCCTGCTGACCATAACCGGGGAAAAGCAGGGTGAGGTTGCCTTCGATGCCAGGGTTTCCGCGGATGACCTGCTGGGCGAACCGCACCACGGCTGGGCCGCGGTGAAAAAGGCCCTGCCGGCTGCCCTCCTGGTCCAGTGCACCGAGATGGTCGGCGGCGGTGAAAAAGCCATGGAAATGGCCGTCGAATACGCCAAGCAGCGAGTCCAGTTCGGGCGTCCCATCGGCAATTTCCAGGCAGTGCAGCATATGTGCGCCGACATGAAAGCCCTGGTGGACGGCGCCAGGTATATCACCTATCGGGCGGCGAGCAAGCTCTGCTCAGGGGAGGCATTTCCTCCGGAAGTAGCCATGGCCAAGGCCCTTTGCAGCTCGATGTACCGGCGGGTGACGAAAGACGCCCACCAGATCTTCGGCGGCCTAGGGTTCACCATGGAGCACGACATCAACCGCTACTACCGGCGGGTCAAGGCCCTCGAACTGGCCCTGGGAGATACGGACTACCATGTCAGGGAAGTCTCCCGGCTGGCAGGATTGTCATGACCGTAGAGGCTCCATGACACGGGGGCACCGTGACGAATGAAAATGACGAGCTTTGTCCCAACCACCGTAGCGGCACGCTGCCGCGTGCCCCGGGTTTAACGAACAAGCGGCCGATGGGGGCTCTCAGGCATTGGCAAAATCCCGTGGCTCACAAGCACGGTGGCCTGTGGTACCGGCGGGCGAACACATGGGTTCGCCCTTGTTGCAGAACCTCGGTTGACCAAGCGCAATGAACGATGAAAATAACGGCTCACAGGCACGGTGGCCTGTGGTACCGCGTCTAAACCCCGATCTTCCCCTGAGCCCCTATCGCGTCCTGGACCTCACCGACGAGAAGGGGCTGTTGTGCGGCCGGATGCTGGGCGACCTGGGCGCCGACGTGATTCAGGTGGAACCACCGGACGGCAATCCCGCCAGGAAATTCGGTCCTTTCTACGCGGATAAGCCGGGACCTGACGGCAGCCTGTACTGGTGGGCCTTCAGCAACAACAAGCGAAGCATAACATTGAACCTGGAAAGCCGGCAAGGGCGAGACATTCTCCAAAGCCTGGTGAAGACCGCCGATTTTGTGATCGAGTCCTTCGCGCCCGGGCATATGGACAGCCTGGGCATCGGCTACGCCGCGCTGTCGGGGATCAATCCCGGGTTGATCATGACCTCGATTACCCCGTTCGGCCAGACGGGGCCTTACAGCCGGCACGCGGCCAGCGATATGGTCTGCATGGCCATGGGCGGCCACATGTTCATGACGGGCGACCCGGACCGCCCGCCGGTCAGGATCGGCTTTCCCCAGGCTTATCTGCTGGGCGCTTCCGCCGCCGCGGCGGCTTCTCTGGTCGCCCTGTGGCATAAAGAGACGGCCGGAGAAGGACAGCATATCGATGTCTCCATCCAGGAAGCCGTGGTTTTGTGCATGTTAGGCGCCCGTCCTGCCTGGGACGCCAACAAAGTGATCTGGCGCCGGGCCGGAAACCTCCGCGTGGGATTCAGCCTGGCCAGCGGGCAGCAAATGATGTGGCCGTGCCAGGACGGGTACGTGACCTTCCTGGTCTTTGGCGGAATGACCGGCGCGCAGACCAATAAAGCCCTGGTGGAATGGATGTCCGGCGAGGGCATGGCCGACGATTTCTTGAAGTCTATCGACTGGGCCAGTCTGGACATGGCCAGGACAACCGAGGAGTTTCACCGGCGCATCGAGGCGCTCATCGGCAGGTTCTTCCTGGCAAAGACCAAGAGAGAGCTTTATGATGGCGCCATAAGAAGAGGCATCATGCTCTGCCCCGTGGCCTCGGTCCAGGACATCCTGGAGGACAGGCAACTGGCGGCCAGGGGATTCTGGCAGAAGGTGGAGCATCCGGAACTGGGCACCGGCATCACCTATCCGGGCGCTTTTGCCAGATTGTCGGAAACCCCCATTGAAATAAGACGCCGCCCGCCGCTGGTAGGTGAAAATAATGAGGAGGTCTATGTGGGAGAGATGGGCATATCGAGGGAAAATCTGGTAATATTGAGGGAAAGCGGAGCCCTGTAGCCGCACCCTTTACGGGTGCGCGGGCCGCCAGTCATGACACACATCTTGGTAGGGAAATAGCATTGGGTGCGCCGGGTTCTCCAAAACGCCGCCGTTGCGCACCCGTAAAGGGTGCGGCTACGGCCGATTCCAGCCCACCCGTAGCCGCACCCTTTATGGGTGCGCATTTACGCAGGCTGAAGCCTGCGGCTACAGGCAGGCTGGCCCTGGAAGGGCTGAAAGTCGCCGACTTCTCGTGGTATATCGCCGGACCCTGGATGGTCAGGTATCTTGCCGACCACGGGGCGACGGCTGTCCGGGTCGAGTCCAGCAGGCGTCCGGATGGAACGAGGGTCACGCCTCCCTTCAAGGACAATACCAGCGGGCTCAACCGCAGCGTGGTCTTTGCCAACGTAAACTGCAACAAATACTCCATAACCCTGGACCTGGGTCACCCCCGCGCTCGGCCGGTGGTGACGAAGATAATAGAGTGGGCCGATGTCGTCATCGAGAGTTTCACTCCCGGGACCATGGAAAGACTGAAACTGACTTACGGGGACGTTAAAGCAATAAAGCCGGATATCATCATGCTCAGCGCCAGTGTTCAGGGTCAGGACGGCCCCCACGCCAAACATTCGGGGTTCGGCTGGCACCTGCTGGCCCTGGCGGGTTTTATCGAGGTGACCGGGTGGTCCGACCGGCCGCCGACGCAGCCGGCCAGCGCCTATACCGACCTGGTCACCCCTCCCTTCGCGGTGGCGGCCCTGATGGCCGCGCTGCTTTACCGGAAACGCACCGGCAAGGGCCAGTATATTGACCTTTCCCATTACGAGGCCAGCACACATTTCCTGTCGCCGCTTCTGCTTGATTGCAGCGTCAATAAGCGGCTCCCGGAGAGGACGGGAAACCGCTCGCCCTGCGCTGCGCCCCACGGGGCCTACCCGTGCCTGGGCAACGACAAGTGGTGCGCCATCGGGGTCTTTGACGATAGACAATGGGAAGGTTTCTGCAAAGCTGCCGGCAATCCGGAATGGGCGCGGGATCCGCGGTTCGCCACTTTTCCGGGGAGGAAGAGAAACGAGGACGAACTGGACGGACTCGTGGCCGGGAGCACGGCGGCGTTTGTCGCCGCAGACCTGGTGGGGCGGCTGCAGGCATTAGGAGTCCCTGCCGGCATCGTCAAGGATGCAGAGGAGATTCAAAACGACCCCCAGCTACAGCACCGGGGGCATTTCTGGCCGTTCGCCCATGCCGAGATCGGCGAACATACCGTTGACAGGCTGCCGTTCCAACTATCGAAAACCCCCGCTCAGCCGTTGCGACCCGCGCCCCTGCTCGGGCAGGACAACGAGCTATTCTATACCAGAATACTGGGCATGCCTGACGACGAGTTCGTGGAGCTATTGAGGGAGGGTGTTCTTGATTGACGCCAGTGCCACAGGCGTCTCGCCTGTGCGGGCTGACGGGCCGGTACCACAGACCTCCGTGTCTGTGAGATCTGAACCAGACCAATGCAGGGCTCACCTTATCAGCACTCGTTTTCAGCCCCGCAAGGAGACCCGAAGATGGTCATTGACCATCCGGATTGACATTGCCTGAATCCACGGGTCACAGGCGGGACGCCTGTGGCACTGGTGGTAAGGAGCCGCGATGTATGACGACCTGAGAGCCTTCCTGAGAGACGTTCAGGAAATAGACAGCGTCAAGCAAATAGAAGGCGCTGACTGGGACCTGGAGATCGGCCTGGTAACCGAGTTGAGCCTGGAAAAGCCGGACCCACCCCTCCTGCTGTTCGACAAGATCAAGGGCTATAAGGCCGGCTACCGGGTGGTCGCCAACACGGTCACTACCGACAGGCGGACGGCCATGGCGCTGGGGCTGCCCGTCGATGGCCGCGGCATCCAACTGGTGAAGTCCTGGCGTCAGAAGACCGGGCGGGAATTCAGACCGGTCCCGCCGGTCGAAACGACGCAAGCGCCTGTCAAAGAGAACGTCCATCTGGGCCAGGACATCGACCTGTTCGAGTTCCCGGTCCCGAAATGGCACGAGTTGGACGGCGGAAGGTATATCGGCACGGGCGACGTGGTCATCCAAAGAGACCCGGACACGGGATGGGTCAACCTGGGGACCTACCGGGTGCAGGTGATGGACAGGGATACCGTTACCCTGAGCATCGTTCCGGGCCACCACGGCGCGGAGATTGCCCGGAAATACTGGGAAAAAGGCCTCAGTTGTCCGGTGGCCATCGTCTGCGGGCAAGAGCCGTTTTTGTGGACCACGGCCTGCTCCGGCATACCGCGGGGCCTGAGTGAATACGACTACGCCGGGTGGGTGAGAAACCGTCCGGTCAGGGTGACCAAAGGGGTTACCGTGGACCTCCCCATACCCGCCGACGCGGAAATCGTCCTGGAAGGCGAGTTCTTGCCGCCGGAAGTCGACAGCCGGACAGAAGGGCCTTTTGGCGAGTGGTGGGGCTACTATGGCGGCAAGCCGAGACTGAAGCCGGCGGTCAAAGTGAAGGCGGTACTCCACCGGAACGATCCCATCATCATGGGAGCGCCGCCGCTGCTTCCTGTTGACCACGATTACGCCAGAAGCGTCATCAACGCCGCTGAGATATGGGGCGACCTGGACAGGCACTTCCCCGGCGTCCGGGGAGTGTGGCTGTCGTCCCAGGCCCGGGTGGGGGCCATGTGCATCGTCTCCATCGAGCAGCAATTCCCCGGCCACGCCCGGCATGTCGCCACGCGGGTGCTTTCTTCGGTCGAAAGCCAGAAGTGGGTCATTATCGTTGACGACGACATAGACCCCTCGGACACGAGCCAGCTTCTCTGGGCGCTGGGTACCCGCTGCGAGCCGGAGAACTCCTTTGACATCCTGAGCAACTTCCGGACCATGCCGGCCAACCCGATGTTGCCGCCCGACAAAAGGAGCCGCTCGGATTTTTCCAGCTCCCGGGCAATAATATACGCCTGCAAACCCTATTCCTGGATAAAGGATTTTCCGCCTTCGGTCAACTCCCGTCCGGAGCTTCTGGACAAAGTGAAGGAAAAATGGGGAGGAGTCCTGGCAGAGGACTAACGACGAATATTTTCACCACAGAGGACCAGAAGTGAAATGACGAATGACGACCCCCGACTTGATCGGGGGCGAATGACGAATCAATCACCCATGCGTCGGTGGCGCACCGTCACGGATGAAAATGTCTTTCTGAGCGAAGACGAGCGTAAGCGAGTCGGAGTCGAATAATCCTTCGGCTGCTCAGGACAAGTTCTTTCCCGGGCGGGGAGAGCAAAGACCCTTCGACTGCCCCTTCGCTTTGCTCAGGACTCCGGCTCAGGGTGACATTTTCGTGGCAATGCTCCAAACTCGAATGTTCAAAAGGGTCCTGTGTTCGTCACCGGTCGTTGGGATTTGATTCGTCATTCTTGTTTCAATTTCGAGCCAGATCTCATTCCTAGTGGAATAAATGTGTTCGAACTGGTCGTCTCTGTGTTCTTCGTGTCTCTGTGGCAAAAGTCCTGACTTTGTTGGAACGAGGAGAGAGAATGAACAGACTGTGCCGGCTGATAGCATCGGTTGGATTTGCTACCCTTCTAATATCCGCTTGCGCTCCCGGCGCCGGACCTGAGGCCCCAACCGCCCCCGCGCCCAAACCTGCGGCGCCGGCGAAGACCGGTTGGGAGGCCAAATGGGACACCCTGGTGGCCGGGGCGAAGAAGGAAGGCAAGGTGTCCGTCTATGCCATCTGGCGCGCCGAGGAACGGGTGGCGCTCTCCCGGGCCTTCAACGAGAGATTCGGGATCGAGGCCGAGTTCATGCCCTTCACCCGGGGAGCGGAGATGCTGGCCAGGGTCCAGGGGGAAAAACGGGCCGGGCTTCGCATAGCCGATGTTTTCGGCGCCGGGGGACCGACCCTGGTAGCCACCATGAGGCCGGAGGGATTGCTCGGTTCTATCGAGCCGTTGCTGGTCCTCCCGGAGGTGCTGGACCCTGGAGTGTGGGGAGGCAAATTCCCGTTCTACGATGGCCAGAAGACCACCGTAGGCATGGTCTCGGTGGTGCAACGGAGCGTTTTCTACAATAACGAAGCCATAAGAGAAGGTGAACTGACCAGCTTCAAGGACCTGTTGAAACCACAGTACAAAGGGAAGATCGTCATGAACGACCCCACCGTGACCGGCGGCGGCAACGCTATGTTTACTCACCTGGCCCGGCGTGTATGGAACGTGGAGGAGGCCAGCGATTTCCTGAGGCGTCTTGTCAAAGACCAGGAGGCGGTGATCGTCAGGGACGCTCGCCAGCAGGTGGAATGGGTGGCCCGGGGCAAGTATTCTCTGGGTCTTGGTGAAAACACCGATAGCGTGATGGAATTCATGCTTCTCGGCGCGCCGTTATCCCGGGCCCTTTTCAAGGAGACCATGTATTCATCGCCTCAGGCCGGCGCGATGTCGGTCCCGTGGAACTTCGCCCATCCCAATGCCGCCGCCGTATTTGTGAACTGGCTCCTGACTAAAGAAGGGCAAACGGTCTTCTCGAGGAGCTGGAAAGTGCCCAGCGCGCGGCAGGACGTGCCGACCGAGGGTATCCACCCTGCCTTGACCTTGCGGCCCGGCGAAAAGATAGTACTGGCTTCGGAAGAATTTGCTCTCATGCAGGGGGAAATGCTGGAAGTGGCGAAGAAGATCATCCAGGAGGCCGGGAAATAGGTGGGGGCCGTAGCGGCACGCTGCCGCGTGCCCGCCGGATTGCAGATTACAGATTGCAGATTCCCCGCCCCGGAACGGCGCGACAACCCGGTAACCCAGCAAACAACCCAATAACCCAATAACTCAACGAACTCAAGGAACTTATTATTGAGGAGGTCAAGGAACATGAAGAAGTTCGTGACAGGTCTAATTGCGTTCCTGGCGGCAGCCATGCTGGTCCTCGCTGCCTGCTCTCCGGCGGCGACGGAAGGCCCGGCGAAGGCCCCTGCGCCCGCCTCATCCGCTGCAACCGTCGCCGCCAGGCCGGCCTGGGAACAAAAATGGGAGAGCACGCTGGCCGCGGCCAGGAAAGAGGGCAAGCTATCAGTCTACGCCCTCTGGCGTCCGACCGTCAGGACCGCTCTGGCCCAGGCGTTTAATGAGAAATTCGGGGTCGAAGCGGAATTCACGCCTTTCGCCCGGGGGGCGGAGCTGCTGGCCAAGGTCCAGGCGGAAAAACGGGCCGGCTTGAACCTGGCCGATGTGTTCGGGGCGGGGGGTCCCACGCTGGTGGCCACTATGAAGCCGGAGGGGGTGCTGGGCCAGCTCGAACCCTTGATAATCCTTCCGGAGGTGCTCGATCCTGGAGGCTGGATGGCCGGCTCGCTGCGGTTCTACGATACGGGCAAGACCGCCATAGGTCTCATCTCGGTAGTGGAGCGGCTGTTCTACAACACGGAAGCGGTAAAGGAAGGCGAAATAAGCAGCTTCAAAGACCTGTTGAAGCCGCAGTACAAAGGAAAGATAGTTATCAACGACCCGACGGTTACGGGCGGCGGCAACGCCATGTTCACCCACCTGGCCCGCCGGGTATGGAGCGTGGAAGAGGCCAGCGACTATTTGAGGCGGTTGGTCAGGGACCAGGAATCGGTCGTCACCCGGGATAACCGCCATGCGGTGGAATGGGTGGCCCGGGGGAAGAATACCATCGGGTTCGGTGACAATACGGACATAGTGCTGGAGTTCATCAATCTCGGCGCTCCGGTCGCTCGCGCCCGTGTTAGCGAAGCGTTGCCCTCATCGCCCCAGGCTGGTTCCATGGGTGTTCCCTCGACCCCAGCTCATCCCAACGCCACCGCGGTATTTGTGAACTGGATATTGAGCCGGGAAGGGCAGGCGGTGTTCTCAAAGAGCTGGGGCGTCCCCAGCGTGAGAAGCGATGTCCCGACTGAGGGCATCCACCCGGCGCTGATAACCAGGCCGGGCGAGAAAGTGGAGCTGGCCTCGGAAGAGTTCGCCCTGATGCAGGGCGAAATGCTGGAGGTCGCGAAGAAAGTTCTCCTGGAGGCGCAGAAGTAGGGGGAGGTCCCGTAGGGGCGAACACACGGGTTCGCCCGCCCGGGCAGCCATGCTCAGCTAACGGCCATCAGCTATCAGCCGGGAGTTCCGGCCACAAGGCCGACGGCTGATAGCTGATGGCCGACAGCCGATAGCCGATAGCTGATAGCTGATAGCTGATAGCTGATGGCCGACAGCCTATAGCCGACAGCCGATAGCAGATAGCTGATAGCTATTTATTCTTAGTCTAACGAAGGAGCAAAATGACCAAGGACCTGAAAACCCTGACAGTAGACGTAGAGGACCAGATAGCGACCATCACCATCAACCGGCCGGAAAAGAAGAACGCCATGAATCCCCAGTTTGACCTCGACCTGGACGTGGCCCTTGACAGTCTGGCCGAGGACGATGACGCCAAGGCCGTGATCCTGACCGGGGCTGGCGACACCTTCTGCGGCGGGCGGGACCTGAAGGAGTTCTTTGCGGCGACGTATGACAAGCCCAAAGAGAGACTGCGGGCCTTCCGGAAATCGGCTGAGGTTGCCGACAAGCTGCGGCTCTTTCCCAAAGTGACCATCGCCGCCGTCAACGGGCCGGTTTTCGGTGGCGGCGTGCGGCTGATGAGCGGGTGCGATATTGCCATTGCCTCGGACAGGGCGCGTTTCGGCCTGTCGGAAATCAACTTTGGCATCTTCCCCGGCGGCGGCGTCATGAAGAACATACTCGAACTGCTGCCGCACCGGGACGCGCTGTTTATGGCCCTGACCGGAGACCCGATTGACGCGGCCACCGGGGCGCAGATGCGCCTGGTCAACAAGGTAGTCCCCCATGAGAAATTGAGGGAAGAGACCCGCGCCCTGGCCGCCAAGTTCAAGACCAAGAACCCCATCGCTGTGATGATGACCAAGGAAGTCTTCTGGTCGGCCAAGTACATGACCTACAATCAGGCCGTGGCCTGGGAGTTCGCCAAGGGAGAGGAGCTTTCGCGGCTTCAGGATGGCGAGTGGGTCCGCGAGGGCATCGGCAAATTCCTGAAGGGCGAATACAAGCCGGGGTTGGGGTCCTACATGGAGAAGAAATAACCTTTCCTCTCTCTCGATGGGAGAGGACTAAGGAGGGTGAAAGCCAGCAGCCGTAGCGGCACGCTGCGCGTGCCCCTTAGCGACACCCCTGAGGGCAAAATCCAAACTCCAAACGGGGGCGGATCGCAGGACATGGCGGGTCGAGGAAAGCCTGGTGGTCGGCTGGTGACGCGACAGGGCTTGTCCCTGTCGCTACGTGGGCGCACAGGCGGGACGCCTGTGCCACCGGCAGGGCAGAAAGGAAACCTATGTATGATGACCTGAGAACGTTCATCAATGACGTTCAGGAAATAGACAACCTGAAACTGATCGAAGGGGCCGGTTGGGACCTGGAGATCGGCTTGATAACCGAGCTGAGCCTCAAGAAGGCCCCGGCGCCCATGCTGCTTTTCGACCGGATCAAGGGCTACGCAGCCGGTCATCGCGTGGTTACCAATCCCGTGACCACGGACAGGCGCATCGCCATGGCGCTGGGTCTGCCGGTCGACGGGGCCCGGATTGAGCTGGTCAAGGGCTGGCGGCGCAAGACGGCCAGGGAGTTCAAACCGGTCCCGCCGGTGGAAGTCAGCCAGGCGCCGATCATGGAGAATGTCCATTTCGACTCCGACATCGACCTGCTGGAGTTCCCGGTACCCAAATGGCACGAACTCGACGGCGGGAGGTACATCGGCACCGCGGACATGATTATCCAGAAAGACCCGGACACGGGCTGGGTAAATCTGGGGACGTATCGCGTCCAGGTTATGGACAAGAATACGGTGACCCTGAGCATCGTCCCCGGCCATCACGGGGCAGAGATAGCCCGCAAGTACTGGAGCCGGGGCCAGAGTTGCCCGGTGGTCATCGTTTGCGGGCAGGAGCCTTTGCAGTGGATCATGGCCTGTTCCGGCATCCCCCGGGGTGTGAGCGAATACGACTACGCTGGATGGGTACGGAACCGGCCGGTGGAAGTCGTCAGGGGACTGAAAACCGGTCTACCCATACCGGCGGGGGCCGAAATCGCCCTGGAAGGGGAATACATTTCTCCCGAGGTCGATGAAGGCAGGATCGAGGGGCCTTTCGGTGAATGGTGGGGTTACTACGGGGGCAAGCCGAGGCTCAAACCGATCGTCCGGGTCAAAGCCGTCTATCACCGGGACCACCCCATCATCATGGGCGGGCCGCCCCTTTTGCCCATCGACCAGGACTACGCCCGGGGCATCATCAACGGCGCGGAAATGTGGAACGACCTGGACAGGCACTTTCCCGGCATCAAAGGGGTCTGGCTGACACCCGAAGCCCGCATCGGCACGATGTGCGTGGTTTCCGTGGAGCAGCAATTCCCCGGACACGCCAGGCACGTTGCCACGGGGGTCGTTTCGAAGGTACAATGCCAGAAGCTGGTCATCATCGTTGATGATGACATTGACCCTTCGGACAACAACCAGCTCCTGTGGGCGCTGGGGACTCGTTGCGAGCCGGAGAATTCCATCGACGTCATGAGCGGGTTCAGGACCATGCCGGCCAACCCGATGATTCCTCCGGAAAAGAGAAAGAGCAGCGATTTTTCCAGCTCGCGGGCTTTGATCTACGCCTGCAAACCATACTCGTGGATAAAGGAATTCCCGCCCTCGGTCAGGAGCCGGCCCGAGCTGCTGGAAAAAGCCCGGGAAAAATGGGGCAGCGAACTTTAGGCCGGTAGGACAGGCCACCGTGCCTGTCGCGTCTTCTTCCTGGTCATCCAGCCTGTTCCCCGGCTTCGGGCCCTATTCGGTATTGTTGCTAAAGGAGGTAAATGACATGAGGAGAGTACTGAGCAGTCTGTGCGTTGTTCTGGCCATCATCGCTCTGGTATCCTGCGCGCCTGCTCCGGCGCCGGCGGTGACAACACCGGCGCCGGCGTTACCCGCGCCTTCGCCAACCGCGCCGCCGCCACGGGTGACTGAAAAAGCAACGCCGGCGCCGGTCACTCCCGGGCCCAAACCCGCCGCCCCCAAAGAAGCCCCTTACTATCAGGGCAAGACCATAGAGATCGTGGTGCAATCGGCCGCCGGGGGAGGCACGGACACCGTGGCGCGTATCGCCGCGGCCCTGTTGCCCGGCCATATACCTGGAAACCCGAAGATAGTGGTACGCAACAGCCCGGCGGCGGGGGGAATCGCTCCTAACAACATCTTCTTTTCCAGGACCAAGCCTGATGGTCTCAGTCTGATCCAGAACAGCTCTTCACCCTATTCCATGCAATTGAAACAGCCTGAGATGGTGAAGTTCGACCTTACCAAATACAGACACATCAGCAGTGTTTCCCGCGCTTCAAATGTGTTGATCGTTCGCAAAGGTCTTGAAGGCCGTCTGAAAGACCCGGGCGGTAAAGCCCTGGTAGTGGGCAGCGAGGCGGGCCAGGCCGACCGGGATTCCATGCCGATCTGGGGCAGGGAGTTTCTTGGCTGGAACGTGCGGTTTGTGCTGGGTTTCGGGGGCACTGGTGAGATAGAACTGGCCTTCATGCGGGGCGAAATCGACATCTTCGCTACCTCCAATGCCTTCATGATCCGCCGGGTGACGCAGGAGGGCCTGGGAGAGCCGATAGCGACGACCGGCATCCGGAAATCCGGGAAATTCATGAGACGGCCTGACTTCCCCGGCATTCCCACCTTTGAGGAGGCGTTGGGAGATAAGAAGCCATCCGGACTGCCGTGGCAGTCCTATCTGGCCTGGATTGGACCGGGCGTGGTCGATAAGGCCCTGGCCGCACCCCCCGGAACGCCGGACAATATTGTGACCATCCTTGTCCAGGCCTTCGATAAGATGGCCCAGTCGCGTGAATTCGACGAAATAATGAAGAAGATGGTTACTGATGTGTACAGCGTACCGGTAGGCAACGACGTGGATAGCCTGGTGAAGGACGTGCTTGACGTGCCGCGGGAGGTGCTGGATTATGCCAAAGAGCTGCAAAAGAAGGTCGGCATAGGGTCATAGATAAATGCCGCACGGCGCAAGCGGTGGCGCCCCCGATTACATCGGGGCCTTACTAAGAGTTTGATAAATCAAACCGCTACGGGGTCGGAGGTGTGCCATCATGCTGCAAGTCTTATTGCGTTTGTATTGTTGTCGCGCTGCAACAACTATTAATGGGAGATTGCTTCGTCATCCCGATCTTATCGGGATTCCTTGCAAAGACAGTCCATTTCCATCCTGCATCGATGTAACTTGATCGTTTGAGGGAGTAACACTTATGGCTTACCGTGATTTCCGTGAGTTCCTCAAGGCTCTGGAACAAAAAGGGCTGCTGAGGCACGTCAGCGCCGAAGTGGACAAGAATTGGGAGATCAGCGCCGTCGTCCGGTGGATTTACCAGGGCTACGCCGAGCGAAACCGGTTTGCGGTCCGTTTCGATAATGTTAAGGGCTATTCCATCCCGGTGGTGGTCGGCGCCATAGGCGGCTCCTACAGGACCTACGCCGTAGCTCTCGGGATCGACCCTGACAAGCCCAGGCCGGAGGTGATGGCGGCGATCAGGGCCAGGTGGGCCAAAGCCGTCGACCGGCCGGTTAAACCGGAGCACGTGAACAGCGGCCCCTGCCAGGAAAACGTTCTGAAGGGCGGCGAGGTCAACCTGCACCGGTTTCCGGCGCCGGTCTGGACCCCGGAAAAGGATGGCAACTCCAGACAGGGCCTGGGTTTTCTGACTGCGCCCTGCCACATAACGCGGGACCCGGATACGGGGGCCTACAACATGGGGACCTACCGGTCCATGCTGAGGGAAAAGCCCAACGAATTTGGCATTAACTTCAGCTTCGGCTCCCATATCCAGAACCACGTGAAGAAGAACGATGCCAGGGGACTGCCGACGGAGGTCGCCACCGTCCTGGGAGCGGTCCCGCCGGTGGCGCTGGCTTCCGCCACCCGCGTGGCGGAAGACGCCGATGAGCTGGCCGTGGCGGGCGGACTGCAGGAGTCGCCGCTGGAAATGGTCAAGTGCCAGACCCTGGACCTCGAAGTCCCGGCCACCGCGGAGATCGTCCTCGAAGGAATAATCCGTCCGCAAAGAGAGCGACCCTATGAGCTGGAGGGACCTTTCGGCGAGGTCACGGGATACCAGGGATGCGCCAGCTACAGTCCCGTTTCCGAAATCCGCTGCATCACCTTCCGCAATAACCCTGTCTACCAGGCCTTCGTCAGCCAGATGCCTCCCAGCGAAAGCAGCAAGATACGGCATATCGGCATGGAGGCGCTGTGTCTCAAGAGAATCAAAGACGAGGGCGTGGCCGGCATCACGGACATCAATATGATAGAGACGGCGCAGAGCCGGTTTGTGATTGCTTCGATCAGGAAAGAGAACAACTCCGATCCCCGGAGGGTCGCCGACGCCATCTTCCAGGTGTTGCAACCCCGGGCCGGGAAAATCGTGGTGGTGACCGATGACGACGTGGATATCTACGACCTGGACAATATCATCTGGGCCATCACCTTCAGGACGGCGTTGACCCCGGAAAGGAACGGGATCAAGTTCCTTGAAGGGCTGTCGGCCACGGCCCTGGACTATTCCGCGGCGCCTTCGCTCAGGGCCGAGCTGGAAAACAGGGCGAGGGGGCTTTCCTGGCCGGGCACCGGCGTCTTCATTGACGCCACCCGGCCCTATACCCCTTACCCGGTGGTGGCCCTACCGCCGGTGCGCTATCTGGAGCAGGCCAGAAACGAATGGTCAAAGTACGACTTGCCCAAGCTGGAACGGGAGGAGCTGCCCAGAGCCATCCTGGTGGAAGACCGCAACCTGGCCGAAGGCAAGGCCACGGCGGACCTGCTGCCGTGCACGTGATGGCCCCCGGTACCACAGGCCTCCGTGCCTGTGAGAGATGGACTTCTGTCGAGCCCGGTAGGTAGGGGCAGACCCATGTGTCTGCCCGCCGGCGGGCGAACACACGGGTTCGCCCCTACGGCGGTCGGACGATGCCCTGGTCATTCGAGTTTCGTCATTGATTCGTCATTTGGGTTTCGACATTCGTCATTGTACCCGGAGTTGTCCTGGCAAACGAAAGAAGGGGAGACCATTGCAGAATATTCAATGTGACGTTCTTGTAATCGGCGGCGGGCTGGCCGGGTGCTGGGCGGCCGCCAGGGCCAGGGAGTTCGCGCCGAGGGTTATCCTGGTGGATATGGCCCGGGTCGGCAAGAGCGGCAAAAGCAGCTTTTCCGGCGCGGCCATCCTCTGTCCCGATGCCTCCGACGACCTGGATGTCTGGCAGAAGGAGATCGTCGAAAAGGGACAATACCTCAACGACCAGGACTGGGTGAGGGTTCTGTTGGAGGAGCATCCGGCGCGGCTGAGGGATATGGAACGCTGGGGGCTGACCTTCGAGCGCGATCAGCAAGGGAAGATATACCGGCACGTGGGCCTCAATCACGTCAATACCAGGATCACCACCGTGGACAGCCTGGAGATGATGGCCATAATGAGAAGGCGGCTGGAGGCGACCGGAGTGACCTTTCTGGAGAGGGTGATGGTGACCTCGCTGCTCACTTCCGACGGCGCCCAACCCACGGCCGGTGCGGTGACCGGAGCCGTGGGCTTTAATACCCGGACCGGCGAGACCTTTGTCATCAACTCCGGGGCCACGGTGATGGCTTCGGGATCCACCGGGATGTTCGGGGCGTCCGGGGAAGGCATCGTCGCAGCCTACCTGGCGGGCGCCGATCTTTTCAACATGGAGTTCACCCGCTGCTACGACGAAATGGGGTTCGAAGATAAGTACATCGGCGTCCACCTGAACACCTTTCAGCGCCTGGGCATGAAGCTGGTGAACTCGGACGGCGAACGGTTCATGCAGAGATACCTGCCGGACCTGATGGAAAGGGGCAAGAGGGGAGACCTGGGGCTGGCCATCGTGACGGAGGGCCTGCGGGGCAAAGCCCCCATATACATCGATCTCAGGCATGTGGACGAAGCCAGCCTGAACAAGCTGTACAGCCTTCCCAGCACGGCCCGGATGGTCAACGCCATGAAGGAAGAGGGCATCGACTTCCGCAAACAGCTTGTAAAGTACGTGGTGACCTCGGGGACGCTCTACATGCGCTGCGGGGCCCTCCGGACGAACATCTTCGGCGAGGCCAGCCTGCCGGGGCTGTATGCCGCTGGCGAAGCCAGCGGTTACCCCGTCCACGGCACCTACTCCGTGGGTGGAGTTTGCCTGGCTTCGTGCTGCGCCGGCGGTTACCGGGCCGGGGAATACGCCGCCAGGTACGCCGTGGATAACGGCGTCAGGCCCATCGTTCCAGGCCAGGCGGAACAGCTTGTCCGGGAAGTCCTGCGTCCGCTCAAAGCAAAATCTGGGCCGAATGCCCAGGACGTTATTGATGAAATGCATGCCTATTTGGCGCCCGCCCGGATTTCGGTCTTTCGTGACGCCGCCAGCATCAGCGACGTCCTGGCCCATGTCAGGAACTGGAAGGAGATGGCAAGATCCTTGAAGACCCGGGACTACCACGACCTGGTGAAGGCCAACCAGGTGGCGCCCTATGTCCAGTGCGCGGAGCTCATATTCCGGGCCAGCTTGCTTCGAGAGGAGACTCGGGCGCACAACATCAGGACCGATTTCCCCTACAAGGACAACATCAACTGGCTGCAGTGGATCGTCCAGGCAAACGCCGGGAAAGGGAGGATTGCCACCAGGAAAGTCCCGGTGCCCCTGTACCGGTATCCGGTAAAGCCGAAAGAATATGCCCGGATTCCGGCAAAGCTGCCGACAGAAGGTAGGGTGGGTTAAGCGCAGTCGGGGTGATGTGGGGAGGGAGGGCTGCGCGAACCCACCGTGCGAGATAACGAAATCCGAATGACGAGTGACCAGCCGGTACCGCAGGCCACCGTGCCTGCGAGCGCTGGCTCCAGACCCCGCGTGGGTAACTCTTGTCAATGCAACCACAAGATTTCACAGGATTGGCACTCAGTTATGTTGTCCGGCGGCGCCGCGGCTATCGCGAAGTTGGCCCGTGAAGAAGGCAGTCGCTACCCCAGGGCCTATGTTGATTGGATCAAAGCTTTGGAGAAGGACGGGGACTTCCCCGCGATGCTTCAAGCTGCGAGAGAGGGACTTGCCAATGTCGCCAGAGACCGTGCCGTGCGCGCCGAGATTGCTGAAGGGATGGTCCGGGCGGGCGAGGGTCTCCGTGACACGGAGGTCCAACTGGCAGGGTGGCGCGAAGCGTTTTATTCCAGTCCTTCTCTCTCACATCTACTATCCCTTCTCTCCGCGGCCAAGCCAAAAGGTCGCTATGGAGAAGAAATCGAGGCGGTCATTAGCAGAATAGCTTCACTTCTGGAGAGAAGGGAAAACCGGAAAGGTCGCGCTGTCCTGGAACCGGACGAGTTACGAGAGTCAACCGCATCCGGAAGCCTCTTGAATCAGTCGTACCTGCTGGCCGGTCGACACCAGGATGCCTTTAATCTCTGCCGCCGCAAAGAGGGACCGGATTGGATCGATGGGTATGAGATCAAAGAACTGGCAATTCCGTTTTTCCTGGCGCTTCTCTCCGGAGGGAAGGATCTGCACTCCGCACGGAACCTGGAACAGTTATGGAAGGAAGCCGTTGGTACCGCCAGCAGACATAGCGACAACAGGCAGGCGGTGGCGGAAGGCTTTGAGAGGGCAATGGGCAGGATTCTTCCGTCCATTCCGCTTTCAGAAGAGGAGCAAGACAAGTATCTGCGCTGGTGTACCGAAGAGACAGGCTGTACGGTGGACCACATCGTCGGACAGCAGCTCCGCGGGAACTACGGGGAAGCGGCGACTCAACTTGTGGCCCTTGCTGAAACGCTTGCCGCTCGCAACATGAAATCAAAGGGCGTCGATGTGATAGACCGGTACCGGCAAAAATACCGCCACCACTCTGCCTTCAAGAAAGAGCTGAACGCGGCTATGAGCAGAGGTCAGGCATGGTCGCCTAGGAGAACGCTGAAAAAGGGGGTTGGCGCGTTCCTTCTCCCTTTGGCAAAGGGAGATTGAGAGGGATTTCAGAAGCGAAGAATCCCCCTTTATCCCCCTTTTTCAAAGGGCAAAGGCACAGAGACACAAAGAATACGGAGACAGCGGTCGAACGTTTCATCTGGGTTCCAGTCTTTCATGTCTCTGAGGCGTTCCACTTTCTTGTCAGTGGCATCTGGATCAGCCTGCACCCCAACCAGGATAACGCCACCGTCAGAATTGAGAAACGCAGAGGCGGTCTCGGCGAGCTGTCTAGAGAATTCGTCTGAATTAAAACGCCCGCCCGCGATAAACTCTGAAGGCTTCTTGAATTCCAGGTATGCTCCTTCCTCAGCGCCGGATCGGGGTTTTCGTTTGCAATCCGGAGTAATTGCAGAATGACCCATGCAACGAGGACTTACTTCTAGAGCATGTGGCACGTCCTGTTGGCAAACGTGGCGGAGATGAGGTTTGCATCACCCAAATCTGACAAATGTTGCGTGATGAGCAAGGCAGATATCTGGGCTGTGTCGTTCTTGCCATGTTCCGTAGGGATACACGAGAATGAAAATGTGGTAGAATCAGCCACATGAAAGAACGTGGAATGGAGTCAGGCTATCACTGTGCGGATCAAGCAACCGGGTGACATGCATAAGAAACTTCCATGCCTGGCCGGCCGGTCACCATCAAAGGATGAAGATAATGGGCCCACACAGGCAGGGATGCCCTTTGCCGCCACAGGCACGGAGGCCTGCGCCACCCCTATTTTCAGGGCAACGGCCATGAGCATTTGCAGTGCTCGCCACGAAGCGTGAAAATGACCGCGCAGGCACGGAGGCCTGCGCCACCCAGTTTTCCGGGCAAGGTGAAAAGTGATCGTTGATATTCATGCTCATATGCTCAACCGGAAAGACCTCGACCGCTTGCTGGCTATCGGCGGTCCGGCCTTCCGGCAGGGCTATGAGAAACTGACGGGCATGATTTCCGGAAACACCGGGGCGTTCGACGTGCCGAAGCGGGTGGCTTCGCTCGACCGCTACGGCATCGACTATCAGTTGGTCGCCCCCATGCCGCCGGTGGACCCCAACAACCTGTCATTGGACCCGGACACCGAGTTGAAACTCGTGGCCGCTTTCAACGACGGCATGGCCAGGATCACCGGGGAGTCGAAAGGGAGGATTCTCTGCGCCGGAACCGTGTCCATGGCGGCGCTGGAGACCGGGGGACTTCAGGAGGTGGAGCGGGCAATAAGACAGCTCGGCCTGAAGGGATTCGGCCTCACCACCCACATTAAGGGGAAGCCGCTCAGCGCCCCTGAGTTCAGGCCCTTCTGGGCCAAGACCGCCGAACTGGGCGCCATCGTGTTTTTGCACCCCGCCAGCACGGCGAACAGCACCGACCGTAGCTATGAAGCCAGGTATAACCTGATGCAGGTCTTCGGCTGGCCTTTCGAGACGACCCTGGCCCTCTCGCACCTGGTGTTCTCCGGGATCATGGACGAGTTCCCCGGGCTGAAGATCGTGGCCCATCACCTCGGCGGCATGATTCCGTTCTTCTGGGGCCGCATGGCGGAGTCCTATCACCCCCGGTTGGCCGGGAAGCGCGGCATCGAGACCAGGATGCCCCTGAAGAAGTCTTTTGGCAAGTTTTATTACGACACGGCCGTGGGAGATAACCCCGGGGCTATCAGGTGCGCCTACGAGATTTTCGGCGCCGGCCGCCTGGCGCTGGCCACCGATGCCCCCTTCGGCGCCAACGCCGGCGATCACCGCATGAAGACCTACCCGGAGGTGATAAGACGCCTGGGCCTGCCCGAAAGGGACACGGCCAGGATTCTGGGAGAAAACGCCAGGAAGCTGCTGGAAATAGGAAAATTCCAATAACAAAATTTCAAACAATCACCCATCCCGACGAGCCGGAACAATGACCGATGAAAATGTCATTCTGAGCGAAGAAGAGCGCAGTCCCGATAGAATCGGGATAGTCGAAGAATCCTTCGCTCCGCTCAGGACAAGTTCTTTCCAGGGGGTAGGGACGAAAGACCCTTCGCCTGCTCCTTCGCTTCGCTCAGGGCTCCGGCTCAGGGTGACATCTTCGGAGAAATTGCAATGATTCAAGCCTCAAAATCAAGACCCCGTGGCCAACCCGCTCTGGCATCGGCCATTGGAATCTTGGCATTGTTTGGAATTTGGTACCTGGAATTTGGAGTTTTGTGTTTCTTGGTGGGTTCGCGCAACCACCCTCATCAGCACCACCCCATTTGCGCTTAACCCACCCTACATGTAAACAAGTTTGGGAGAATTTTCCGTGGCATACAGGGACTTAAGGGAATACATAGACCAGGTTGATAAAATCGGGGAGCTGAAACGACTTGACGGCGTAAGCTGGGACCTGGAGGCCGGCGCCATCGCCTCGATGACTCCCGATGCCGTCCTTTTCGACAACTTCCCCGGCTATCCGGCCGGACACAGGATGTTAATCAACATCGACCGGCCTTCCATCCGGCGCTGGTTTCTGGCAGTCAACATGTCCACCCAGGCCAAAGGAAATGCGCTGGCTACGGAATGGAAGGACCGGCTGCTGAATCTGAAGCCCACGCCGCCGAAATGGGTGAGCCACGGGCCGATCCTGGAAAACGTTCATGAAGGGAACGACGTCAACGTGCTGGAGTTCCCGGCGCCCAAAATCCATCCGGACGACGGGGGCAGATACCTGGGTACCGCCGACGTTATGATTACCAGGGACCCGACTACCGGCAAGGAGAACTTCGGCACCTTCCGGATGCAGGTCCACGAACCGGCGACGCTGGGGGTATACATTTGTCACGGCAAAGACACCGCCCTGATACTGGAAGAATACCATAAACAGGGCAAGAGTTGCCCGGTGGTGGCGATAGTTGGCATTGACCCGGCCATGTTCATCGCCGGACGCTGTCACCTTCCCCACTGCGCCGGGGTGACGGAATACGACCTGGCCGGGTATTTCAAGCAGGAAAGCATCGAAGTGGTAAAAGGAGAGTTCACCGGGTTGCCCATCCCTGCCCGCGCTGAAATAGCCATTGAGGGAGAAATAGTCCCCGGGGACGTGATGACGGAAGGCCCCTTTGGGGAGTGGACCGGATACAGCGAACCACGGGAATCACACGTCATCAGGGTTAAGCGGGTCCTTCACCGGAACGATCCCATCCTGACCGTAGTCTCTCCCAGCCCGCGAACGCGCCCGCCGGGGGACAAGGGACTGGTCGCCAACCCGTTTGAAGCCGGATTCATCTGGGAGCAACTTGAGAGAGCGGGCATCCGGAGAATCAAGGGGGTAGCCTACTACTCCCGGTTCCTTCTGGTCATATCGATCAAGAATAGCTACGCGGGGCACGCCAGGCAGGCCGGGCACGTGGCCACCCAGTGTCATGCCGGCGCTTTTATGGGCAAATACACCATCGTGGTGGATGAAGATATCGACCCTTACAAAATCCAGGATGTCCTCTGGGCCGTTATGAGGAGGGCCGACCCGCAGAGGGCGATCGACATCGTGAGGTATTGCTGGAGCGACCGCATGGATTCGGCTATCTCCTACGAGGAGAAGACGTCGCCCGTCCCGATACTCCCGGTGTATAATTCCCGGTGCGTCATCGATGCCTGCAAGCCCGTGGAATGGGACCCCAAACTGAAGCGGAATGTGGAGTATGACCCGGAAATGCACAAGAGGGTCAGGGAAAAATGGGGCGAGGTCCTTTTCGGGAAAAAATGACGAAATCCGAAGTCCGAATGACGAATGAAATTCGAATGACGAATGACGAAGGCAGGCTGTTTTGACATTCGAGTTTTGAGCTACGAAAATGTCACCCTGAGCCGGAGTCCTGAGCGAAGCGAAGGAGCAGGCGAAGGGTCTTTCGTCTCTTACCCCACGCCGAAAGAACTTGTCCTGAGAGGAGCGAA